>JBMSSC010000127.1:0-7107 GCA_049424145.1 Bdellovibrionia bacterium
ACCAGGAGGAATGCAACCTTTTGATTTTATTTAGCTATTTGCCGGACAGCCCTGTGCTGCTTTTTAAAATCCTCAATTAAATTCAGGATTTGCTGTTAGTAAAAAAAAAATAAACAGGAGTATTGAAAAATTATAGATTTAGCGATAAAACGCCTCAAATTTTTTGCATGAGGTGTTTTGATGCTTCGGAACGTTTGGAATCGTGGGTTGAGAGAGAGTTTTTTCGTTCTCTTTGTTTTTTTACTGGGCCTGAGTCGTTCGAGTGTGGCCGGAGAAGGTCATGTGGGGGAGATTCGTTACTCGATTTTAACCCCTGATCAGTTTCAAGAGAAGTATGGTTCGGAATGGGAGCTGATGCGGGGTCAAGCGATTCCCCTCCAATCAGAGCTTCTGAACCTCTGGGGAAAACCCGAAGTGCCAGACTCTCGAGGACTTTTTCTGCGTTGCACTCATCAAGGAAGAATCGATGGACTGGGTAATCCTCTGGGGGATCAAGTCCAATGTGGGGACTACATGGCAGACGACGGGATCAGTCGTTTGGCATGTCATGAGACGGCTGCTTCCTCCGGGACTGAAACGCGCCTCAGCTCCATTAGTGTCAATACGTTCATCAAAATGCGCGAGTCGCCTCAAATCAAATCCAATTCTTTTTTGATCACAGAGGAGAGGATGCGTCAGATCACTGGAAGACCTGAGTTTGAGGCTGCCGTTCAAAAGGTGGTTCGTCAGATGATTCTTCAGAATCGATCACCCTAGGGTTTGATTGACACTTTGCTTTATCCCAGAATTCTTTCATTTCGGTATTTTTTAGATCAATTGAGTTTTTTATGAAGACAGTTCTTTCAGTTTTTTTGGTCTTTCTTTCAGCAAACGTTGCCTTTGCTGGAGGAACTCGCCGAGACTCAAGCTTGAGGAAAGTTCAAGTCACGGTTCACTATGAGACCTCTCAGCATCAGTGGTCTTTTGTTGCCGGAAAAAAGACGCCTCAAGATCAAGAGGCCATTGAATCCTTGAATCTTCATGGTTTTTCAGTTCAATGGGACGAATCCAGAGACCTTCTCAGAGTCTCAGCTCATCCTCCGATGAGAAAAGTGGGTCGAAAAAAAGTGAACTCCTTCAGCTTCAGTACGCTCCTGCCTGTGGAGCTAGAGGGTGAGTCGCTCTACCCTCTCACAGTCAAGAGTCCACAGACGAGTATTGTTTATAGTTGGACAAATCCCAGTCTCACCATAAAGACTCATCCAGAGTGGAAACCGCGTGACACTGCGTTTCGAGTCCTTTCTACGGGAGTTTTACAGACGAAGCAATTAAATCTGATTTCAGCCTCGTGCCTCAATCAAGGTCACATCCTCTCGCCTGAGCCCTTGGAGTTAACCCTGTCCTCGAGTGTCTGTGAAAATTTTGGGAAAATCGAAAGCCAAGAAAAGCTCACTTTTTTAGAAAGTCGAGATCAGAAAAAATCCAGTCGTTGGGTGAATTTGGGTAGCCTAGTGGCTCCTCAGATTGAAGTGGGCAGATTCTTTGAGCCTTTTTCATCATTTCAAAATGGGAGAGATTCTTCAGCATACCGAGCTTCCATCCAGACAAAGAATTTTTTTGCTGACTTTATTTTCTTCAAAAACTCAGGGAATATTCTTGCGTCTGAAAAAGTCTCGGCTTCGGGCAGGACGCTGGAGAACGATCGGGGAATGTTTCACGCAGGCGGTGTTTTGTTTGCTGACCTATTTGATTTCAAGAACACCCAGGGAAGTATCAGTGGGAACCTTAAAACTCAACTGAAGATTCGACAGAGGTTTGGAAATCGAAAAGGGGAGGTCGGATCTGGGGCCCCCACTGAACTGGAGCTTTTAAGCACTGAGCCCACCAAAGCCCTAGGTCGACTTTTAGGCACTTCTTTAGAACTTCGTCTCAGTCATTCCAGTCCCGTCACGTTGCGCTCCGGTGAGCTCCTAGGATCCAAGGCCATTTCAATTGTCTCCGATGTCCCCGTTTCCCTTCCTCAAGTTCAGTTGAAAGCACCTCTTTTGAATCTGTCCGCCCCTGATTTTGCACTCGATCCCCAAACTCACCTTGCCAATACCGTGATTCACTGTGATCCAAAGCGGGATTTTAATCTGACTTCTCCGTTTTGCTCTCAGGGACAAATCACCTTCTTGCAGTCGGACTTGAAGGCTGATTTTCAGGCTCGTGATGGATCCGCTTTGGGCCAGTTGCGGGAGAACCCAACTGTATTTTTAAATCAAAGAATTTCTCAATTGGCTCAAGACGTCAAAGACGGAGAACTCCATTTTCAAGCCGACGGGGAGGAGTTTTCTCGTTTTCAAGTTGTTTTAAAGGCAAATCTCAAAACTCCAGAACCCGTCCAAGTGATCGCTCCCCTTGCTCACCTTTATTTTGGGGATGAAGATCGTTCAATGGATCTCCAGGCGGATTCTCTTCGGGTTTGGAGTAATTTCTTGTTCCAAATTGCAGGAACTGTCTCGGTGAATCAGGCCATGGTTCATGCTCCAGGCGGAGTGAAGGTAGGAACTTTAACTGAAGAGTTCACTCCTGAGTTTTGCGTGCGCAGGGGAAAACGCTTGACTCCCATTCTGCTTCGAAGCCGAGCCACTTGGGCTACGAAAAAAGATTTTGAGATTCAAGGCCCCTTGAGCTGTGATGGAACCATTCAGGTGGGGGGAGATCTGGTGATTCATTCGGAGAAACCCCAGTGGAGTTTTTCTCCTTGGATTGAAGTTCAGGGGAATCTGGTCTTTGATGGCTCTGGTCCATTTCATGTGGTGCGCCACGTGGGTGAGGCTCAACATCTCGGCCCCAATCCTTGGAGGAGATCCACCTATTCCGTACCCGGAGCGATTCATGTTCAAAAAGCGTTAATTAGTGAAAAACCCATGGTCATGAGCCTCTATGCGACTGATTTAGTGGCGGATGAGGTTCAGGGTGATCTTTCAGTGAAAACCATGGACACGATGACTCCGGAGAACATCGAGATGCCCGGGGAACAGCCCAAGAACGATTTTCGATCCTCCCTCAGTACGCGAAAGGGAGTCGTGGTTCGCCTGGAGGGCAGAAATAATCAAGGGATTATTTCTGGTCCCAATCTTTTTCTAATTGAAAATAAAGGTGAGTTTTACCTTGCGGCAAAGAACCCCTATTACCTTCATCCGAAGGCTCCGCTGAAGAATCTGATGCAAAAAGCCATCGAAATGCAGACGGTCTATTGGACTCAGGATCTGAAAGAAGTCATGGATCGAGCCGAGGACTATCGCTTCCATTTTTCTCTCAGGGAGCGGTTCTTTTTTAATCACGCGGAGAATGAAGCCTTCTATCGTAGGATCCAAGATCATGTCGTGACTGTCGATCCCATTCACGGGTGGAGACCTCTGCCAAAAGAGCAAGTCGTGTTTTCCTACAGTCCTCAACTGTTACTTAAAAAAGTCCAGGAGGCCTGCCGGGAGGATTTATTGAGAAACTACTTCAATGAGGATCAGCCGATTTCCCTTGAAACTCTGGTCGAGCTTCACGAGAACACCACTGAGTACCTCAAAGGCCTTGGTTTTTCCTTTGAAAACTCAGAGGCTTCTTCTTCATCTCAAACCAACTGGCTTGCGGCGTTCTCCCAGACTCAACCCATCCTGAATCAGCCCAAAAAGCCGCTGATCTTCTATCAAAGAATGATCAATAGCCAGGATATCGAAGAGCTCACGCCATTTCTGTACATTCCTCCTCATCTTTCCGAGCAGGTGCGTGCTCGGCAGACTGGAAATGTGTTTGCAGAGTTGATCGCTCGTTTTCCTAAGGGAACATCAACAGAGGAAATGCTCCAGATGTTGCCTGAGGGAACGGAAGTCAGAAAAGCTCTGAGTCAATTTTTAGAGAAAAATCCAAAAACTCGTCGAGCGGTGAATCAAGCAGCTCGTCAAGCCCTTCTCATGGAGGCGGCGTCCAAGGATGTTCCAGAAGATCGCCTGAACCTTAAATTTCCGATTCGTAGCCCAAATTTTGCCTTAGTCACTGCAGGGACTCAGGAAATTCAATCGAATCAGGGTGGCCAATCGGGGGTTTTTGGCTCCCTGCAGGGCGATGTTAAAATCGAGTCTGAAAAGCAGCGCAAGGTTCATGGCTCTGGATTTCAAGATGAGATTTCGGATCAAAGGACTCTGAATTTCTCAGGAGGATTTGCCGCTGTGGCACCGAAAGGGAAGGTTCAAACTCGGGCTGTCAAAATCAAAGGGGACTTGGTACATCTAGCCGGTCGTTCGGTCCAAGACCTACCTTTGATCCTCGAGTCCTCCTCTCATTACAAGTCAGGCTCAAGGGAAGCCTCCTCGAAACAGTCTAAAGCCCAAGTCTCTGAGATGACAGCCCAAGGTGGCCTCGAGATGGAGGCTCAGGAAACTCTTGTGCTTCAAGGAACGCAAGCCACCGCGGCCAGGATTGATCTGGGTGGGCAAAACATTGCAGTCCTCGGTGTCGAGAATCGGTCCGAGTCCAGCGTGAGCACGGAAGAGAAAACCGGATGGTGGATCTTCTCGGGAGAAAAGAAGGAAACCCACTCCTCCTCCGAGACCCAGTTTCAGGCAGCCTCCCTTCAGGCTAAGGGTGATGGTACACCGGGAAGCGGAGTGATTTCAATGCGGGCCCAAAATGACGCGGTCTTGCAAGCTCCCGAAATTGCCGCAGATCAGACTCGCGTTGAAGCGGAAAAACTGAGCATCACTCAGGGGGTGGAATCCGTCTCAGAGTCCTCCACCAAGAGTCATGAAAATTCTTTCTGGATCAGCCAGGAGCACAAAGAGGAGTCTCACCGGACTTACACGGGGATGAAGCTCACGGGAGACATGGATCTTCAAGTCAAAAAGCTTGAGATTCAGAAAGTCAAAGGTCAGGTCTTAGAGTTTTTGGACAAAATTCACTACGATCCCGAGCAGGTTGAGGTGATTGAAGACCTCCTGGAGGAGTTTCACCATCGGGATGAAAAGTCGATTTCAGCTCCCGGACCTGCTCTAGTTGTTGCAGTGACCATTGCCTCCTCACTTGCAACTGCCGGTGTGGGAGGTGCGATTGTCGGGAGTTCAGGCACGGCTTTAGCGGCAGCTGCTAGTGCGGCACTCTCCTCAGTCAGTGCTCAGGTAGCAACGCAGCTGACCTTGGGTGTTTTAGCCCAGCAGAGTCCGGGTGATATTTTAGGAAAAATTCTCAGCCCGGAAACACTCAAGAGTGCAGCAACGGCTGCACTCAGTGCGGGAGCTCTGAATCAGTTCGGTGGAACACCAGATGCAACCCAGAGCGTTGACTACGGATGTAAAATCAAAAGCGCCGGGATTCAATCCGGAGTAGGCCTTGGAACAAACATGGCTCTTGAAGGTCAGGATCTTGGAAGCGCCCTTAAAGGTGCTGGCCTCCAGTTCTTAAGTCAAGCAGCTGGAAGCTGCATGGCAGGGCAGATTGGTGCTGAGTTCAAAGATAAGAAGGAAATCTTGGATCGTTGTCTGCACAAAGTGGCTCATGGAGCTGCTGCTGCAGGGGTCGCTGCTTTTCATGCTGCTCTTACGGGACAAGATGTTGGTCTTGCTGTAGCTGGGGGAGTCAGCGGTGCCGTGACTTCCGAGATTGTAGCCGATCTTCTTTCTCCCTCCTTTTCTCAGGACTATGTGGAGGAGGTGAAAAAGCAGGAAAAAGAGAAGCATAGGCCGTTAACCCAAGAGGAAAGGAATACAATCAGTCAGAGTAAGATTGCTGACATCACTCGGATTGCGAAGATTTCAGGGGCGGTCTCTGGGCTTCTCACTGGCAGTGCATCCGGTATGCGGAGTGCAGCCGCTTCTTCCTCCAATGCGACTGATCATAACTGGGCACTAACAGTAGTACCTTTTCTTATTGAAGCAGCTGAAGCAGCTTTGCTGGCAGAGACAGCTGCAAATGCAACATTAGTGGTTGGATCAGTTGCCGGTGTTTACCTTACGGCCAGTCAAATGATGGGTCAAGATGAGTACGTGGGGGATACCGGTAAGCCCATCCCTCAGGATCCCTCTCTCACTGCAACCGGTAATACTCAGTACATCCCTGAGGACTTAGGAGATTCCAGTACCCAGCTGATTCCTGAGTGGGTTGAAGCATCGAGCAGCACTCACACTCCCGCCCATCAACCCTTGCCATTCGGTCATCACTCCACTACGCTTCCCATGGATCAGGGAGTGGAGCCTCTGGGGGGTGTGTTTTCTGAGGGGTCACAGGATTCTGCGGGGGTAAGTAAGGCCCCAGAAGTCGGACAAAGAAGAAAAAATTGGCTTCCTGACGGAAAGACTGAACTTGGACCAAAAGGTGGTTCACTTGAACGGAGAGATCCAAAGACAGGTGAACTAATTCAAAAAAGATATTATGACACAGCAGGAAAGCCACTGAAAGATATTGACTATGGTCATGATCATGGTGCAGGAAATCCTCATGCTCATGATTGGCATCATGAATCGTTAGAGGCACCAAATCCAAGTAGAGGCGATGGCAGGCCAATTGACCCACAAGCTCCAATTCCAGAGAATTTGAAATAAAGGAATAACTATGAGTAAGTCAATTTTTCACGATGCAAGAGTGGTGGGTGCTGAATACAAAGAACAATATAAATTGTTGGATTTGAAAGTGCGATTAAGTAATAAGGAAATGAAAGAAATAAGCTTTCAGAATGTTTTCGACTTTGGGTTAGAAGGCTTTTGTAATCAAAATATCTTATTTGATATTGTTCAATATGGCCAAAACAAGGAACCTATTGATGAAGTTCAGATGATGTTCCCTGGTCTAACTCAAAGCCTGATTGAGTTTGCAAAAAACAAGGGTTATTCTATATACATACTAGAGCCTTCAAGTGGTTTGACAGGATATATTGTTGCAACAGATTTTACCGTGACCAATCAATCATCATAAGGTGTACTTAGCACGAGTTGACTGGACACGCGGGGCGTTAAAAGTAGCCTGAGTTTCAAGCAGCCTCCGTTCATGCTACGGGTGATCGGAACGTGTCAATGAATTTGAGACAGCGAATTTCAGGGGCGGGTTCTGGGCTTCTCACTGGCAGTGCATCCGGTATGCGGAGTGCAGCCGCTTCTTCCT
>JBMSSC010000128.1:0-7102 GCA_049424145.1 Bdellovibrionia bacterium
CAACTGGGCTGAAAGCTTGATTTTCAGGTCATTTGCGGATCTCTCTGTAAAAGAGACGGCGGCAAATTGCGCCTGGGGATTTCGACGGATCAAACGCACGCACTTTTCCACCAGTGTTGTTGTTTTACCCGATCCAGCACCTGCTAAAACGGCCATGCCCTGACCCCAGGACTCAAGCACTTGGGTTTGCTCAGGCGAAAACCTCTTCTCCATCCTATTCTCACTCAGCATCAGGGTTCTCCAGCACTGCGAGCCGTCTCATTCCACATAAATCATTTAAACCGCACCGCCCGCACTCGCTCTCTCGCTTCTTGAGCTTAGGTTGAGCTCGGTAATGCCCTTGAATCATCGCATCTGCCTCTTGAAGGATCTTCGTCTCAAGAACTTTCCAAGTCGATGAGGTCACTTCCCATGCTCTTTCTGGGGAGAACTCCAGGGCTTCTTTTTTCTTGGTTTTCTTCTTCGGCTCAAGCACCTGCGCCTCCTCATTCACGGGCATCAGACTTCTTGAATTCGAGCGCACCTGAGTTAAGCAGCCCTCTTCCTTCCCATTGTAGCGATCAAAGAAGATCCCACTTTTTCGACTCCCTCTCCGATCCAGCTCCACGAATTGAACGCCCAAGACGGGGCGCTTTGTTTTTTTCGCCACGGCCACAGCATAAAAAGGCAACTGCAGGCGATACCCCAACTCGACCATATCCAAACCATGAGGGAGGGAACTTGAGGTCTTGTAATCTAAGATAAATAACCCATCAGGGTGCTCATCGATTCGATCGGGCTGTCCTCGAATTGAAAACCCAGGATAATCCAGTCGTAATGACCAATTATCCAAAGCTCGTGGGCGACTCTGAGAGCGTTTTAAATAGACCAATTCTTTTTCACAAAACGCGTCTAAAATCTCCTGAAGCTTGGACTTAAAATAGGCTTCAATCCGAGGATTTCGAATCAAACCCTGAGGCGGTTTGGAGAGCCAAGCTCGCTCCAAGGCATCACGCGTCTTGAGTTCAAAGATCACTTCATCAGGTTCTTTGAACGCAAGACTGGACATCAAAAGCCTTAAGGCCTCATGAAGGAGGTTGCCCTTAGCCTCAGGCCAAAGCTGCAGATCGGGCTCTCGAATGTCTTTCAGCCTCCAGCGATGGTATCCTAGGGCTTGAAATGAACAGCGACTGTAGCGATCCAAGGCAGTGGCGGAGATCTCAACACCTGACTGTGGGGATGGATTTGAGTTCAATGACTGGGATCGACTGTGAAGGGGGGCAAGCTTGATGACTTGAGGCTGAAGGGGACGCTCCGAGGCAAAGCTCTTTTGAAATCTGGGGTGACCTCCTTGCTCGTGAGGTTCCTTTAAATCCTTCAATGCTTTGAAATCTGGGGACGAATGGCCTTCCTCAGCCCGCCCGCTGACTCGGGCAACTAACTGACTGAAGATGGGAAGAAGGGATTCTCGCTCTCCTCCTCCCTCGTTATACATAGCATCAAGAAAAACAACCTCCTCTGCGCAATCGATCCAGGACTGAAGGACTGTGAGTTTTTCACTGGCCACCTGAGCATTGGAGCGAATGGCAAACTCATAGCCCAGCACATCTCGCTCCCGTTCACTGAACCAAAGGTCCCCTACCCCTTGAGCTGCAAAAAATGAAGCGGGAAGGCCTAAGACCCAAAGTTTTTTAACCGAACGAATGGGGGCCTGCTGGAGTCGATAAACGGAGAGCCCAAAAGTGGGCTTCAGTTGGTCGGCAGGAGGAGAGGCTTCCGCAATCCGCTCCTTCAATCGTTCGAACCAAAAAAGCAGAGGTGCTTTTTTTTGATTCAAACCCACCTGAGCAAGATCATTGACCAAAGACTTCCAAGTCTGCTCAAAGAAAGAGACTAAACCCACCCGATCCGTTAAATCCAAAGATCCGCATTCTTTAAGGAACTTCACGTGAAGCTCGGAGAAGACTTGGGCCGTTTTTCTCCCACCCCAGGTGGAATGAAGCTCTCGGAGCATCTGATGGACTTCCACCAGACTGCCACCCGAGTAGGAGGCAAGCCCACCTTGAATCCCACGGGCATTGATTTCTAAAACCCAGCTTGCAAACTGGGGGGTATTTTTCCCTCGGAGCCAACGGATGACTTTTTGCCTCTCAAAGTTTCTAGCCACCAACTCAAGTGGGAGTAAGGCCCACTTGAGTTGTTCATCCATTCTAAGACGGGTGGGATCGCGCGGCTCAGCCAGTGGAACTTGCCTGACTTTCAGGGCGCGCATCAAACTCCTTCTCACACTGGGTTGATCTGGAATTAAAACAGCGGTCTGGCTTTCCAAGAGGGCCTCTTGCCCCTGCGCATGAAACGCAGCAGAGAGTTCATCCCCTAAGTGTTCCGCCGCATCATCTAGGGTATGCCAGCGATCCCAGCGAACCCTAGACCCAGAAGCAGTCTTCCCCTCCACTGCATTTCGCTGAGAAGGCTTAAGACCCACCCACCGATCATGAAAACTCACGGAAACAAAACGCCTCAGTGCGTCCCAGAACTCACGCTCCAGGCTCTCGGGCGTTTGCACCGAGAGCACATGAATCGCCTGCGGTCGCAAGCAACCCTGGGGCCATCCGTCTCGTAAACGACTCACGGCAGTTCTCATCAGCAAAGGTAGATCCCAATACCCCATGGCCAAAAGCCAGGCTTCATAGGCATGAGCTAAGAGGCGAATCTCAGCCCTCACCGGACGGATCAAAGGATTCCACTGAATCCCCTGATCGCCGTAGGCACTTCGAATCCCTTGGGTGACCCGTTGATGGAAGCGCTCTTCATACACGGCTTCTTCCTCAAAGTGGGCAAAGCTCATTCGCCCCGATTGCAGGGCTTCATCTAACGCGGAGAAAAACTTTCGTGAACGCTTCAGGCGTTTGATCTCCGGAATTTTTTCAAGAACCTTGGATTGTGCCACAAGCAGTCTTAAGACCTCCACTCGAGCAGGAGCCTGAAGCAGGCGATCCTGAGGGACTTGCACCAATTGAAGGCATAACTGGGTAGGAGTTAAAATGGCTTGAGACGTTAAACCTCGACCTTGGGATAAGAGCAGGGATTTGACAGCCTCCCGACCAAAGCCTGCGCCCACACAGAGCCAGCTCAGAGGCCTAAGTCCCGAAAGTTGATCCAGTAGGGTCTCAAGATTCATCACCTCACTCATCCCCACCGTCGTCAACTCAAGACCACCGCATGATCTGAGGAGGCCCGAGGATCGCCGGGACACGGCCCCGGTGGGTAGAGCAGCACCCGAGAGCGCTGGGAAGGCGATTTTTTGATGACTTCGCCTAAGACCCAAGCTTCTTCGCCCGATCGCTTTAGGCTTCCAATCACGGACTGAGCGTGAGCCGGATCGACGACTGCCACCATTCCCACTCCGAGATTAAACGTTTGAGCCAGCTCTTCCCAGGGAAGCTTCGAGCGCTCAAGGATCCAGTCATAGATCGGAGGCCACTTCTCTGGCCCTGGAAGGCGAATCGAGTAACTCACCGACTCACTCATTCGCGGGACGTTTAAAAATCCTGAGCCCGTGATATGAGCTAAGCCCTTGATCTTGTTTTTCCGGATCAACGGCAAAAGAGCTTGGGCATAAATCCGCGTGGGCTTGAGCAGCGTTTTAGCCAGAGCATCACCGGATTGGCCCTTGGGAATCCACTTTCTTAATAAACTATACCCATTGCTGTGACACCCCGAGGAAGCAAGACCAATGAGGACATCTTGAGGACGAATCGTTTTCTTCGGAAGAATGGAGTTGTTTTGGACCAAGCCTACGGCAAAGCCTGCCAGATCATATTCGCCTTTGGAGTAAAAATCAGGCATTTCAGCAGTCTCCCCTCCCACTAAGGCACATCCCGCCTGCTGACAGCCCTCAACAATCCCCGAAATCACGTCCTGCGCCACACCCGGTAGAAGTTTTCCTGAAGCAAAGTAGTCGAGAAAAAAAAGAGGCTCCGCTCCCACACAAAGTAAATCATTGACCGACATGGCCACCAAATCCAGACCCACACTGCGATGGTCCTTGAGCCGAAACGCCAGCTTTAACTTCGTACCCACTCCATCCGTTGAAGCGGCAATGCATCGTTTCGAATCCAAAGCATAAAGGGAGGCATACCCCCCCACTGCGGATTTCACTTTCGAGTTCAGCGTCTTCTTCGACAAGCGAGCAATCGTTTCGACCAACTGATCTGCTGCACGCCGATTGACCCCGGAGTCTGCATAATTCCATGCTGCCATGGTCTCAGCTTTTAGCGGATCTCAACTCAGCACGCCAACAAAACTTTCAGCTCTCAGATCGGCTTGACTTTTTTCTCAGTCGGAGGCTTTCGGCTGAAAGGTTTGACTCTGATGGTGCTGGGCTTTCTCCACGATCGCTTCCATCCACTGTTCCAGCTTCTCTTGAATAAAGCCCTTGACTCGGGGGTCTTCCATACCAGGAAAAAGGACGCCGGGCTCAAAGCCAAAAAGAAAACTCATCTGGGTGCCTAAGAACCCTAAGGGTGTAAGGTCTGAAAAACAGACCTCAATAGAGACCTGGGTGATCTGACTTAAAATCAGATAACTGGACTGTGAGAGGTCCACATTCAAACGATAGCCATGGGCGTTTTCTTGATGACACGAGACCAAATCCAAGCGCGTGACTCGCCCCACCAGTTCCCCACTGCTCAGGTACCGTTTGGAGAGATCCAAAAACGAATCGCTGGGATGACCTACTTTTTTAAAAGAAACGTGAACAATCGCATCCTCCCCGTGATTACGAATCGGATGCCGAATGAACTCCATCTGCTGAGTGCTGGGAATGAACCCCTCTAAGATCTGAGTGATGTTTTCCAGACCCAAAGCCTCTTGCAATGCTTCCGATGCTCTGGGGCCGATCAGCTGAGTTGACACGGGTCCTAAAACAATCTCTGCCATGGCTTCATCCCCTGTTGCAAAGAAAGTGACGAAGCACCACAGCACACAGGTGGTGATCCAAGCTCTTTTCATGCTCCCCTCCCCCTGAGGCGCTCTGAACTGCCTAATGCTTAAAGTGTCTAACCCCGGTCAAAGCCATGGAGATCCCATGCTCATGGCAGGCCTCAATGCTCTCGGAATCTTTGATACTCCCACCAGGTTGAACGATCCAGCGAATCCCTGCTGCATGCGCTTCATCTACTGTATCGCGAAATGGAAAAAACGCATCACTAATCATCATGCACTGGTCCAAGCTTCCCTCACTGGCCCTCAGGGTGGCCTGAGCCCTGGGAATGGCCAGGCTCTTAAGAGCATCCACCCGATTGGGCTGTCCTTGCCCAGCTCCAACCAACTGAAATGCTCCGGGATGAAACTGTCTGACTAATGCAATCGCATTGGATTTTAGCGCCTTGCACACCAGCACTCCAAAGGAAGCTAAGGCTTGCTGCTCCTGAGACCAGCTCTCACCAGTAATTGATTTCAGGGGCTCACCTTCTTGCAAATCCGTGGTCTGGCGAAGCCTCCCACCAGGGACCCAGACCACGGACTCACGAGGGACCTCACCGAAACGATGAATCTGAACTGCTTTGAGATTTTTCCTGCGGGCCAAAAGCGTTTGAAAAGGTTCACTATTTTTTTCTAATTGAGGAGCTGAGACGAGCTCAACAAAGTGCCCGGCTAACCAATCGGCACATTCCTGCTCAAGGGGATCGGTAAACACCAACACCCCTCCAAACGCTGACACAGGATCGCCTTCCCAGGCCCGAGTTAAAGCCACTTTTTGAGCATGAGCCACCTTCCGGGGAACGAGAGCAACCCCGCACGGGTTATTGTGCTTCACAATGACCACGGCCGTGGAATCTGAAAAGCGCTTGATGAGATCACTGGCTAACGCGTAGGCTGAGCTTAGGTCTAAAATATTATTGTACGATAACTCAGCCGCACTGAGTTTTCCTCCCCAGTCCAAAGGCGACTGAGGATCCCATTCCAGTACTCCCTTTTGATGGGGATTCTCCCCATACCGAAGCTCAAGCTTCTTGCGCTCCCCCAACTCGCTTGCAATCACGGAGTCGTAATGAAGGACCTTTTCCCAAGCAGCCTCAGCACAGGCCTCCACAAGACTGAAGCTGACCGCCCCGTGTTCCTGGAGCTGATCCATCACCGCCTTGTACTGATGACAACCCGTGAGGACGAGCACATCGGGAGCATTCTTAGCTGCCGCTCGCACCAACGTAGGCCCCCCCACATCGATCTTCTCAATCAGCTCGTCCCGGGTGATCCCCTCCTCGGTTAAAGCCTGCTCAAAAGGATAAAAATTCACCACCACGCAATCAATCGGTGCAATCCCGAACTTTTCCAAATCCACTAAGTCTTGCGGATCTTTTCTTCGATACAAAATCCCACTGCATACGGGAAAGGAGAGGGTTTTCATTCTCCCTTGAAACGCTTCCGGAGAGCCTGAAACCTGCTCAATTGGAGTAATCGTAAGCCCAGCGTTTTGAAGTAGCCTTGCGGTCTGTCCGGTTGCCACCAACTCAGCACCTGCGTCCTTTAAACATTGCGCCAGAGGGACTAACTCTTCTTTGTCGGACACACTTAAAAGGGCCCTTCGAATTTTTAACTTTTTTTGAATCATGGGCTCAATTCACCTTTTTTACTTCTGACTGGATCTGTCGGTACAAAACAACTTGGCGGCCCGTCCAAGGCCGATTTAAGCAGCAGGTGCTTGCCTCGTTTTTTTCAGCTGGGTCAGTTTGATTTTATTCTTCCCCACCTTCTTTTCGAAGGTATACCTCACCCCAGCTTTGAGTCGGTTGATCGCAGCATTCATGTCACGATCATGACTCGCTCCACAACGAGTGCATACCCAATGCCTCACGCTCAGATGGCTCAAGCCTGAGGGGCCCGTAAGAGCATCACAGTTTGAGCAAGTCTTAGCGGTATTTTTTGACTCAACCAATTCGACCACTCTACCGCACAAACGGCCTTTATAGAGTAGAAACTGTCTGAGTTGGGCTAGGCCACTTGATGCAACACTTTTGTCGAATCTTTTAGCCATTCCCCTACGATGATCATTTGTCATGTCAATTGCTTTATCAAACATGCCGTAAAACCTCCTGGTTTAGCAGGAGGATATAAGGCA
>JBMSSC010000129.1:0-7028 GCA_049424145.1 Bdellovibrionia bacterium
CGGACATGAATCGCCTTCGGGGAATCTCCCGCTTTCACGCCGGAGAGGATGTCAAAGTGAATACCTCCCTCAATTAACCTAACTTGATTCAAAATATAGTCTTGATGGTCCTGGGAATGGTCCGGGACTTTGAGCTTGAGCTCGCTGAGCATCAACTCAACCATGGGAGTGAGGTGATCTTATCCATGACGGTGTTATTCTGGACGTGACTTAAGTGGAATTTTTCTGTTTCAAGTTCACTGAGACGGGATTTTCTGTCTGAGCCGATCGGGGCTCTGCTTTCCCCTCAGATTCTGATTTGGCCCCGCTTACAATGCGGATTTCACATTTTCCCTCTCTATGCCCTGCTGATTGACTCGCCCGCCTAAATTGGATGATTTGGTTACTCCGGATCTCTCAAACCCTGAGTAACATCCTGGAGTCGATTAAACGTTTTGAGTCGTTGACTTTTTGAATCTAGCGCTTGTCATTTCTCCAATCATGACCGATTCAAGACTTACGCCTTGCAATCTACTCAGTCTCGAAAAAATAAAAAATTAACATAAATTAAATAAGACCAGCTCACAATCGAAAAGTAAATACAACAATAGAGTAATGGCTTTCTTCTGTTAATAAAATAAAACCTATAAAGTTAAAAAATGTTTTTATTTTTAAATTATTATCGTACTAATAGATTATGGATCATCAAAAAAAATCTGAAACTAGTTCCGGCCTTTTAACAGAATGCCGCTGTCCATTCTGTTCTCAACCAATCCATGAAAGCAAAAAGAGTCAACCCGTCGATAATCATTCACCCCTGTTTGAGAAGATACAGTTTCGGATCGCAGATTGCGCTTCTTGTGGGATCGGAGTCACATATCCTCAGGTTCACCCAGACAAGCTTGAATTGCTCTACTCTGGCCGATCATCGAATGATTTTCACCCTAACGAAAATAATTGGGTCCGAAGAATTAAAATGTGGTCAGCAAAAAAAAGCACCCTTCGATTACTTGAAACGATCAAGAAAATGTCCTCAATCAGAATCCAACAGGTTCTTGACTACGGATGTGGCAACGGAGACTTCTCCTTAGCTCTTCAGTCAATTATTGAAAGTAAAACTCAAGTAACAGCATCTGATTTTGAAGACCTTCCTCCTCAGCAACTCATCAACAAGGTGACCTATTATTCATTATCCAAATTGCGAAGCCTCAAGGCTCACTTTGATCTGATTTACTGCAGGCATGTTCTTGAGCACACTGCTGATCCTACTTCTTTGATGATGGAGTTAAAAAGTCTCCTTAGCCCCGGAGGCATTTTGGTGATCGAAATCCCATCGTACGAAACCATCTGGAAATCGATTTTTAGGCAACATTGGGAAGGGTTTTATGCCCCCTATCATTATCACCATTTTACCTCACAATCGATGCGTACCCTGATGAATCGATTAGGGTTGGAAATCTTAGAATTAAAAGGGATTGAAATGCCTTTAATGGGTCGCAGCTTGTACACTATGATTGGAAGAAAGCACCTGCCCTATTTTCCTTTTTTTTGTCTGGGCATTGCTCTTCATCCCATCCAGATTCTTGCCTCTTATCTAACTAGGACCTCCACCGCCCTAAGATTAGTCATCCGTCGTCCGTAACTTTGGATTCCCCATCCAGCTGTAATTCGGGTAGGGGATCAAGATAAATCGCTTTAATTTATATAGAGATTTATATTTTAGTCAATGATTCCAGAGTTTTAGGTTTTTGATGGGGTCTTGTTATAAATTTGACTTTTTAAATAAAAACAAAATATAATAACAGTAAAGGCTCTTAACTGGGGTGAAGAAGTAAAGCTTCTTTAAGCTAGAGAGTCAGATTGACGATACGGTCAGGGAGAGAAGTTCTAGAAAGGAGGAGGTATGAAACAACTGATCCAGAGATTTTGGCGTGATGAGACAGGACAATCCACGACCGAATATATTCTGATTCTAGCCGTCATTGTGATGATTACCATGAAGTTCAAAACCACGATCCAAGGAACTTTAGAGAAGCTCATGGGTAGAGTGGGAGCAGATTTAGATTCAGCAGCTTCGTCGAATGCTCAATAAGTTGCTTTGAATGGATCGAATTGAAAATTTTTTAGTGGGTTGTTAGGGCTTCAAAGAGCCCTAGGCTTCTTTGAAGCGAAGACAGAAGCGAAGACAAGGATGGTTTTAAAAGGCGTCATGGAACAGACGACAAGTCCAAGCGTAAAGCATCAAATTTTGGATCTCCTCCGGATTCTCATCCGGAGCGAGGATGGCCAGGCCACCACAGAGTACATTCTCATCCTAGCGCTTAGCGTGTTTGGCGTGACTCAGCTTGCCAAGGGGATTCTTTCGGCCTTAGACTCGGTCATTGGAGTCTTAGGGGGCCATTTAGAGCGAGATTTAAAATCAGGGAGATTAGGACCCGGTGCTTGGCAAAATTGACTTTCTCCCGATGGCCATCGACCTTCTTGCGGTGGTTTCAATCCTCACCGACCTCCTGTTTGGAAAAATCTACAACTGGACCACGCTGCCGGCAGTGGTTTTGGGTCTGCTCTTATCGTTTATCCTGTTGGGATGGCAAGGAGGTGCTCTGGCCTTGTTAAGTGTGCTTTTGGCCCTGCTGCTTTATGGCGGGCTTTTTTGGTTAGGCGTTATGGGGGCTGGAGACGTTAAGCTTCTGATGGCGCTGGGTGCATGGGGAGGCGTGGGGTTTACTTTTCAAGTGGCGGTCTTAGGGATCCTGTGTGGGGGTGTCTATGGACTGTTCTTACTTCTGTTTCGGGGTCAGTTGTTGGATTTTTATCTGAGGGTACAGCAGTTTCTTCTGGCTCTTATGCTTCGGGATCTGGAGGTTCAGCCCCTCCATTTGAATCCAAGGCGAAAGATGCCATTTGGAGTCCCTCTGTGTATCGCTGCGGTGTTGATTGTTCACTTTCAACCGTTTCATTGGATGGGGTGGGGGTGACAATGGGTGTTGTGCAATGCTTGATTTCGAGTCGGGGCAAGTGGCAACGGGGGCAAGCCACCACAGAGTATATTCTCCTGCTTGCGGTGACGGTGGGTTTCTACTTGATGATCATTCGAGGGATGGGTCGATTGGGAGTTTCTCAAAGGTTAATGCAGCCTTTAACCCGAGATTTTGCATCTGCCTATCAGTATGGGAAAATCCCCTCGGCCAAGGAGCGGATTTTTGGCGATGATCTGAGACCCCTGACCGATGCGTACTTCCGAGTCTTTCTCAATCCAAAATAGGTGGGTGGGCCAACTAGAAAAATCGGAGCACAGGGTGATCAAGCAGAGCAGTCCGAGACGAGAGCCGGTTGAAGAAGGGGAGAGGCGTTTGGTTGGAATCAGGGACAACTCCAGAGCGTCTTACGAAGACCAAAGAGGGCAAGCTCTCATTGAGTTTGCTCTGAGTATGTTGCTTTTTATGTCGTTTTTCCTTTTCTACTTTCAACTGGCGATGACTTTTGCTTTTGGCAGCTTCGCCCAGTACGCAACGTTTATGTCGGCCCGTGCGTACCTCTCCGCAGGTCCTTCCGTCGAGGATCAGGAAACTCGAGCTCGTGACGTGATTGTGAGGATGCTGAAGAAGTCCATTGGAGCCTCAGGGGTGGATCGGTTCCCCTCTATTGCCCGGGGCGTCGAGGGAGAGGATCCCCCAGGGTATCAGCTGATGAGACCGAATCCGAGTTTAGTTTGGATGACTGGAGTCCGATATAAATTCAGGAGTAAAGTCTTCGTTTTACCGCTTGCTGGATCTGGAAGCTCAAAAGGGGCCGTCAATTCTGTGACGCTCACATCAGAGAGTTTTTTAGGACGTGATCCCACCGCTCAGGAGTGTCAGCGGTTCATGGGGGGGCGCGCTTTTGACAATGGATGCTAGCAAGACCGGGGTGAATCATGGGGGAGATGGCAGATGAATAATCGAGCTCTGACTTTAGCCTTAGCCATGGCAGCGATTGCTGTTTTCTTTGTTCAAAGCTACGTCAGCAGCATTGAGGAGGAAGCAAAAAAGAAGTTCGGAACTGAGATCTTGGTCGTCGTTGCGCGGAAGGATATTAAGGAAATGGACACCATCAATGAGACCATGCTGGAGTTAAAGCTCATTCCAAAACGATTCAAAGAGCCCTCTGCCATTGTGATTGATAAGAAGGAGCAGGATAAGGATTCTCCTAAAGCGCTTAAAGAATTGGCAGGTCTGGTGGCGGTGGTGCCCATTCGAAAAGATGAACAGCTCACCTACAATAAAGTCACTGAGCCGAACATGAGAACGGGGCTCTCCCCACAGATTGCTCCGGGGAAAAGAGCCATTTCAATTCCCGTTAATGAAATTTCAGGGGTATCGAAACTCGTGAAGCCTGGGGATCGTGTGGATTTGATTGCCGTTTTAGAGGTAGGCTCGGGCAAAGAAAATAAAATTGCAAAAACCGTTTTACAAGATGTCGTCGTGCTCTCCATTGGGCGATATGTGACCAATAACGTAGCTCGGGTGATTGAGGGGGATGGAAACTCAAGTACCTCCACTCGAGTAAAGCCTCTGGCTCAGGATTTTAGTTTTGCATCCGTCACCTTAGAGGTGGATCCTGGTCAGGCTCAAGCTTTAGCCTTAGTGATGGCCAACGGGGATAATGCACTGACGTTGTCACTGAGAAATAATGATGACAGTGACCGAGTGAATCTAGCCTCCAGTATCATGAGTGACATTTTAGGCACCGACATCAATCGAGTCAAAGTGCCTGCGAGGAAGTGATGAGAATAGGCCTAGGCGTTCTGATCCTATTACCTGCGCTGCTTTCATGGGCTTGGGCTTCAGATCCCGACCAGGCAGGAGCAAGTTTGGGGTCCAACTATCCTGAGGCGCCGTTTGTCGCACCCAAACGAAAGAATCGCTATCAGAGATCCAAGCTCACCTATGATGAGTCGGAAGCGACGGCCGATCGTCGACGGATGCTTTTGACCACAGGTGAGGATAAGGCTGTGGACTTAGACTTTGATGCCAATGCCGGGGCCAATGGTATTAGTTATGGAAACCCGCAGATTGTGACCACCACGTTGGTGAAAATCGGGGAAAAGCGCCAACTGGTTTTTAAACCCTTAAAGGCGGGGGAGACGACCGTCACCATTCGTGATAACGATGGGACGCTTCGATTGATTTTTCTCGTTCGCGTGACGGGTTCTAACTTGCTTCGAATTGCAGGGGAGATACGAAATCTCCTGCGTGATGTTGAGGGACTTGATATTCGCATCGTCGGTCCTAAAGTTGTCATCGAAGGGGAGGTGATTGTTCCCTTAGATTACGGACGTCTTTTGACCGTGATTCAGGACAAAACTTACTCGGATTTTGTCTTAAATCTGACGACTCTTTCGCCACTAGCAATGCAGGTGCTTGCAAAAAAAATTCAAGAGGACATCAACACAATTGCGCCGAATGTGAAAACGCGAGTGGTGAATGGGACCATATTTCTTGAGGGGACCACGGATAATGTGGATCAGGCCAATCGGGCCATGAAGCTTGCCAACTTTTATCTGCCTGAGATGAGGCCTGGAAATTTATTGGAAAAAGATCCCACCGTTCAAAGATTGCCCCCTCGGAGACTCATTGAGAGCTTTATTGTGGTCAATCCACCGCCTCCTAAGAAAACGGAGAAGCTCATTCGTGTGACGTTTCATTACGTCGAGCTATCAAAAGATTACAATAAAGTTTTTGGATTTAAGTGGCAGCCTGGCTTTACTCCAGGGAGTGATCAGATTCAAGTGGGCCAGACTCAAATGGGTGCGGCAGGAGCGGCATCTGGAGCAACCTTTAGTGCTACGATTTCTGCCTTGTTCCCTAAGCTTGCCTCCTCTCAGGCAGCCGGGTATGCCAGGGTTCTGAAGACGGGAACCGTGATTGTTCGCAGTGGTCAACCCGCCACTCTCAGTGAAGTCACTCAGATTCCTTACAATCAGGCGGGCCAAAATGGACAAGTCACCTCAGCCTCGAAAGACGTGGGGCTTACCGCCTCAGTGACCCCCTTGATCTTAGGTCAAAGCGAGGACATTCAGCTCAACTTAGATCTGAATCAAACCAATCTTGTGGGCCGAGCCCCGTCCACAGGTGGCCCTCCCATCACCGCTTCTCATAAAGTCAAAACCACCATCTATGTTCGCTCCACAGAGAGTGCGGCCGTAGTGGGAGTGAACTCCAGTGATATTGGAACGGACTTTAACAAAGACGATCCCTCTCCAGGAAGCTTCTCCGGAGGGACAGATCCCCTCTTCTCGTTGTTGCGGTCCAAGGCGTTTCGTAAAAAGAAGTCCCAATTTGTCATATTTGTGACCCCTCAGATTATTGAAAACGCTTCCGAGGGGACTGAAGATCTGAAGAAAAACTTTAGAGTGAAAGTGAAATAGACTATGCCTGGGCATCTCATTGCAGTGGTGGGGGGAAAAGGTGGGGTTGGAAAAAGTGTCTTTGCAGCCAATCTTGCGATTGCATACCTGCAGGAGTTTAAACAGCGGCCTCTGATCTTGGATTTGGATCTTACGAGCCTGGGGGATCAAAATATTATTCTAGGACAGAATCCGCCCAAGAGTATTGTGGATGTCTCTAAGCTTCAGGTCGGGGTGATTGATCCAAAAGCTCTTGCGCCTTTCATGGTGAATGCGCCAGCAGGGTATAGTTTCATTGGTGCACCGAAAGACAGTATTTTAGCTCGAGATCTGGATCTTGACGGGTTGGGAAAGTTCCTAAAAGCAGCTCCCAGTGTCTTTAATCTCATTGTGGCAGACTGTGGGAGCGGGATGGATCCTTGGGCGCTTAAGGCCCTTGAGTACGCTACAGCCATCTTTGTCATCACTACGGCTGATGTGATTGTCATTAATCAGACCAAGCGGGTTTTATCAAAAATTCAGGAGCTCTTGTTCCCGCCTGAGATGGTTCAAGTGGTCGTGAATCGCTACTCACAGTCGAACATTATTAACCCTCAGATGATTCAAAAAAACCTCAATCGGCCCATCTTTGCCGCCATTCCAGAGGATTTAGTCACATGCG
>JBMSSC010000130.1:0-6969 GCA_049424145.1 Bdellovibrionia bacterium
GGTGTCCTGAGTGGAGAGGGGGGACTCCTCGCGTGGTGTGGATTTCCACTGAGGCTTGAATCGATCCTCCCAGGGGCCTTCTCTTGAGTCTTCGGTCAGCGGTTTTTTGGCTAATAGTTTAAACATCAAGACGATGAGTCCTAGGATGAGAGCCAACTCAAGCCATCCCATGCCCGAGCCTGATCCCCATCCTCCGAAAGAGCCTGGCACTCCGGGCGCGTGGCTATAGCCCAGTGAGCGAAACAAGAGGGAGCCTAAAAACCCACCGGCCAGTCCAGCGCCTAAGTTTCTTAAAAACGAGGAGCGCGCCGGGGAACTCAGAGGAGGTTTTTGAAACGTTTCATTTCTGGGCTGGGATTGGCCCGTGTAGGTGCCAAACGATGAGGAGCCTGAGGAACGAGAAGAAGGATTTGATCCTCCCCAGCGGGGCGAAGGGCTCGAACGAAAAGAAGGACTGCTGAATCCTCGCGAGCCACGGCTCCCAAAGGACCTTCCTCCTCCCGCTCGACAGTAGGCTTGCTCAGAACAAAAGAAACTCACCGCGAGGAGGACCCAAAGACCCCAGCGAACGCCTCGAGTGACCTTCGTGGTGAGGGTCCTGGAGTTTCTCTCCGGCAAGCGGTGAGATTGAGTGGGAGCGTGTGTCTGGGTGGTCATGGTTTTTAACTCCTCTGGGTGAGTTTCTTAAGTGGATGGACTCGGTTTTTCAGACCTGATGCCGTTTAGTAGCGGTACTTCTCAGGTTTGTACGGACCTTCTTGGGAGACTCCAATGTACTTGGCTTGGGCCTCGGTGAGAACCGTGAGCTGTGCATTGAGTTTCTTGAGTTGAAGGCGAGCCACTTTTTCATCTAAGTGCTTGGGCAGAGTGTAAACGCCCAGAGGGTAGCGCTCGGGATGATTAAAGAGCTCAATTTGAGCAATCGTTTGGTTGGCAAAAGACGAGGACATCACGTAGCTCGGGTGTCCCGTTGCGCAGCCCAAATTGACCAAGCGGCCTTTGGCAAGCAGGATGATGCGTTTGCCGTCAGGGAAAATCACGTGGTCCACTTGGGGCTTCACTTCTTCCCATTTGTACTTCTCTAACGAAGCCACATCAATTTCGTTATCAAAGTGTCCAATATTGCAGACAATTGCCTGGTCTTTCATTTTCTTCATGTGATCATGAGTAATCACGTTGAAGTTCCCGGTTGCTGAAACGAAGATATCAGCCTTATCAGCAGCGTACTCCATAGTGACCACTCGGTACCCTTCCATGGCAGCCTGAAGAGCACAGATGGGGTCAATTTCAGTGACCCAAACTTGAGCGGAGAGAGCGCGAAGGGCCTGAGCGGATCCCTTGCCCACGTCTCCGTAGCCTGCAACGACTGCCACTTTTCCTGCAATCATGACGTCTGTTGCTCGCTTAATTCCATCCACGAGCGACTCTCTGCATCCGTAGAGGTTGTCAAATTTTGACTTGGTCACCGAGTCATTCACATTAATGGCGGGGAACTTCAAATCCCCTCGCTCATTCATTTGGATGAGCCGGAGAACGCCTGTGGTGGTCTCTTCTGTGACGCCTTTAATTTGTGACAAACGCTTGGAGTACCAGCTTGGGTGAACGGCAAGTTTGGAGCGAATGGCAGCGAAAAGAACTCGTTCTTCTTCGGAAGTGGGGTTGGCAAGAACACTTAAGTCTTTTTCAGCCTTGGCGCCCAAGTGAAGAAGCAGGGTTGCGTCGCCTCCGTCATCTAAGATCATGTTGGAGTAGCCGCCATCTGGCCAGTCAAAGATTCGATGGGTGTATTCCCAGTAATCCGTCAGGCTTTCTCCTTTGATCGCAAAAACGGCATGCCCGGCCGCTGCAATGGCTGCTGCTGCGTGGTCCTGGGTGGAGAAAATGTTACATGAGGCCCAACGCACTTCGGCGCCGAGAGCAACAAGGGTTTCAATCAGGACGGCCGTTTGAATCGTCATGTGTAAGGAGCCTGTGATGCGAGCTCCTTTGAGGGGTTTTTGAGCGGCAAACTCTTCTCGAATGGCCATGAGTCCTGGCATTTCAGTTTCTGCAATTTGAATTTCTTTTCTTCCCCAGGCAGCAAGGTCAATGTTGGCTACTACGTAATCCACTGATTTTTTCATCTTGATGAATTCCTGTCTTTCACGTGATCGTCGTTTATCGGTTTGTTTAAGGCTGGTTCACTTGTGTTTTTTTTAAAAAAGAACCGTCAGATAGGATGGGGATACCAATGAAGGAAAAATTTTTGAATCAAAAAATGCAATAGGGGTCCCAAAAGTACGGTTGGACCCGCCATGGCTCCTGGGCCGTTTGGAGTTCACAGGCCAGTAGGGAGGAGAACTGGGGGAAAAGGGGAATTTGAAAGAGTTGCCAGTTTTGGGGTGATCCAAAAGCCTGAGGGAGGGTGCGCAGAGAGAGGGATTGAATCCGATCCGGGAGAGCTTTGCTGGGGGAGATAGAAGAGTCGCTCCAGTTGGGGTCAATCTCAGCCATGGGGTGCTCTAAGATTCGGGCCCCTAAAGCTTTAATCAAAGCCTCTTTGGCGCTCCAGGCCTGGAAAAAAAAAGCGTCTTGTTGGGCGTGCGGTAGGTGCTTGAGGTGGGCTTGCTCGCGGGGGGATAAATAGCGCTGAAACAAGGCGTTTCTTGCCTGGAGGGGGCGAATTTTTTCAAGGTCCACGCCGATTCTGTGGTGGCCTAAAGCCAGGGCAAGGAGGGCTTTTCCGCTGGAGTGAGAGAGGTTAAAGGAGAGAGTGGGGCTTCCCTCCGAGGAGCAATCCAAAAAAGGTTTTCCCCGGTGCGTGGTTTGAAAAGAAATCTTTTTGGGGGGGATTCTTAAATACCGACTCAAGAGGGATTTTAAGGCTGCGCGCGTGAGAATGAAGTGGGTTTGGTCTTCTGATCGGATTCGGGCCTGGGCTCGGTTGAGTTCTGAGGGATTTAAGAGCGTTTTGGATTGAGCCAAAAGATCGTCAAAAGAGAATCGAGGCGGTGCTGAGGTGTTTGCCTCGAAATGATCTTTCAAGCGGAGGTGGGGATCGTCCCAGGACAGACTCCAGAGGTGAATCTCACCTGAGGAGAGAGAAAAAAATGGCTCATTCTCAGCTGAGTTGGCAGAGCAGAGGGAGGTTTCCACCTTGGCGACCCTACCTGAAACTTACGGGGGTGACAATGAGTTTGGCTTTTTTCGGCAATCCTTAGGCAGGATGACGCTAAAGGTGGTGCCTTGTTCTTGGGAGCTCTCCACTTGCGTGAAACCCCCATGCGCTTTGACAATCGCTTGGATGATGCTCAGGCCCAGTCCCCAGCCTTGGGCATGGTTGGGTTGAGATCGGTGAAAGGGGTTGAAAATCAGCTTTTGTTGATCAGGCGGAATGGGGGGGCCGTGATTATGAACGGATAATCGTACGTCGCTTTCCGTTTCATGGAGTTTTAAAGTAATGAGCGATTCTCGATCGCCATACTTGATGGCATTGGATGCTAAGTTTTCAATCACTCGCCTTAAGTCATGAGGGCTCCAAAACCCCAAGTGGGATTGATTGGTGGAAAAAATGAAGCGGTTTCCGTAGATGGCACCTAGGTCTTCGAGGACGTCTTTCATGAGCAGGGTGAGATCACAAGAGGTCATATTCATTTGAGAACTCAAGCGAGAATCCAGGTAGCGCGTATCTAAGTAGTGCTGAATGAGTTGATCCACGCGGTCAATATTTCTTAAGACTCGTTGGATTAAAATTTGAGCGTCGTGTTCCAATCGAATGGTTTTCAGAAGGATTTCAGCATTAGCTCGAGCGGCCGTAAGTGGGCCTCTTAAGTCGTGAGTGATGCTGGAGAGGAGATCCTCGGAAGAGGGTTTCAGAGAAGGGGGGAGCGATCTGGGTTGAGATGGATCTAACATGGCGGAAGACCTTGGCCTTCAGTTGGGAGAGAGAAGGCGCATCGAACTGGAGTTCGGTACGTCCCTTCCGATGGGGTGGGGCGTATGACCCACTGGGTTTCTTGAGTGTCAGATCGATGGCTCTCAGCCTCAAAATCATTTTGACCTGGAACGAATCGGTCCATGAAGGATCGAAAGTCATGAAGCGGGGACGATCGAAGCGGGTTGAGAGTTTTTGTCATCGGGCTTAATCCCAAAAAAAATAAGAGGCGTTCAAAATTTGGCCTCCTCAAGTGGATGGCTGGCACGAGGTTGGGGGTGATCACCATAGTTATGTTACTCCTAATCGTCTGTCTCAGGGCGACTCAAAACCCCATCGGTCGCCTTGAGGAGTCCGTGTCCTGACTCTGCATCTTGACTCTGTGTCCTGACTCTGTATTCTTCAGGCAGGATGAGGAGCGTTCGATGTGTGATTGATTCAAACGATCCAATTTTCACTGCACTTCACTCCAGTCGTCAGGAGTGGGGTAGGCTGATTGCTCCTTGCAAAATTGAGTCCCTTTAGGAGATAAAAGGGCTATTATGGCGTTAACTTACTCAAAACCGGCTCAATTAGGTTCGCTTGCTCCTGCTTTTTCATTGCCCGGAGTGGATGACAAAACCTATGAATTGAAGGATTTTTACGGCTCTTCTGTATTGGTGGTGGTTTTTATGTGCAATCATTGCCCCTACGTGATTGCCGTTGAGGATCGAATGACTGCATTAGCTCGGCTCTTTCGAAGCTCGGGGGTTCAGTGGGTGGGTATCAACTCAAATGATTCGGAGAGATACCCAGAGGATTCTTTTGAAAAGATGAAGCAACGGGCTAAGGATAAGGGGTTTGTTTTTCCTTACCTTTGGGATGAAACCCAAAGTGTAGCCAAATCTTATGGAGCCGTTTGTACGCCTGATTTTTTTCTCTACAAACGAGTGCCTCACGCCGTTTCTCCAAATCGCTTTGAGTTTCAGCTTCAATACCAGGGGCGTTTGGATGATTCTTGGAAGGACGAATCGCAAGTCAAAAGTCAGGACTTAAAGCAGGCCATTGAGCATTGCTTATCGGGGCTGGATCCTCTTGAGGATCAGAAGCCATCGATGGGTTGCAGTATTAAATGGAAGCCTGCCTCTGAGTGAGCAGGCGCTGCCAATTCTCAGGTGAGACGTAAAGTCTTTTAATCCATCGTTTTTGCTCGTATTTTTGAAAAAGATCGGTGCACTGCTCGAGCGGAATAAAAGAAGCCGGGCTGAAGTGATTGTCGTAGCGAACATAGATGGGTGCAGCAGGGCGTCTGAAGTATTTGGATAATTCACTGGTGGAGAGGTGAGAGAGGAAGTGGATGTTCTGCTTCTGGAGTGTTTCCTTTAAATCCGAGAAGAGTTGCTCTTCTTTGGAGCGCTCAGCGCTGTTGGGTTTGGATGCTGGAATTCCGCTGTGAAGTTCAATGAGCATCCGATAAGGTTTTCTCTCGGCAATGCGTCGAGCCCACGGGTTGGAGCTACGGTAGAGGTGGGAGTAGAGATGTGAGTCCGTGTACTCGCAGTAGGCTTCGATATCTGAGGGAAGTCGGTAGGTGCACTCGGGGCTTCCTAAGTACTGAGCCAGCATTTCATCGAAAATCACGCTCTTGTGGTGAAAATAGACCATGAGAAACATATGGAAACGCGAGAGCAGAAAGTCCTCAAAAGTATAAAGCGCTCGGTGCTGAAGGCAAAGGTAGCACTGAGAGTCACTGAGGGTGGCAGTGAGGTTTCCAACAAGCCAGTTGAAGTCAAATTGACCGTAGCTTACGCCGGCATGGAGGCTATCGCGTCTTAAGTAATCCATGCGGTCTGCGTCCAGTTCGCTGGAGATGAGTTGTTCAAGAATTGGTCTGAAATTGATTCCCTGCTCGATGAAGAAGGAGTCGGGCGCGGGAAGTTCAGGGTTTAAGAGGCAAGCGATGTGAGTCGGGCCAAAACCATACGGGCTTCCTGAGTTTTCAAGCAGGGGGGAGAGTGGAGAGTCCAGGAGGATCTTGAGCGTGTAGTCCTCGTGAGTGGCCTTTCGCATCTTCCTCTTTCCCAAGGGGATGCCTGGGATTTGAAGCTCCGATACTGGAGGCATGGCAAACTCAGTGGTGTGCGAGAGGGGGCCGTGGCCAATGTCATGCAGAAGGGCTGCTAGTCTTAAGACGCTTCGAAATTTCTTTTTCGCATGGGCGCTCAGGGTGATTTCAGGCGGTGAGGCTTGGGTGGGGCTAAAGATGGAGTCTAAGGCTTGAGTGGCTGCTTGCATACAGCCTAGGCTGTGGACGTAGCGATTATGGGTGGTGCTTGGGAAGGAGTTTTCCGAAAACCCAAGTTGCTTAATCTGCCTTAAGCGTTGAAAGTACATGGAGTCGAGAATGGGGAGTTCGGAGTCCTCAATGGGGATGGTGCCGTAAATTACATCACGAATTTCCATAAAATTTCTCCAAAAAAACAAAAGCCCATTATTCCTTTAATTTCGGCAGTTTAACCGGGCTTAAGAGGATCTCAGGGTTTTCCATCGCTCTTTTGTTTTGTGGCTTAATGACCAAGAAGTCTCCATGTTTTTGAGGGTAAACCCATGAAGTTGGTCTTGGGGTTTTGTCTTGGAGCGTCTTCTTAGGTTCTACGAACCAAAGAGAATGGCCGTGTTGACAGGAGCTGAGACCTGAATTTTGTCTTATCGCGTGAGGCACAACAGAGCAAGTGGGCTGAAGGGCCCTTACCCGCTTTTTCAAGTCAAAAGGCAAGGGCCGGATGAAAGTCAATGAAGCTTTGTTCTTTATTCTTCCGATTCGTCATCAGCAAACTGGGAGCGATTCTTTTCCATAAAGCTTGAGCCAAAGGCTGAGCCAATCGTGCTTCCGGTTAAACCTCCGGCGAACCCACTTAATGCTGAACCAATGTTTGAAGTTGCAGAAGGAGTTGCTGGACGCTCGGTTTTAGCCAGGGTCGTGATGGGCGCGGGACGAGTCGCAGTCTTTTTAGGAGCAGCTTTTTTAGGAGCAGCTTTTTTAGGAGCAGCTTTTTTAGGAGCAGCTTTTTTAGGAG
>JBMSSC010000131.1:0-6963 GCA_049424145.1 Bdellovibrionia bacterium
CCCAAGATTGAGGCCTTAATTGCCCTGGGTGCGATGAGGGAGAGTCCGAAGGGTTGATGCTGACCAGGGTTCCCATCCCAAGCTCAAAGGTCGATTGAGATTCATCGATCGGAAGCCGGTAGCCTGCAGGCGGAGGCCCTAGAACTTTTGAGAATTTCATGAATTGGCTCAGTCGGTTGAACTTTGAAACTTCCGCAAGCACTTCAAATGGAATATTTCCTCGCAAGTAGTAGGAGTGGGTTTGAAAGCGGGAATAAGTTCGGATGACTTCGAAAATTTTAAGGCTTTTCAGTGCGCTCGACTTTGCATCGAGGGACTTAAGGAGGTTGAGCAGCCAGGCGTGAGTTGAGGCATCCAGAAGGTTTTCCGTCTGTAAGGGTGAATTTAAGCTGATGAGAAGCGTCAGCTCCTCAAGGTGCTTCCAGGTTGCAAGCGGTTGAAGATCAAGCCAGCTTAAGAATTGCAGGGAGGGAAGCTCTGAGAAATCTAAAATCACTTGGCGATACTCCTGCTCCCGAGAATGACGAATGAAACGCATGACCTCTTGGGGCGTCTTAAAATGCAGGCGCAACACGTTGGAGGGGTAAGAAGATTGAAAAAGTCTCACATACTTTTCTGCGCTCAGTAGTGGGACACTCTGCTCGGAGTCCTCCCGGCTGAGGCGAAGCTCACTTAAGAAGAGGGGGTCACACAGGAGCTGACAAAAAGATGAATTAACTCGCCTGACTTGGGCCAGGCTGACGAGGTCAAGTTTCCTAAAAATCTCGCGAAGACAATCGTCATGGAGAGATTCCATTGACGTCTCCTCAGTCTCTTCAGTAGGCGAAATTTGAATGTTTTGTTCAACTGCCTCGGCGAGTTCTTCGGATTCAAGAGGTCCAGCAGTCAAGGGGAGCGAGAAGAGTAAGAAGAAAACGGCCACTATCCAAGGGACAGACGAAGAGGAATGGTTAAAAAAGTTCATATTAAAATCCTCATCTAAAAAAAGCAATCACCGTTCATTTGTACTGGGTTGCCCTGGCCAGTAGGAAAGATCAAAGCGGATGTGTCGAAAAATAGAGGGAAGTGACTCTGGAGGAAAAGGTTCTTCTTTCCAGCGGCCGGTTTCCACCAGCGCATCGGAGTACTCGATCTGATAGAGTTCTTCCATTCTTTGAGAGCTCATCTCATGGATGTCTTGTAAAAGGGGGGAGTCCACATAGGGGGCTTCACGTGAATGACGGTAGGTGAGGACTCGGACTAAGCCTTGCTGGATGGCTTGAACGACCCAGCCCAGTGGTGGATTTTGATTTTGATCGGCTTTTTGAATCCAAGAGAGTTGAGGCGGATGGGTGAGGACCCCTTCTCTTCTTAAGGTGACCTTGGCTCCTGCTCCAAGCTTCACTTGAGGGTGAATGTTGAGTGAGGCGGGGTTTCCCTCTTCAAGAGGAGGACCCACAATCCAGTGGTATCGTGAAAATTCCTCCAACGACTTGAGATTTGAAATCCCTTGGAGCTCTTCAAATGAGACTTGCTCACTTAAGTAGTGGGATTCCGTCTCGGAGCGCGTGAGACTTCGGCTTTTCTCAAAAACCTGCAGTCTCCTGAGCGAACTTTCGGGCGTTCTCAGCGAGTGGAGAAGGTGAATCAGCCAGGGGCGGCGAGGTGATTCGTCTGTTTCTTGAAAGGATAGCGCCTGGAGTGAGAGGGTCAGCTCTTCAAGATGATCCCAGGTTCTTAAGGGCGTCAAGATTGGGGGATTCAAAAAATGAGCGGAGGGGATTTCAGAGAAATCCAACGCCATCTGAGTGTAGTCTTGAGACTGAGGGTCTTGGAGAAACTCTTCCACTTGATCTGCGTTTTGAAATCGAATGCGAATCGCATTGGAAGGGTAGCGATCTTTGAGGCGTCCCAAATACTCCTGAGCCAGGAGCAAAGGAACATCGGAGAGGCCATCCTTTCTCATCCGTCGCAGTTCGTGGGAAAAAAGGGGATCTGAGATCAGTTGGTGAAGTTCTCGGTTGACCCTGTGGCAGGCGCTCAGGGTTTTCATGTCCAGACGTGGGATGATGTTTCTTAGGCAATCGTGATCTAAAGAACTGAGGGAGGCTTCAGCTTCTTCTCCCTCTCTGTCTGTTTTTGGCGCCGGTTGTGCCCAGGAGGAATGCTCAAATCCTCCCCCTAGAAGGATGAACGACCCAAGAAGGACAAAAAACACACGATAGTCTGGAGTCGAGGTCTTTATTTTTAGCATGGGGGGATGGTTTTTTAACCCCTTTAAAATCGATTTGAAAGCTGAAAGAATAAAAACACTTTGGATTCTTGGGGAATACCCTAGGCTGCGCCTAGTCCTCTGACCAATCGACAAATAGATGCTCAAACGGAAGGGGATTGATTGAGTCTAAAACTCGTTCCTGCTCCCAACGACCTTGCTCAAGGAGTGCATCGGGGTGACTGAACTGAGTGAGCTGAAGCACTTTTTGGGTACCCATCTGATGGATCTGATTTAAGAGCGGTGAGTGAAGTACTGGCGCTTGTCGGGCATGACTATAAATGGCTACTCGAACGCGAGTGTTTTGAAACACTCCCAGTGGATGAACCGAGGCTCGAGCTCGAATTTCATCTAATTTCTCCAGCCAAGACTTTTGAGAAGGGTCTTGATCCCTTTTTGGCGTTTGAAAAGTGATCATGGCTCCAGCGCCGATTTCAATGAGCGCCTCACTTTGGTTGTGGATGGGGCTGATTAAGCGGGTGAAGCTTGAAAAGCAAGTCAGGGATTTGAGCGCTGAGAGGGCTCTGAGTTCCTCAAAGGAAAGCTGTTCTCTACGTTGGTGGATGGCTCGGTCCGAAGCGTTTTTCAGGCGGATGGTTTGAGAGATTTGAAGTTTTTTTAAGTGAACTGAGTCTGTTGGAAGAGAGCGCAAGAGGTTTAAAACCCAGGATGGATGAGTCAGAAACACGCCTGCGCGCGAGTCGTGAAAGCCTGAAAAAATGGTGAGTTCCTCCAGTCGCATCCAGTGTTTGAGTGAACTCAGGTTTTCTGCGGTCAAAAAGTTGAGAGAATCAAGCGCTGAGAAGTCGAGTTCCAGGCAGCGGTATTCTGCAGATTGTGGGTCTTCAATGAAACTGAGGACTTCCAGGGGAGTTTCAAAACGGATCCGCAAGGCACTGAAGAAGTAACGTTCTTTGAAGTGGGGCTCCCGTAGGTAGGTACGGGCAGAAAGAACAGGAGTGTCTTTGAGGGAGACCTCTCGGTTGAGGCGGAGCTCCCGCCCAAACAGTGGGTCTGAGATGAGATTGAAGAACAAGTGATTTACGCTGCGAGAGGAGAAGAGGCTTTTAAAATCCAGATTTTTTAGGATCTCTCGGAGGCTATCTGGGTTGAGGTCTTCAATCTGCAGAGCGGGGGGGGTGGAGGTCTTCTCTGGGATTTCTTCTTCTTCCATAGCAAAAAGAGAAGGGATGGGTGTGGCGATCAGATGAAGGAGGAAGATAACAGGGAAAATGGGTAAAGTTCTTTTCTTTGAGGATGTGGATTTCACTTAAGTCTCCTATGCTCAGGGGCTGGCTTGAATTTTTTGAAGAGTCACCTGGATCTCCAGTTCTCTTCTTCCTCTTTCAGTGCTCCCTTTTGAGTGGCTTTGATTCACTTTGTTTAGGCTCCTCTCAGGGAGGGAGTTAGAAGAGGAGTGTTTCATCGTTTTCTCAGTGAGTTGGATGAGCGATTGTGTATTTTTTTAAAGAACGCTGCACTTCATCCCGTTTAAAGTTCATGAGGCACCTAACAAAAGTGGGACTCCAGTTGAGAGGAGTTTTTTCACTTTTGTTAAACACTCTCTGTTGATTCGCGGGGCGATCTTAAGCTCGATCACGAGAATTTAATGCGCACCAAAAGCTAAGATGAGCGAGGGAAATTAATTGAAGAGTTAAATTAAGTAAAGAGAAATATTAAAATCAATTCAAAGGGTTGAAGCCCTCTAGCTTGTTTTTTAACCTCAGGCTCCTCTGTTTGAGATCACCTGAATTGGATCCAACTCGAGTTCAGGGGAAGTCTTAGAGCAGGCTTTTTCGAATGACTTCATCGGAGATCGTAACCAATCCTAGGGATTGATCCAACCACAAGCGCTTCAGTTCGTCAGTTGCGGGCCTGAGATTTTCGCGGATCCAAGCCTGAGCCTGTTCAAATGAGAAGTGCGATAAAATGCTCCTTGGATCCTTGGACGGATCTTGAGCGCCTTGAGACGAGCCTCCGGCATCTTCTAAATCATCGGCAATTTGAAAGGCAAAGCCCAGACACTCAGAAAACACCTTTAAGGCTTGATCTTGAGGGCTAGCGTGGGGGACTTCGGCAAACGCAGCGGGAATGAGAATGGCTGCTTGAAAGAGGGCTCCGGTTTTCTGAAGGTGCATCGCTTTGAGCTCATCGAAGGAAGACTGGGAGTGCAGCAGGGCCTCAGCTGCTTGACCGCCAATGACGCCTCGGGGGCCTGAAGCCCAGCAGAGGTGTTTTAGGCCCTCTTTGAGTCTCAGGGGTGAAACAGGAGACTCTAAAAATACATCAAAAGCCAAGGATAATAGGGCATCTCCAGCAAGCAGAGCCAAGGCCTCCCCAAATTGCTTATGATTCGAGGGGCGACCTCGCCTAAAATCATCATCGTCCATGCACGGGAGGTCGTCATGAATCAGGGTAAAGCAATGGATCATCTCAAGAGAAATGGCAGCCGGAATGAGTTCTGAGGCTTTCAAGCCGAGCATGGCCCCGCATGTGAGCATGAGCCTGGGCCTGATTCGTTTTCCTGGGGAAAGCAGGCTATAGGCCATGGATTCAGCCAGGTTCGGAGGAACTTTTCCGTCGGAGCGATCCAAGAACTTCTCGAACGTGGCTTTTAGATGGGCTTCAAAATCCAAGTTTTCTATCGAGCTCATTTGAGAAGGCAGTATGGCACGATTCCCCAGGGCTTGCTAGAAGGATTATCGTTCCTCGCTCAGAGGAGCAGCAACGGGTGCATAAAGCGGACCCGTTAAGCTAAACGAATAGCTTCCGTTACTCTGCTTTCCTGAGCCAATGAGGGCATCTAAAAGAACAAAAGACTTCATTAAGGTCTCAGAAAGCGCGAAGTTCACTTTCAAGTTCAGTTGGCTCATCTCTATGGACTTGCCTAAGACGACGTCTCCGGTGATGGATGCCATGAGGTCATCTGCGGTGGGCGCTTGAGTTGTCGCTGAGGAGGGGGCAGCATTGGGCTTGCCCACCCGGAACGTCTTGATGACGGCTTTGCCTTTGTCTGCTTGGATTTTGGCCACAGCCTCTGAGATGCCGCTCTTTGGGATTTGAAACCCTGCAATGCTTTGAGCATCCAAGCTCAATTTGGAGAGAGACACCTCAGCTGAGCCTCCAATGGAACTGGGGTTCGCAAGATCGCCTGAGAAAGAGCCCTCTCCTTCAAGAGCTGCGTTCATTTGAAAGCCTGCCAAAAAGGGGAGGACTCCCAGCTTCTCCAGCTCGAGTTTTTGAGCCACGAACGCAAGCGAAAAGCTCGTTGCCCGATTGGAAAAAGTCGCTTTCAGGTGTCCTGTTTCGGTGTCCAGTCTCAAGCTCCCACCCATTCTTCCCCAAAGCAAAGGCAGGATCGAGGGAGAGAAGACGATTTGTTACAGATGAGCGGCAGGCAGAGGAGGGGGGAAGAACAGGTCCACCTCCTTCATGGTGTAGGACAATCCAAAGAACAAAGAAAGGTGCCCCTCTTTTGCTGTAAAACGGACGCGCTTTTCAGCGAGTTGCGCGCTGATGGTCCCCTCGACCCAGTTTTTGACTCGATCTTCGGGGAGCTTTAAAAGCGTAAAACAAATCAAGCAAAACAGCCCGAATGCGCTCCATCCCAGGCGACGGAGGAGCTGTTGAGATCGACTGGCTGGGGTCTGAGGCTCATGGGCTTCAGCCGATGATTCCACTTGCTTCATGGGGTTTCCTCGATTTTAAAAGCCGATACGGCAAGTGATGCATCAATAAAGCCTGCCGGGTCGTTGTTGGTATTCACTGAAAGATTTCGAAGCTTCACGGGCTTGGCTCCGTTTTCAAGCGAGACGATGTATTGAATGAGGTGTTTGATGCTAATGTGTTTCAGGGAGATGTCAAAGAGAAACTCTTTGGATCGCTCACTGGAGTTGCCCAGTTTTTCAGGAGATAGGGTGAAATGAGTCTTATCCATTCCTGATCCTGCAGCTAAGGCTTCGAGGTACTCACTCCAGCTGGTCGAGCCCTCTTTTGAGCTCGATTGCGCAGTCGGTGGGATTTGATCCTCAAGCCGCCTGAGTTCCTCCATGGAGCTTTGAAGACTACTTAAGAGGTTTTGCTTCTCTTGGTACTCTTTTTTGAGGCTGTGAACGCTCCAGATGGCGCTTAAAATGAGAAAAACCCCGAAGAGCACTCCGAGCGCTGCCCCCACCAGCTGAACATAGAGTTTACTCTGCTGATCGAGCTCGTCCCACTTTTCCTGAAGCTGTTGAGCCCAGACTTGCTCTCCCAGCCATTGTTGAAATTGATCCATCAGTGCTTTGAGTTTATCGGCCATAGGAAACCTCACTAGGGGTCCCAGAGAAAGACACTTTCCACTTGGAGGGACTTTCTCCTCCTGAGGGAACCTCGGTTAAAGCGCCTTTCTCCATGGGCTTCAGTTGTGTGCTTAAAAGCGAATTGAGCTTCTCAACGATTTGGGGGTTTGAAACTAAAAAGGTCAGTGAGGCTAAACTTCCCGTGCTCGGGGAGAGGTAGGAGTCTGAGACTGGGATTCCAGCCTTAAACTCCAGAAGATCCACAACCACTCCTTTGGAGAGGGTGGTGGAGAGCGTGTTGAGAAAATTGAGCGGGGAGCGGGGATTGGGCCCATAGAGTTTGGCTAGTTCCCGGTGTTGATTCAGTTCTTTTTGAATGGAATTGCGCAGTAAAGTGGGGTTGTTCAGAAACGATTTCATGGCGCTTGAGGA
>JBMSSC010000132.1:0-6495 GCA_049424145.1 Bdellovibrionia bacterium
CTTAAAAGGAGAGTTGCCCTACCTTGCTCTTCAATCCGAAGAGGAGCAGGCCATTGAAAGTCTCCTCTGGTTCAAAAAACGATTTGGGGAGGATTTCTTCCTGGAACTTCAGGACTCGCCTCTTCCCGAGCAACAGCACGTCAACGAGCTGTTAAGCCAATGGGGCGAGAAGCACTCCATTGCCTGCGTGGCTACTACGGATTGCCACTACCTCGAAGCGCATGATGCCGAGGCCCATGAGGTCCTTCAGTGCATTGAGCATGGAAAAACCCTGGATTGGGATCGCCCCAAGAGCCTCGTGCCTGCCGAGTACTTTTTAAAATCCGAAGCCCAGATGCGGGAGCGCTTTGAGAGGTACCCCAACGCCTGTGATCAAACGCAAGTGATTGCGGATCGGTGTAACCTCGAGTTTCGTTTTAAAGACGAAAAGGGCCGATCCATTTATCACTTGCCGAAGTTTTATCCCGACCATCAGGACCCCCATCAAGAGTTCGATCTTGTGGCCTATTTTCGCGAGGAGGCTAAAAAAGGACTGAGGGAGCGTTTTGTCGAGCCTGGGTTTGAAAAAAAGCGCACCCGAGTCGATTGGGAAGAGCTCGAGAAACGCTATTGGGAGCGCCTTGACTCCGAGCTGGAAATGATCGCGCGAACGGGGTTTGCAAGCTACTTTTTGATCGTGGCCGATTTCATCAACTGGGCCAAGCGCAATCGCATTCCCGTAGGCCCAGGCCGAGGCTCTGGGGCGGGCTCCTTAGTGGCGTATTCGCTGAAGATCACCGATATTGATCCCATTCAGTTTCATCTCCTCTTTGAGCGCTTCATTAACCCCGAGCGAATCAGCATGCCCGACTTTGACGTGGATTTCTGCCAGGATCGCAGAGGTGAAGTCATTGAGTATGTGGCCCGCAAGTACGGCTCCCAGAACGTCTGTCAGATCATCACCTTTGGAAAACTTCAAGCCCGAGCTGTGATCAAAGACGTGGGACGAGTCTTAGGCCTCCCGTATGCCGAGATGGATCAAATCACCAAGCTCCTCCCTGATGAACTGGATATCACGATCAAAGGGGCGCTCCAGGCTGAGCCTAGGCTTCATGAAAAAATGGCCCAGGACCCCAGAATGGCTCAAGTGATTCAGTACGCTCAATCCCTGGAAGGCTTGTATCGAAACGCCGGGATCCATGCAGCCGGAGTGATTATTACGGAAAAACCCGTGGTCAATTACTGCCCTTTGTATGTGGGTAAGGACGGAGACTTAGTCACTCAGTTTGATAAGGACTTTGCAGAAGCCATTGGGCTTGTTAAGTTTGACTTCTTAGGCCTAAAAACACTCACCGTCATTGAAAACGCCATTCAACTCGTTCACTTAGTGGCCGAGCCCGGGTCGTTAGACTCCACTTTTGAACTCTCTCGCATGAACTACGAGGATCCCGCCGTCTTTGCACTCATTAGCTCAGGCGATACCGACGGAGTGTTCCAGGTAGAAAGCTCCGGCATGAAGGACCTATGCACCCGAATCCAGCCGGGTTCTTTAGAGGATCTCACCGCCATCAATGCGCTTTATCGACCCGGGCCCCTAGGCTCAGGCATGGTCGATGACTTCATTGACCGAAAACACGGACGCAAACCCATCGTCTATGACGTGGACATGCTTGAGCCCATCTTAAAAGATACCTACGGCGTCATCCTCTACCAAGAGCAGGTTATGCAGATTGCCCGTGAGCTAGCAGGCTACTCCCTGGGGCAAGCCGACTTACTTCGCCGAGCCATGGGGAAGAAAAAACCCGAGGAGATGGCCAAACACCGTGAGATCTTTGTCCAAGGAGCCGTGGCCAAGGGCTTAAGAGCAGAAAAAGCCGAAGCCATCTTTGACCTGATGGCCAAGTTCGCTGAGTACGGATTTAATAAGTCTCACTCCGCAGCCTACGGCGTGCTCACCTATCAAACCGCTTATCTGAAAACCTATTATCCTACCGAGTTCATGGCCGCTCTCATGACCACTGAAATGGATAATACAGATAAGATCACCAAGTACATTGCGGATGCCCGTCAACATAAAATCCCCGTCCTCTCTCCGGACGTCAATCAGTCGCAAAAGAAGTTTAGTGTGGAAGTCCTGACCGGAGAAAAGGGCACCCAGAAAGCCATCCGCTTTGGACTTGAGGCCATTAAAGGGGTAGGGGGGATTGCCGTGGACTCCATCCTCGAAGCACGCTCCCAGGGAAGGTTTAAAAGTGCGCTGGACTTTTGTAAGCGTGTCTCCACCCGAAAAGCCAATAAGAAGGTGCTAGAATCCCTCTGTTTAGCGGGTGCCTTGGATTCCATTGCCGAAGTCAATCGAGCCAGTTTGTTTGCCTCATTAGAAGCCCTTCTCGAGCACGCAGGCGATGAGCAACAAGAAAAGGAACTAGGCCAGTCCTCGCTATTTGATGCGTTTTCAGCCGATGAGATTAAGCTGATCACCCCAACCGATGCCCTGTTTAAGAAGGAGGCGGATTGGCCCCTTTCGCGCAAGCTTGCCATGGAAAAAGCCGTGGTGGGGTTTTATGTCTCAGGCCACCCCATGGAGACCTGGCAGAAGATCTGCGAGCAGTGGCTGGGCTGGAGTACGGAGCGCTTAAAGCAAGTGTCGCTAGAAAAAGCGCAGAGTAAAAAAACCGCCCAAGCCTCCCCGGAAGAGCTCATGGGCTGGGGAGAAATGGGCATGGGTCGCATGCGTCCCCCAAAAACGGAGGTGCGCATCGGAGGCCTCCTCTCCGAGTTACGAGAAGTCACGACAAAAAAAGGCTCGCGCATGGCTTTTGCCCAGTTAGAGGATTGTCACGGGAAAGTGGAGGCCGTGTTTTTTCCCGATGCCTACACCACGTTACAGCCCACCCTAAAGCAAGCCCTCGCCGAAGGGGAACCCGTTGTGCTGGGGGGGGAGGTTGAGTTCTCCGATGAGCCCCCTAAGGTTCTAGTGAAAACCGTGGAGTTTGCCGCTGCCGCCCATCACAATCAAGTGCAGCAAGTGATCATTGATCTGGTCGTCAGTGAAGTGTCTGCTGATCAGTTGCGGGAGCTGAAAAAACAACTCATCCAGCACCGAGGCAAATGTCCCGTGCGAATTCACTTTCGGGATCCGCAGTTTCGAACCTTCTTGGTCCTGCCTAAAACCTTAAGCGTTGTGGCCAACCCCCAGAGCGTTCAGCAGATGAATCGAGTTTTTGGCAAAGAGGTGGTCACTCTTCGATAGGTGCGACTTTTCGGGGGGGAAACGCTGTGCTAAGCTGATTTCAAATGCAGAAGAAAATCATTGGCTTGCAAAAACTTAACGATTCAACTCCCTTTTTCACTCCGCTTCAGTTGGTGTCCCTGGGGCTTGCGCTTGCTCTGGTTTCCCCCTCTTGGGCTCAAGATTTCAAGAACGAGGACCTAGGCTCCCTGACCCTTCAGGAAGAGGTCAAGAAAGAACCTAAATCCGCTCCCGCAGATCTTCGAGCTCCTGCCGCTCTGCCTTTGGGTGTGCCTCAGTTGGGCAGCGTGAAAAAAACCCGAAGCCTTCTTCTGATCCCGGCTCCTGAGGGGAGGTGCTCAAGTTGCTCCACTCGTGTGGCTTCCCTCTTGCCCCAAATCGAGGCCCGCTTAAAGCGCAGCGGGTTCTTCGTCACCCAATTGAAGCCTGAGGAGCTTGCTTCTGCCGCTGATCTGGTCCAAGACGAGCGTTTGAACGCCGTGCTTCGAGAAAAATCCCAAGATGCAGCCTTCGTGGTGAGCGTGGCCTTAATGCCTCCTGAGGATCCTGATTCTATGGCTGCCTTAACTGAGCTTGCGTCTCCCGGGGAGAAGTGGAAGCTTCAACTTCGGGTGAAAGCCCCAGAGAGGCCTCCGTTGTTGCAGGAAAAAGTGATTGCCTCTGAGGAGGAGTTTCTTCACTCCAGTCTTGAGCTTCAGGATCGCCTAGTGGACGACTATCGCAAGGCAACGGAGGTCGTAGCCGAGCTTGGGCCCAAAAAAGAAATCTGGATTCAAATTCGGGGTGTTCGAGATTTTGCCCACATGAATACCTTAAAGGCTCAGGTAGGAACCCTTTTAAATGATGGTTCCGTTGTTCAAGAAAAGGTGCTGGAAGTGGGGAAGATCACGTTTTCCTTTCAATCGGGGCGCTCGCTGGAGAGTTTAAAATCACTCCTTGGAGCCACTCAACTTGAGCCCAAGCAGCCTAGTTCCATTGAAGTGAGTGTTTCTGAGGCAAGGAGTCGACGATGAGAAAATCACAGGCGTGGGTGTCCGTAGGGTTGATGTGGGTGTTGCTGTCCTCTTGTCAGAAAGGTTTTTTTCTCAAGCCCGATGGATGGGGAGGCGATGAGGGACGCTCAGAACCCGGCAGTCGAACCCTGTATCGCAGCGTGAGTGCTGATGAGGCCTCCTTGCGATCCCAGGAATCCAAGCTCGAGGGGGAGTCTCCATCTGCGCCTGAGGACTCCATGGGGCAGCCCAAAAAACGTGTTCTCGTGGTGGACTTTAAAAACGACTCACCGGTGGTCTCTGAAACCTTAGGGCCCTTTATGGCCGAGGAGCTGCGCCATGCGCTGGTTGCCAGCGAGAAAGTGATGGTTCCTGAGGAGATTAAGTCCTCCTTTTCGACAGCGGATTTTGTTCAAGGCGATCAGATTAAAGTGGCTCAGTTGGTTCGTGAGGGCAGAAAGCTTGGAGTCGCAGCCGTCATGATTGGTCGCATCACCAAAATCATGCTTCGCCAAAAGGGATCCAGCGATGTGGGGCTTTTTAAGGAGAAACAATTTTTGGCGGCAGTGGATGTTGAGGCAAAGCTCTTTGATGTTCAATCGGGGCGTGAGCTTCTTGCGTTGGCGCGCACCGCTGAGGTCACCAGTAGTAACTTGAGCCTTTTTGAGGAACAGCAATCCGGAGGTGCCGGAGCGCGGGAGGAGCTCATTCAAGGAGCCTTAAGTCAGGCCGCAACCCACTTGGTCTCCGAGGTGGTTCGGGTCTTAGAGAAGATGACCTGGCAGGGGCGTATTGCCAAAGTGATCGGAAATCGTGTGTATGTCAATGCAGGGAGAAGCTCTGGGCTGCAGCCAGGGGATATCTTAAAAGTCTTCAGCTCAGGCGAGGATATCTATGATCCCGGAAGTGGGGCCTACCTGGGGCGAGCCAAAGGGCAAATCAAAGGCACTTTAGAAGTGAAGGATTACTTAGGTGCGGATGGCTCAGTGACCGAGATTCATACGGGGGGGAATTTCAGAGAAGACGATGTTGTTCAGTTGTACTGAGATTCATCGTCATACGCCTGAAACCCCCTGGCGATTTCAGGAGCTCGATCAGAGGCAGCGAGAGATTGCTGAAGCGCTTCGAGCGCACAAGCGTTCGGGAGTGCTCCTGCTCTCTGAGCTAGCTCCCGTGATCACCTTTGGTCGCAGAACCCCGCAAGAGGATTTGTTTTTATCCTCCCCACTCGGCGCTACCGACCCAAGCTCGATTCCGCGTGTGGCAACCGATCGCGGTGGCTTTGCGACCTATCATGGTCCGGGGCAATGGGTTTTGTTTCCCGTGGAGCGACTCGAATCCCTCGTGGGTGATCCTCGTGGCGTGAAGAAAGCGGTGCATGCCCTGCTTGAGATTGCCCTGGAGGTGGGGCTTCAGTATGACCCTAGTTCGCACATTCGCTGGGGAGCTGAACTCGGGGTTTGGAGTACTTTTGGAAAGTTTGCCTCCGTTGGAATTCGCGTTGAAGATGGAGTGCTTCTTCACGGGCTTTCCATCAACGGCTTTCGCACGGAGCAGAGTTTTTTAGGCTTTCGTCCCTGTGGGCTGAGTGCTCAGGTGGATTTTCTGCTCGATCGATCGGTCTATAGTCCAGCCTCTTTGCCTGAAGGACTGGCGCAGCACTTTGAGCATTTAGGGCGCCAGATCCTGGCTCAGGCTCAGCATCGATTCAGAAAAAACACGCTTGGAGAAGCCGTGAGTTCTCAGTTATAGAGGGGGAATCATGAACCCTACGAATCGTCCTTCTTCGTCAGCTCAGTCCTCACTCGTTGGTCTCGTTTTATTGAACCTCGGAACTCCTGAGGATCCCAGCACGCCTGCCGTGCGGCGCTACTTAAAAGAGTTTCTCATGGATCCAGATGTGGTGGACATTCATCCCTGGCTTAGGTGGCTTTTAGTCCATGGCATCATTTTGCCTCGGAGGTCTTCTCAATCGGCGGCCTTGTATCAGACCATTTGGACCGATCGGGGCTCTCCACTTTTAGTGCACCTAGAGGATTTGGTTCATGAAGTGAGGCAAGAGGTCCAAAAACGCCGCTCTCAGGGCTCACCAGATCAAGGCCCGGAGCTGGTCGTCGTAGGGGCCATGCGCTATGCCACTCCGTCGATTCGTCAGGTCTTTGAGCAGCTTCGGGATCAGGGGATTTCTCGGGTCGTGGTCTTTCCTCTTTATCCCCAGTATTCGCTTGCAGCCACCGAGTCGTCGATTAAAAAGTGTCGTGAACAGTTTGC
>JBMSSC010000133.1:0-6473 GCA_049424145.1 Bdellovibrionia bacterium
GCTCCCTCGGCGACATTCCCCCTGCTGAGGCTTCCGAGATGTATAAACGGGGAGACTTAATAAATATTAAACAAATATCTATGTGATTCTAGTGTCCATAAAAAAGGGGTTGACGGGGTGGAATAGAGAGCGGTGGGGTGGCTTGTGCTGAGTTGTGCTCTCAGACCCTTGTAGGTTGAGACAGATGGGCAAAAAGCGAAGTATTTTTAACCAATGGGGATATATTTTTATTCTTTGGGCGTTCGAATTCCATTGAAGTTCAAAGTACCTAAGACGATTGGCGATGTTCTATGTAAGACCTATTGCGCTTTAAGAGGAATACAGTAAAATAAAACATATGGAACGATTGGGACCTTCCGAGATCAAGTTGTTAGCCTGGGCGCAGAACAGCGGCGTTTCGGCCGTGAGGACTGGCGACCTAGTTAAGGCGTTTCGAATTTCTCCCAAACAAGAAGCTCGGCTGCTTGCCAATACTTCAAGGAAAAGGCTGATCACTAAGATCGTGAGAGGTCTCTATTTGCTGCCACGCACACTGCCAGCGGGCGGCGTCTATGTTCCGTCCCCTTATCTAGTCCTCGAAGCTCTTATGGCGCATGTAAAGGCGACTGGATTTCAAGTCAGCGGACTGCTGGCTTTTAATAGCTACGGATTAGAAACCCAGATCCCGAATCAGATGGACGTGTACAACGACAAGCTATCGGGATGGAAAACGGTCGGGGGGCAAAGATTTCGGTTTATTAAGGTGCCCGTAAGTCGCTTGGGCGACACAAAAGAATTTAACGTAAAGGAAAACGAAAAGACCCTTGCCACTCAATACAGCTCTCTGCCGAGAGCCGTATTTGATGCGATCTATGATTCTGAAAAATTTGGGACCCTTCCGAAAGCGTTTGATTGGCTGATCGAGCGAATGGGCGACTCGCAGTTTATGGGGGATTTCCTCAAGATTGTATTGAGGCTGGGAAATGATTCTACGAAAAAACGTGTGGGATACGTTTTAGAGCGTGCGGGCTATCGAAGTGCTGCTTTGAGATCACTTTATAAAGAAGCTTCTCAGTCGCAGGTGTTTGTTCCGTTGATCCCAAAGCGGAAGCGCCAAGGACAGAGAGATCCAAAATGGAGGGTAATCATCAATGAAAAACCATGAGGAGAAAACCTTTCCACATTTGGATCGGGATAGCTTCAAAGAGGCGCTTAGATTTGCCGAGGGTAAAACTGGGTTTTCATCACGGCTCATTGAGAAGGACTATTTTTGCTCAGTCGTGTTGCGTGAACTGTCTGAGAAAGAAAAGCATCTGATTTTCAAGGGTGGCACGCTTCTGAATAAGGTCCATGCGGGCTTCTATCGGCTGAGCGAGGATCTGGATTTTACGATTTCAACAGATCCAGACCTCAATCGAGCTGGACGGAGCAAAAATGCTGCACCTATGAAAGAGTGGGTGGCAAATTTGTCCAAGAAGGTCCCTGGGCTGCTTGTGGAACGGCAGCTTACAGGCAGTAACCAGTCAGTTCAGTACAATGCAACGCTTGCATATGAATCGACGCTACTTGGAACCAAAGAGACCATCTTGCTTGAAATTGGTCAGCGGGAAAGGGTGCATGAGCCGGAAAAGGGATATGTAGGCATACTGGCAAGGGACCCATATTCAGATGTCCCGTTGGTCGGAGCGTTTTCCGTGATGTGTCTCTCCAAGCGGGAGGCTTATTCAGAGAAGGTTCGAGCGGCTCTAACCAGAAAAAATGCTGCTATCCGGGACCTGTATGATCTGGATCACGCTTTTAGAAACAAGCTGATTAGCCTGGATGAGGCTTGGTGGTGGAAGAAGAAGCTTCAGGTGCCAGGGACGGGGGAGATCCAGATTTCCGACTCCCGTAAAAAGGAGTTTAAGTCCCAGCTTGAAACTGATCTTAAACCAGTCCTGAGAGACCAGGATTTTAATGCCTTTGACTTTGACGGTGCATGGCGGCAATTGGAGTTGGTTGCAAAAGCTGTACAGCAATCTGATAAAGTGCTGAGGAAGTAGCAGAAAAGCGGGGCAAAACGTTAGCAAGGACACTTCAAGGACACTTTGGTGAGGTAAGTGTGCGGAATCATACAACCACCATCGCTCCCGCCATTTTTTGATGAGAATGTCGTGACAATAAAAAAAGGAATCTTGCAATAAGAACGCAAGGCTCCTTTTTTGTTTTCGAAGGTTCGATTTAGGTGTACTTAGCACGAGTTCTTTGGACAGATCCCCCCGATTGGCTACTTGGTTTACGCAGCCTGAATTTCGGTTGATTCACTAATCGGCGTGGCCAACAATTCCTTTAGAGTTGCCATTGGGGTTTCCCCTCGCAGCGATAGCCACAATGAATTCACCCCGAGTTATAGAATTCTAGGAATCCGTCTAAGGAGCGTGTCCATTTTTTCGGTAGGATTCAAAGGAGGGCAATCATTGGTTAAGCTAACTTTAGGTCATTTTTTAAGCTGAGTTCACTAAATTCTGTAATTAATGATGGAATTTGATTGTAGGCTTTGATTATCCTGAACTTCTTCTCCGCCTCAAGGAGAGTTGAGGCTGTCCAACTCGTGATTTGGTCTTTTTCAGACTTCCAATTTTTCACCCGATTCATCGTCGATCTAACTCGACTGAGGGCAGACTCGATCGCGTTCAATAAAGAAATCGTCTTCCTTAGTAGCGGCTGGTTTTTAGCTTGTTCATCGTCAAAGCTTCCAATTCAGTCTTCTCAAGATTGGTGAGGGCCCCTTAGTTTGTTTCGTCTAGTCAGGGCGTCAGGCGCGCAACTTCCTGCTTGGCGTCATCGTAGTAGGTAGTAGGTAGTGGGATATCTGGTGCAGCTGCTTCCAGTGTATTCGACTCCAGGTGGTACGGTTCGGGGAGGTAGGCGAGGCAATTGCGCACTTTATGGCGGATTCACCTCTGAATGTTTCTCCAAATACCTTCCTGACAGTTTTTTTGAGGGTCTTTGATTCATTACGCATTGGGTGATTTTTTTTTCGATTGGTTCTAATTTTTTTATATATGATTTCGAAGGAAGAGGTTTTCTGGGGGATAATAAGTTATCTATAGATTATTTTATTTTTAATAGGATAAAAATAGTGGATATTGAATTCATCTGCGTCTGATTCGTCGAAATGAGGAGAGTCTAGAGTGAGCGATAAAATCAGATGCGGTCTTTTCGGTTGAATGGTGTAGGATTGAGGCATGTTGAATCGATTTTATCTTCTCTTGGTTCTTTTACTTCTGAATTGGTGTTTTTACGAAAGAGCGTGGAGTGAGATGTCTCAGCAAGACCCGTACTCACAGGAGATTCTCGAAAAAATCAGTCCAGAGGACTTGTTTCAGGTCGTCAAATTGATCAATGACAGGTACCAGGCAGGCTATGAAACCTTCTTAAAAGGGGGCTATCAAACCTCGGTTGATGAGTTGAGGCATTATTTGAGTGAAAATTCAGATTCTAGAATTGCCATGATTCGCAACAAAGAAACTCAGGAAGTGGTGGCCAGTTTGATCATTCGGCTGATGGAACCCAATGCCTCGACCATCATGTTTCATAAGTTTGTCGCTCATCCGAAGGTGAAAGGTTTGGGAAAACGTCTTTTAAGATTTGCTGAGAGGTGGGCTTTGGTGCAAAACCCTTCGGCGCAGGAAATACGGCTTGAGGCGCTCAAGCAAGCAGAGTCTTTGGTGAAGTACTATCGAAGCAATCAGTATGAGTTCGTTTATAAAAGCAACGGAGAGCTGGAAGAAAGATGGATTGCCTCCGAAGATCAGAAGCGAGTGACCGAGCCTTTTTCGAATCAGAAACTAACCTTTGTCATGATGGCTAAAGCTCGATCCCAGGTGGAACAGGAATCGGAGGCCTCATCGTTAAACGCCGTCTTTAGTGCAATTGAAAAGAACAGTCCATCGACGCGATCTTTCTTCGGGGCTAAGCCAAGGATTCCTCAGGGAGTTTTCCACTTCAGCGACTCCTGGTCGAATGATCAGAGAGCGATGTAGGGTCAGCTTTCGCTGGGTTCGAGTTTTCACGATTCATCGGAAGAGGAGCTCGAGTTGCTAGGTTCACGGCCCCGTTGGGCAGAGGGTTGTTGTTGGGGATGCAATGTGTCAGACTGGGTCTCATGTGGATTCAGCATTGGCCAGGCCTGATTGCTTCTGTGTTTGTTCTCTCGGTGATGGCAGGAACCTTAGGTTCCCTCGTGGGTCTCGGTGGGGGAGTGATTCTCATTCCAGCGCTCACCCTAGGTCTTGGAATTGACATTCGGTATGCCATGGGAGCGAGTTTAATTTCAGTGATCGTCACCTCCTCTTCTGCCGCTGCGGTCACCGTGCGAGATCAGATCACCAACATTCGAGTGGCCCTCCTTTTAGAAGTGGCTACGACCTTAGGAGCCCTTGCGGGTGTAGGATTATCAGGCTTATTTTCAAGCTCTGCGCTGCATCTGGTTTTTTCCTGCCTCTTGCTTTACTCGGCGGCCGTGATGATTCGGAGAGGGAGAAATCCTCCCTTTCGGCCCTTGGGACGCGATGTGTGGGCTGATCGTCTGCATCTTCATTCCTTCTTTGCGGATGGACAGAGCGGGCAATTGGTCCATTACGAGGTGAGTCGAGTGGGGCTTTCGTGGATGCTGATGCTGGGAGCAGGCTTTGCCTCTGGCTTACTTGGGATTGGAAGTGGCGTCCTGAAGGTGCCTGCAATGGATACGGCCATGGGGCTTCCGATTCAGGTCTCAGCAGCGACCTCGAATTTTATGATGGGGGTCACGGCCGTCACCGGTGCACTGGCTTATTATCAAAAAGGGCTCATTGTTCCGCTGCTGGCAGCGCCGGTGAGCCTTGGGGTTCTTCTAGGGTCGCTTGTTGGAACGTATTTGCTCAAGCGATTGCCTGCTCAGGTGATTCGAAGAATTTTTGTTGCGATTTTATTTGTCACGGCACTTCAAATGGCCTGGAAGGCAGTGAGAGCTTAGGCCTCATTCAGGCAGTGTGTTTGGTGGTTTTAAGGTCAACGTCCTTCCTCAGGGGCGTGAGAGCGGATGGAGGCTTGAAAAAAAAGAATCATGAATCTAGTTGTCAGCAGAGGAGCAAAGATGAAACGTGATTTAGATTTAGCCATTGCCTATTTTTTACGCTTTGGGGTTATGGTCGGGGCACTGCTCATGAGTTTTGGTTTGGGGCTTCAGCTGATGGGGGCAGTTGAAAATCAGCGGTCAGCCGATCAGTGGGCTCAGACGCTTTTGTCAGGACAGTTTCTGGCTCAGGTGCCGGTGCCCCTGAGTGTCAATGAGATGCGGCAGGGTTTTCAGAGTTTGAGCTCCGATACGTTCATCGGTCTTGGGATTGTGGTTTTGATGGCATTGCCCGTGGGTCGACTGATTTTGATTTTTTTTCTTTTTCTCATGAAACGGGATTGGGTTTACTTGGGGATCAGCGCTTTAGTCTTAAGTATCCTCCTGGGTTCCTGGGTGTTTAGGCAAACGTTTTAGAGTGGAGGGATCGACTTCCTGCGTTCTGATCCAGGATGAGGGACAAGGTTTGAGGAGAGCTTGGATGGCAGTCCGATGGGTGGATAGATTCCCAAGCCATGTTTTCTCATCGGATGGATTGAGGATCACGGGCATTCGGTCATGAATGGGAGAGAGGCTGGAGTTGGCCGAAGTTGTGAGAATTGAAAAGGTTTCAAGCGTCCGTCCGTCGGGACTCCTCCAGGCTTCCCAAATCCCGGCTAGGCTCATAATGGGGTCATCCTTGAGCGAAATGGCAATGGGCGTCTTTTTGCTCCCGCTGCGCTTCCACTCGTAAAAACCATTGACCGGAATCACGCAGCGTCGCTTTTGAAACGCCTGACGAAAAGAAGGTTTTTCAGACACGGTTTCAGAGCGAGCATTAATCATCTGAAATCCAATCTTCTCTTCGCGTGACCAACTGGGGATCAGCCCCCACCTAAACCATCCCCAGGTGGGTAAAGCTAAGTTTTGATCTTGGTAAAGCACGGGTCCAAATTGACTGGGACAAAAATTGGAATTCCGTTGGACCTGCGGGGGGTTCAAAGGGCTGTGTGCCGAGTATCGAACGATTAGCTCCTCTGATGAGTAGGTTTGGTAAAATCGACCACACATACGAGTTCCTTTCAAGAAGTTGGCGCTCTGCTCCGAGGGGAGCCTGCACCTGAGTTCTTCTGATTAAAAGCAAAGTTGTCCTAGCTTCATCCCGAAATAGGTGGTCAGACAACCCACCGATGGACTGAGGATCAGGTAGGCTGCCATGGTCTTCAGGTCGTTGTTTTGTAAGAGGCGGATGACGTCCAAGCAATAAGAAGAAAAGGTGGTGAATCCGCCCAAAAAGCCTACGGTTAAACCCAAGAACAGAGGATGGGAGAGACACTGGCTTTGGATGCCGTAGCTCCAAAGGATGCCGATGAAAAATGAGCCTAGCCCATTCACGAGAAACGTGGTCGAGGCAGGGGCA
>JBMSSC010000134.1:0-6240 GCA_049424145.1 Bdellovibrionia bacterium
CCCAAGACCGTAGTCCCCAGGGTCGATTTCCGCCTGCGATCCTCAGCCGCCCTCCCGCTTGATGAACCATTCGCATCGCACCTTTTAGGTTCTTCACACTCCACTGCGTTTTAGATAAAAACAAATAGTCGGATCGTGGAGCGTGTGGATCCCACAGAAACTCACTGGGATCAATCCCATTGAAAATGAACTGACTTGCACCATGGCGTGCGGCATGATCGGCACTGAGAAAAACGGAGTTCAAGGGGTAGCGCTCGCCCGGTTTGGCGTTCCCATGAACGGTGAGTACGGCAGGAAAATCGAGTCCCTCCCATACCTCTTGAGATAAGGGGGACATGAAATGAATCAGATCGGTTCCGTGTGGAATTCGAGCATTGAGCTCGGAGGCTGAATAAGGCTGACGACTGACCTCAATGAGCTGACACCCTGAAGGAATCTGACTACCGGGCAACGCAGCCACGCTCACTGAGTGTCCGCGCTCCAGTAAGCCTTGCGCCAGCCAAAGCAACACGCGCTCCACTCCACCGTAATCGCGCGGAGGTAAAAGCGTGGGATGAAACAAGAGAACTCGCATGGATCCCCTTTCGTCTCTCTTTTTTCTTAGGAGAATGGACCTTTTAACCCAAGACGATCCGATAGCCAAGCCACACTCTGCAGGCAAGCCACAGTCGGTCCTAGAGAGCCCAAGCTTGGATAAGACTCTTGGGAGGCGACAAAGAGACCCTCAATCCCGGATTGAGCTCCCCGAGCCGACTTCTGGAACACGAGGAGGGGATCAGGAATTTGACTGAGTGAGGAGAATCCGTAGATCTGCTGAAAATCCACAAGGGCTGAGGGTTGTGCATCCTGGAGTTCTTCGTTGCCAAACACGGAGCGCCCTGTTGGGGTAGAGAACCGAGGATAGACCTGCAGAATGTGGGACTCAAAATACGGGAGAATCTCACAGACTTGGCGAAACATCCGACGAGCCATCCCTCGCTGGAATTCAGGGGTGAGGCTTTCTTCAGAAAAAGGCATGAGGGTTCTTAACAAAACAACACTCCAGTGGGCAGCTGACGGCGAGTTACTTCTGGGCTTTAAGACTTCGATTTCTAAGGGTGGCGCGTCCTTCTCCTGCCAAACGGCGCGAGAGCCAAGTTTGGAGTTCAGCGCCTCGGTGCGGACTAAGAAAGAGAGGGTGAAATGCCAACCCACGGGGGTTGAGGCGGATTTCTTTAAGTAAAACCAGTTGTTTCCCGTAAGCGTGGTGCGATCAAAAACATTTTTTAGAGAGCTTCCCACCACTCCCCCTTGAGTTGAGATAATGCTCCCCCGAGCACTGATTTGGACCCCAGCAAATCGACCTCGATCAATAAAGATGTGCTTACACTGTTCATTCTCTGCGATGTGGGCACCTGCTCGTTTGGCAGCATTCAGAAGAAACTGTCGATAGGCGGTTAGCCCGCCCAGGAATGATCCCGCGGTTCGCGAGAGCATCAGACGCAGGAGGAGATCGCGCATGAGAGGATTGGGTTCTTGGGTCTGAGTGATCCCGTACCACAAGCCCGAGCAGAGTTCAGGGAGATCGAATCGCCCGATGGCACTCGCCCAATCGGAGGCACACCGGGAGGGATCAAGCCACTGGGTGACTTGGGCAAACCTCTTTTGCAGTGAGGCAATCCCTTCGGTTTGCCCTGCGGAGTCCAAAAGGGCTGCTTGATGTTTCGTTTTTAGCTGCTTTTTTAACTCGTGGATCTGCTGTGATTTTAGAAACCGGGAGCATGCCCAAGGATTGGAGCTCAGACGCTTAGGGAGATTTCTCCAGGACTGTAAATAATCGGACTCAAGGGATGCCAGCACCTCAAGAAGGCCCAGGGCAGCGGCAGAATCGACACCCAATTCGCGAGTCAACTCAAAGTTCAATCCCTCGTTGCGGCTGAAGACCATTCGACAGTTTGGGGTGAGCACCTGGGGAAACACCTCAGAGCGATCAAACTTTTCAAGTTCTTGTGCACCCACTCCCATTCGTTTTAAGCATTGAAGTAAGAGCCCTGAGTTTTCTTCCGAGTTGCCTAGGCCAAGAAGAGAGTTCGGCTCCGGATCAAAGACCAATCCACGATCAGAGGTAAAGGGTTTCAATGCAGGAGTAAACGGGAGAACCAAAACAGATAATCCCATCGCTGAAACTAGACTCGCACTCAGCAATGCCCCGGGATGATTTCCTAAGACAATCCAATCGTAATGATCGCGAAAGCGCACGAACGACCCCCTAGGTGGATGGATGTTTCAACCGCTGAACGGCCAGAGGAACCACACATGTTCCACGAGCTCGGCAAACCACCTTCGGTTCACTGAGTACTTCAGCCGAGGAAACGGCAATCCCTCCTTTTTCTGGGCTCAGGGCTTGAATCACTTTTCTGGCTTCAAACTCCATTTTCCGTGACGTCTTTCCCACATGAGTGATCTTTCCACCCGCTTCAATGTAGTCGCCAGCAAATACAGGCTCTAAGAATTCCACTAAGTCATAGGCACGAAATAACCCCTCATCTCCGTCATGGCGAATTAAAAGCTCCGTTGCCACATCCCCAAAAAGCGAAAGCATCTTGGATCCATCCACTAATCCTCCCGCATAGTGGGCATCGTGAGCACTCAAGCGTAACCTGATTTTAGCTTCCATCAGCGATCTCTCCTTTGGATTTTTCTCGCGCTTTGGACCGAGGTCTTGATCTTAAAAATATCGTTTCTCCAGCACCCTAGCAATCTGATTCACTCCTCCGCGTCGGTTTTGCGCTTGTTGAATCCAAGTTTCACGCTCTAGGGAACTTGAATTTCGGCTCTTCATCCAATACCTCAAGTCGGCTTGATTTTTTAAGACCCTCAATTGCTGAGTTTTTTGGAGCTGCTGAATTTCTGAGAATTTGTGCTGCCCCTGGGGTCCAGAAGCCACCGGGATCCCGAAAATGGCGGGCTCCAACGTGCTATGCACGCCGTGGCCAAATCCCCCTCCGACATAGGCCCATTGGGCTTTGGAATAAAGTTCCAATAAAAAACCCATCTCATTCACCAGAATCACTGGAGGCAGAGTTTTTGACCTCGCATCGGGGCTCCCCCAAGCCTTGAGAAACTCATGCTTTAACTCTTGCTCGGAGCGGCCTTGCGTTTGAATGACGGATCGGCCCAACGACTGAATCCAGGCATCTAAAGTAGCCACGGTAGCTGAATCCACTCGATGAGGAACCACCCAAAGGAGACTGGATTCGTGGCCAATGAGTTCTGATAAAAATTGAAGATCAGAAATCCAAGCATTGCCAATCACACCGCAACCCAGAGAGGAGGAGAACTCCTCAAAGGCCAATCCGATTTCTCGAGCCCTGGGGTTGCCTTTTTCTGCTCGCTCAAACACTCGCTCCCACCTGGGTTCGTTCACGCAATGGAGACTCGCCTGCGGAAAGATCCTCTTTAACCCTGCGACATCGGATTCATCCGTGGGAAAAAAGAGGCACTCCGGGAGACGACCAAAGAGCCTTTGAGAGATCATTTTTGCAAGGCTCAGAGATCGTCTCGGACGCGCTCCCACGATGATGAGCGGGATCTTTCTTTCCGCCAGAGAGGCCCAGAGATCTGGCCAAGCCTCGTACTTGGCTGTAATCCAGAGGTGGGGCTGAAACTGATCCAGAGCCTGGGACCAGCTGCCTTCCCACGGTGAGAACCCCAGAAAACAAACTGTGGCTGATTGAGCCTCCAGTTCAGAGCGAAGCTTTGGGAGGGAAGGCCACGCGGACTCACTAAAAATACTGACACCTAGGGCGACCTGAGATTTGGCCAACTGAAGGATCAGAGGCCAGAGACACTCTAGCTCACCGGCACTTGCGGCATGGAACCAAATTCTTTTTTTCTCCCTCAAAGACGGCTCAGACAAAGGAGCCTGAAGGGAGGCACGGCAGACGGGCACTCGCTTTGGAGAGAAAAAATGGGGAAGTACCCACTTCTCAACCCAAGCTCGCTGCACCCAGCGATAGACCCCAAGAGCTCTGGTTTTCCACTGCGATGAATTTCTCATGCCTGTCCTCGCTTAAAAAAAGGATCAATGGGTTCTTGGCTCAGCATCGTTTCCTTCATTCATTGACGTCGTCTGATCAAGTGATTCGAATGAAGAGGGGGACCCCACAAAAAAGTCGCGTTGAACGATGAGCCTAACGTCATCGGGAGTCAGACGCTTTAAGCACGCGTACTTCTCGGTGATGCGAAAACAGTATCGACCATCTTGACCACACGGCCGGCAGCTGACCTTGGAGCCCACGGCACGACTCTGCGCAGACCAAGGACCAAAACCTTGATCCGGCACTGTGGGACCAAAAAGCACATAGGCTCGAACGCCCAAAGCCTCAGCCAAATGAGCAAGCCCCGTGTCACTGCCTAAGTAGCCACTGGATCCCGCTAAAACATGAGCCGTATCGGTTAAATCCCAAAGCCCCAGGCCGGATCGATGGGGAAGTTTGGCTTCTTGTAGTTTCCGAACCAGCTCATAACTGGGAAGGTCTGAGGCGGTCCCAACGACCACGGGTAAGATCGACGTCTGAGAGAAGAACTCCACGTAGTTTTCAACGGGCCATGTTTTACCGGGACCCAGGGATGAGGGCATGACGACCAAGAAGGGGGTGGAAACGGTTTTAAGAAACGCTTGAGCCCGAGGCGAGGGTTTGGCAAGCAGGTGTTCAAACGTGGGGCGTTCGCTTCCAGATCCACCTGCCGTTTGAGCAAATCGGACGACCCAAGGAAGGGGCCTCAATCGTTTGGGCCAGGCTTTTTTCAGAGTAAAGTACCCAAAAAGCCTCAACCTTGGTTTTGAAACTGATCTCCACTGAATGGGACTAGGAGGGGGACTGAAGACTCCCCAGAACCAAAACAAGACGCGCATGAGTTGAGTTCTTAAGCTCCCATGAAGATCCAACACGTCTGAGTACTGGGCATGCCAAAGGACGCGACACAAGCGGACCCAGGCTCTGAGGCCTGATTTGCGGTCAAAGCCATAAACTCTTCTGACTCTGGGGTGAGTTTCAAAAAGACTGGCATACTGAGCGGAGGTCACCCAATCGATAGGATTCTTTAAGCCTGAGACTTGAAGAACCGTACTGGAAAGAATCACATCACCTAAGCTACTGAGTCGAAGGATCAGCGTCTGGGGTTGCACGAAGTCGTGTCCAGTGTCTTTAGGGTTTTGCATGAAGCCGATTCAAACCTGAAATGCGATTGAATTCCAGGAGTAAAAAACAAAATCCCAAAGGAAACCCCCGAGGTTGCTCAACTGCGACGCTAGGCGGATTGAGGCCTAGTCTTGTTTTTTTGGCTCTCCCTGTTTCATCCCACCGCTCCCTCCTGAGATTCGAAATGCATCATCGAGGCTATTTTCGTTTTCCTGAATGACCTCTTTGATTCGTCCATCGGGAGTGAAGGTGGTTTTACCCTGATAGCGCTTGGCGGGAAGGCCAAACTTCACGCGCTGAAATCCAAGTTCCACATCGCACTGCTCACGGAACTTGGTGACAGTGGCCAGTGTGGAGGAGAGGGTGAGGAGGGCTTTGCGTTCGGTTTCCAAGCGTTTCAGATAGTCCTCACGTTTGACGACCTTTAAATCCCCCTGCTGATTGATCCCAAACTCTTCATGGACCTCTGTGGGCAGATGAATTCGAGCGAGCTCGGGGATTTCAGTAATTTTACCATTCCCACCCAAGCGAGGATCGGCGCGCTCTTGTTGGCAGCGCTTCAGCCAGTAGTACTCGTCATTGAGCTTAGTCTCGAAGTTCCAGTTTTGCCACTGTTGAACGCGCAGTTCATCTTCGGCCGTGGATTCTTGTTGAATAATGGCAAGGCCATCCTTCAGGCCGATGACTCCACCGCCCTGGACGCTTCCCTGGGCTTGAGAGTCGAGGCGAGTGTCGATTTTTCGTAATCCAGAGGAACAGCCCAAGATCAAAGTCAAACCCACTGTTGAGACCACTGCGACCGACGTTCGAAAAGAAAGGACTCTCACACTCTTCCTCCTGGAATTGAAGCCTATGATAAAAGTAATTCAAGCCGTTTGAATCTTCTCAGAGTAACCTTGTGATTGAATAACAGCAAGAGGGGTTTGGGAAATTTTGAGAGCTCCCTAAGTCAATCGATTGAGGGAGGCGGATAAAAAATGAGAAATAAAGAGGGAAAGAGAGAGAAAAAAAAATGGGGGCATCGAGCTAGGTTAGCGCCGAGCTTCCTCGGTACTAG
>JBMSSC010000135.1:0-5981 GCA_049424145.1 Bdellovibrionia bacterium
AGTGTTCTTTTTGGGTATTCCCTGGGCAAGACGCAGAGAATTTTAGCGCTGCTTGAGCCGATTGCAAAAAAGCCGATCTTGATTCACGACTCCATGGTTGAGCTCACCCAGTGCTATCGGGATCAAGGCGTCCGACTGGCTCCCACTCTTCCTCTCTCTGCGCTTCCCTTAGAACAGCCGTTTTCAGGGGAGCTCTTCATCGTGCCGCCATCGTTTGTGAAGACCGATTGGCAAAAGCGGCTTGGAGCATTTGAATCCGCATTTGCCTCAGGATGGGTTCAGGATCGAGGCTCAGGCTTTGTCCTCTCGGATCACGCCGATTGGGTGGCCCTGAATCAAACCATTTTGGAAACGGGAGCCAAACAAGTGTTTGTCATCCATCGAGGGCGGAAGGCTTTGATTCAACACTTACGAGCTCAAGGGATTGGAGCTGACTCCGTTACGCGACTTGCGTTAAATTCCTACCAAGCGGATCAGGAGAGAACCTTGTCTCTTTTTGATTCCATGAGGGCACCGGCGAGGACTCTTCGGTGAATTCTTTTGTGATCTCTGTTCGAGAGTTTGCGGTGCCTGTGCCCCGGGTAGGCAGTATTGAGCCCCATTCAGGTTACAGTGAGTCCGCATCGTTGGGACAGGAAATCCATACTCGGATTCAGGAACAACGCCAAGAGGAGTTCTCCGAGTATGAATCCGAAGTGGAGGTGAGTGGGGAGTTTCAAAAAGGAGACTACAGCTTTCGGGTTCGGGGACGCATGGATGGCCTGTTTTTAGGTAGTCCCCCTAAGATTGAGGAAATAAAAACGAGCTTTAAAATCGGCGAGCTTCGAAAAAAAATTGAGCTCTCCTCCGGTCAGCATCCCTACTGTCTGCAGCTTTTCACCTATGGTTACCTCTATTGGTTGAAGCATCAACAAGTGCCTGATCTGAGTCTGCTTTTAGTCTCCACCGGCAGTGGGGAGTCCACCGAGCTGAGTCTCACCTTGGATATTCCCGTTTATGAAGAATGGATGAGTGCACGCCTTTTGGAGCTTAGGGCACAAGCCCAGGCCTTAGCCAAGCGAATGGATCGCCGAAAAAAGATGGCTCAGAAGCTGCGATTCCCCTTTGAAAATCCCAGGGCCTCACAGATGGAGTTGATCGCGACGATCGAAGAGAGCATGAAGGACTCGAGTCGTCCCAGTCGCCTTTGGGTTCAAGCTCCCACCGGTTTAGGTAAAACCGTAGGCGTTCTCTATCCCGTCTTAAAAGAAGCTTTGGCTCGAGGCAGTCGCGTTCTTTATGTCACGCCCAAAAACTCTCAACATCAGGTGGCTCAAGAGGCGGTCCTACAGTTTCATGAAAACGCAACCCGAGTGAAGTCACTGACCATTACCGCAAAGCGCAAGATTTGTTTTAAAGAAGAGCCCCTGTGTCATCCTCAGTACTGTGAGTACGCCAAGGACCATTACACGAAAATGAGTGCGGCCGGTTTACCCCAAGCCATGTCTCAGCGACGAATTCTGACTGCACAAAAGATTCAGCAAGTGGCTCAAGAACATCAGGTTTGTCCATTTGCTCTTCAGTTTGAGCTGGCCCAAGAAGCAGACGTGGTCATTTGTGATTACCATTATGTGTTTTCCTCAGAGGGAGGACTGAAGCGATCGAGTCAGTCGGCTCTTTCTGATCCCGGGCGCCCTAACCTCGTGGTCGATGAGGCGCATAACTTACCGTTTCGTGCGATGGAGGATTACTCGCCCGCTCTTTCCACCCGAGTGTTTGAGCAGTTGCAGGAAAAAGTGGATCAAGTGAGCTCCCGCTTTCAAACTGAGCTCCGTGAGTGCTTAAACGACTGCATGGAGCTGATCTTGGAGTGCAAGCCTCAGGAGAGTGGGGTTCCCAGTGCGGTTTTAGACCTCCCCTTGGGTGCCTTTTTAGAGATGGAGGGCCGCTTACGCTCCTTGCTCTCACGCTACTTGGACTCTGAGGAGGAGATTCAGAGGCAGGATCCTCTGTTACGGCTTTGCTTTTATTGGTCCGAGTTCACTCAGGCTTTAGATTATTTAAAGCAAAACCAGAAAGACGAGTTCTTCTCCCTTTATCAAAGTGAGGCTCAGGGGGGGGCGACTGTGAGGATCGTCTGTTGTGATGCCTCATCTCTGCTGGCTCAGGTGTATGGCGATTACGAGCAGGTTGTTGGATTTTCAGCGACGTTAAAACCCTTTGAGTTTTACTTAAAGCTCTCCGGATTGGCTCCCGAGACCACAAAAACAGCCGAGTTTTCCTCGCCCTTTCCTAAGGAGCATCGAAAGGTTCTCATCATTCCTCAGGTCTCCACTAAGTATCAGGATCGCAATCGCAATGCCCTGAAGATTGCCGATGCGATGGCTCGAATCTCGGCCCTAAAGCGAGGTAATTATTTAGCGTTTTTTCCAAGTTTTCAGTTTCTCTCCCAGGTGCTTGAGGTGTTTCAGGCGCCCGATGGGTTTCAAGTGTTGGTCCAATCCCGTGAGATGAGTGGATCTCAGGTGAGTGCAGTGCTCGAAGAGCTGGCTCAGCCCGGATCAGCCTCTATTCTTTTTGCCGTTCAAGGCGGGGTTTTTTCAGAAGGGGTGGATTACGCAGGTCACATGGCCATTGGGGTCTTTGTGGTGGGTCCTCCTCTGCCCGTCTTTGATCTCAAGCGGGAGCAGATGCGAAAGTATTATGAGAAGAATTATCGGCGCGGCTTTGACTACGCCTATGTGATTCCAGCCATGGCCAAAGCCGTTCAGTGTGCAGGGCGAGTGATTCGATCAGAGAAGGATCGCGGAATCATTGTGTTGATGGATCATCGATTTTTGCAGCCGAGCTACTCTTCCAGTATGCCTGCAGATTGGTTCGATTCTCAGGCCCTAGAGCTAGTTTCAAATCAGATTCTTCATGAGGTGAGGGAGTTTTGGGATCAGGGGGTTGAGGGATGATCTCTTCAGGACTGAGTATGAAATCAGTTCAAAAAGTTAAAGATTGCCTCTCGGGGTTTGACTTGGCAATCCAGGAATTTGTAGGGTTTTTTCTAGTTCTTGTTCTATTTTTTTTTTGGATGACTAATTTTTAATAAACATGATTTAGTGTGCAGGCGTATTGAATTTAAATGTCCTGATCAGGATATGTATCGATACGATTAGTTAGGCTGTCTGCATGGTGTATTAAATAATCAACAAAAATTAGATTATTTTTTTAGTAGGTTCAATGCTAATCATTTTGAATGTCTTCAGTTTCAGTTGGGTCTTCATACATAGAATGAATGAATCTAAAGTATGTTCGGTTTTGGGTGGGGCTCAATGAATTAAATGTCTCTGTCATTTCGGCGTCCGTAAAAAATGGCTTGATGGAGTGAGTTCCCTCTTTTTCTCTTTCTACAGCTGAGCGGATTTTTACTTTTCTTGGATCGGGATCTGTCGAGGTCCTGATCGTTCGGGCAGGAGTTCAACAGTACTGGCCTGAGGACCAAATTCTCCTTTCTCCTCTTGAAAGCGCACCTGGGATCCTTCACGGAGTGCGCCATACTGGTCGTTGAGAACGGAGTGACTATGAAAGTACACTTCACGCCCATCCGGGGTTTGTAAGAATCCATATTCGCCGCGGCCTGGAATCAGGCGCACCACGGTTGCTGTGGAAGCAGCAGCGTGTCGCTTGGTTTTTCCCCGCTGGCGCCTTAAGTGGTCTTCCAGGTCTCTTCGGACGGCTAAAAATGCACTTTGAATCGCTACTCGCAAATCACGGTAGGGAATGAGGGCTTTTTTGCTGGCCTTGGCCACTAGGTCCGCACCGGGCACCCGAAGGATAACACGAACCCAGTAGAGGTTACCTTTGTGATGACGCCGATGGGGCATCTCCAGCATCACTTGGAGGCTGATGAGCTTCGGGTAGAAGCGGTGAAGGCGATCCACCAGTTCATGAATATAGGCGACAAATGCATCCGAGCGGCTTAGGTTCTTAAACGTAATCCGAATGGGGACTTCCATGCTTGAGCTTCCCTTGGTTTGCAGTTGAATTGGAACCTAAGGGATTCAAGAATGAGGCCACCTCAAGGTGGGGGTCACACTTCTTTGACGAATAGATTACGATCAAAGCGGATTTGAGGACCCCAAGTGCCCTTTCCTGGTTCTTCTTCTCCGACAGAAATAGCCATGACGACCCGAGAGCCTCGCTGGAGACTCAGCAACGAGCGAACGCGTTTTTCATCGAGTCCTTCCATCGGGCAACTGCAGTAGCCTTGAGCCGTAATGGCCAGCATAAAGTTCTCTGAGGCCAAGGCTGCTGATTTGATGGAGACTTCTTGAAGGTCCCGAAAAGAAAGGGGCCCTCGACTGATGGGGCGAAACCAGCCTGTGATCCAAACGCCGAGTGCTTTAACGGGAGCAAGCCAGTTTGCTCCGTAGGTCAACGGTATGAGTTTCTCATAGTATTGCTGAACCATTTTGGGGGCTTGGATTTTTTTTATAAACTCAATCATCAGGGGATTCGTGATCTTCCAGAGGGACGGATTGGCCACGATCACCACAAGTTCTTGGGCCGTTCGAGCGGCGGATTGATGAAAGCATGCCTCAATGAGCTCCTTTTTCTTTTGTGCCGAGCGCACCCAATAGAACTCCCAGGTCTGAAGGTTGGAGGAGTTGGGGGCTAAGAGAGCTGCATTCAAGGCGTTTTGAATCACTTCGGGAGGAACTGGTTTTTGAGAGTATTTTCTGATACTTCGTCGAGTCCTGACTGTTTCAAAAAAATCCATGTTTCGATCCTTTGTCTGTGCGAGTAAGAAAGGGAGTTGATTCAAAAAATAAGAATTGACTTCTTCGGTTGATGTATCGAATTTGGTAGAACTCGTCAAATGAAGATCTCCTTGGGGCTGTGGGAAGGTCGTCACCGGTTTTCAAGCCTGTGAGGCCTCTGCTGATGAGCTACAAGACCGGGTGGAGAATGAAAAAATAATCCCAACCGGAAAAGATCGAACTAGAAGGTTGAGGGTGCTCTTTCAGCCCAAGCAAAATGCATGTCGTTTTGCCTGGACCGTAAGTCAGGTGGATTCTGTTGGCGTAAGAAGCACAAAAACGATGAAAACGAGAGTGGAGTCTCTGGATGAAATTGCTCAATGCTCAGCAAAAACGAAACCGCACAGCGGCATTTAACGAAGGTCCAAGGGGTGGGCTCCGATGACTGCTTCAAACGGGAAGTGGCTGGAGCAGAAACCTCAATCAGGCGCTGAGGCAGTTCACGGGGGCTCTGAAAAAAAATCCTCGCCCTCTCACCCTCAAAGCAAATCCAGTTCAGCTGAACCAGCACGCGAGTTCAATGGAGTCTTCTCTGGAGTCTATGATGCCCTCCTCATTGGTGCGGGTCTGAGTTCCATCGCCTGTGCTTCGCGCTTAAGTCAGGCGGGACAACGAACATTGATCTTAGAGAAGAGTCGGGGAGTGGGGGGACGACTGGCCACTCGAAGACTCGCTCTGTCGGTGCCAAGCCAAGGTGGAGCGGAGACTTCCAGTGTTTCTGAATCCCAAGGTGTCTTGGATTCAGGAGCTCAGAAGGTTGAAGTCAGCGATGAGCGATTTTTACGCGCCCTTCAGGCGGCCGGTGCCCAGAGTGCTTTTTCTGACCTAGGCTTAGCCAAGAGCGGAAGCTGGATTCACCCTCGCGGCATGTCTCAGCTTGCAAAACAGCTGGTAACCCAGCAGCACGGGGGTGAGCTAGTGCTTCAAACCCAGGTGACAGGACTCAGAGGGGTTAACCATTCTCCTCAACCTTATTGGCAGGTGGAGTGTCAGGGGGGAGCCGTTTATCAGGCGTCTTCGCTTGTGATCTCAGCTCCGATGCCCCAGGCTCAAGCCTTAATGCAGACAATCCCTGGGGTTCAATGGGGGTCCCAGCTCGAGGAGCTTTGGGCCTTGCCGTATGATCCGTGTTTTGCATTAATGCTGGTATTGGAGGGGGATCCACAGAGTGAGGCTCTTGAGTCGGGTGCGCCT
>JBMSSC010000136.1:0-5813 GCA_049424145.1 Bdellovibrionia bacterium
TTGAGATCTTCTGCAAAACTGGGAACAAAGCCTGTTGCTTGAAATGTTCCTTGAAAGACGTAGATATCCTGGGTCGTCAGCGTTTCGCCTTCCATCCCGGTGAGTTCCGTGATGGCCGTAATCCGGCGCTTGCCATCCTTAAAACGCTTGATCTGAACCAAAAGATCAATGGAGCTTTGGATTTGCTGCTTAATGGCTAAGATCGGAAGATCCGAACCTGCCAGCATGCACAGCGTCTCGAGTCTCATGAGTCCGTCGCGGGGACTATTCGCATGCAGCGTGGTCATCGAACCGTTGTGCCCCGTGTTCATGGCAATGAGCATATCAAAGGCCTCTTCCTTGCGCACCTCGCCTACGAGAATGCGGTCCGGACGCATGCGCAGGGAGTTGGCCACTAAGTCTCGAATGGTGATGGCAGGTGAGAGTGGAGTGGCAGGTTTGGTCTGAAGATTCACGTGGTTGATGTGCGGGATGATCAGCTCCGGAGTGTCTTCGATGGTGATAATTCGTTCTTCTTTAGGAATGTAACGAGCTAAAATGTTGAGCAGAGTCGTTTTTCCTGCCCCTGTTCCCCCACAGATGAGGATATTGAGTCTCGCCGTGACGCAAACATTGAGGAAATAGGCCATTTTTTGATCCAATGCTCCGCTCTCCAGAAGATCGCGTGTGGAGAGGCGCTTGAGGGGAAACTTTCGGATCGTCAAACAGGGACCATGAACAGTCAGTGGGGGGCCAATGAGATTCACCCGTGAACCATCGGAGAGCATGGTATCGATATAGGGTTGATCCACGGTGAGGATTCGATCCGTGTGATCCAAGATATTGCGAGTGATTCGGTTGAGCTCGTCTATCGAGGTGAAGCGGAGGGGAGCAATCTGCAGCTTGCCTGATTTCTCAATCACGATGTTTCTTAAGTCGTTGACCATGATCTCACTGATGGAGGGATCCTGCATGAGCGGGGTTAAAATCCCCATCTCGGGCATCTTGGTAGTCGGTAGAGGTGGGGCAGAAGCAGCCTCTTTGGGCTCTCTCTCGGGGTGGGGTTTGGGTGCGTGAAGCTCTTTGGGTATGACGAGGTTTGTGTCTGTATCTTCGTCTTCGTTAATGCTAGAAGGTTTCAAGGCTTGAGGGTTTTGATCCATGATTTCTATTTTATCATTAAATTATTTATTATAGATAAAAATATTTATGCCACTGAAAAAGCTTACGGTTCATATTTCCCAAGATCACGCTGGCCTGCGTTTGGATCAGGCGCTTTTTTTGACACTTCCCCCTCGCATTGATCGACCCCTCTCCAAAGCGCAGATCAGAAAACTCATTATGGCCGGTGCCGTTTACCTCAATGGAAAACGGATTCGCATTGCGTCAAAAGAGCTCAGAGCCCACGCTCGAGTGGATGTGTATCTGGACTGGGAAAAGCTCACTTTTAGTCTTCAAAAACAAGGCTCAAGCTTTGTAATGACCGAATCCCACGTGCTTTTTGAAGATGACGATCTGATTGTTGTGGATAAACCCCCCGGTCTTCCCACTCAACCGACTTTGGATGAGGCCCGAGAGAACTTGTTTGCCGCCGTTCAAAAGTTCTTAAAAAAAAGAGAGCCAACTTCCAAGCAGCCCCCGTATCTCGGACTGCATCATCGACTGGATCGAGACACCTCTGGGGTTGTGCTTTTTACTAAAACCCAGCGAGCTAACCCGGGGGTTGCTGAGCTGTTCTCCACGCACCAGATTCAAAAAACCTATCAAGCCCTGTGCTCTTTTCCCAAAACAGGGAGCCGGGATCAGGCTCAGGAACTATTGCGCACCCTACCCCCTCATTGGGAGGTTAAAAATTACCTAGGCAAAGTGAGTCAGGGCTCAAAAAAAGCCAAGTTCGGTGCTGTGCGCTCGGGGGGGAGTTGGGCTCATACGGAGTTTAAGCTTTTGGAGCGCTTGGGTCTCCCCGGGAAAGAAGCCTTTTGGGTTCAGGCCCAGCCTAAAACCGGAAGAACCCATCAGATTCGAGTTCACCTCTCGGAGGGGGGGACTCCCATTTTAGGGGATGAGGCTTACGGGGGGAGGCAAGTGCTGAGTTCGGTCGAGGTTCCACGACTCCTGTTGCACGCTGCGGACTTGACTTTTGCTCACCCAATTTATCACAATAGGCTATCGATTCAGAGCCCATTACCCGAGGACTTTATTCAATGCTTAAGCGCACATCGAGAGGGTGGTTCAGGTTTTTAGAGAATTCCTCTTACATTCGAAGTTGTATTTGGAAATATCGAACCTGGATTGGCTTGGGTTTACTGGCCCTGGTGATGGTCGATCTTTTAGAAATCCTTCCCCCGATTCTCCTGAAGCAAGCCGTGGATGTTGCTGTGGAGAAAAAGCCGCTTCGCTCCCTCCTGTTTCTAGGTTTGCTCTACTTTGCTGTGGCCTTGATTCAAGCCGTGTGTCGCTATCTGTGGAGAATGTACCTGGTGCGAGCCAGTGTGTTTGCCGGTCGGGATTTAAGACAACAGTACGCCGAGCACGTCTTTCAGTTGTCGCCTAGTTTTTTTGATCAAAATCGAATGGGCGATTTGATGTCGGTTGCGGTCTCGGACGTGGAGGCCGTTCGGGTTGCCATCGGAACGGGTCTTTTGTTTTTTGCAGATGCGCTATTTTATTTAGCCACCGTTCCTCTGGTGATGTTCTATCTTTCTCCAAAACTCACGCTGTTGGTGTGCCTGCCGTTGCCTTTGGTTCCCTGGATTGTGATCTTCAATGAGAAGAAAATTCAGAAACGATTTGAAGAAGTCCAGGAGTGCTTTGGGAGAATCTCTGCCATGACTCAGGAGGGGTTGCAGGGAATTCGCGTGATCAAGGCTCTTGCCAAAGAGAATGTGCAAATTCAACGCATGAAGGATTTGGCTCATGAGTATTTAAGGCTCAATCTGAAGTTGGCTCGAGTGCAAACCAGTATGGGGCCGTCAATGGATCTGTGTATGAGCGCAGGGATGGTTTTGTTGATTTACTTTGGGGGCTCGGCCGTGATTCGCGGGGACTGGGGCATGGGGCTTAGCCTGGGGACTTTTGTTGCCTTTCAAAGGTACATTCAGAAAATGATCTGGCCCATGTCCGCCTTGGGGATGGCTGTGAATTACTATCAGAGGGGAGTCTCCAGCTCGTCTAGACTCAAGCGAATTTTGATGACCGAAAGTGATGTTGGGGATGCTCCCAGGGTTCAAGCACCCCGGTTGAGCATGGGGAAGATTGAAATCAAGAATCTGAATTTCACCTATCCGGGAAGTGAGAAAAGGGTGTTGAAAAACATTTCCTTGGTGGTTGAGCCCGCCCAGCGCGTGGCGCTTGTGGGTCTAAGTGGTTCCGGAAAATCCACGCTTCTCTCCCTCTTGCCAAGGCTTTATCCCGTTGCGCGGGGCTCACTTTGGATCGATGGTCAGGATGTCAACGATTGGCCTTTAGAGTTTCTTCGATCTCAGATCGGCTATGTCACTCAGGAAAGTATTTTATTTAGCGGAAGCATTGAGGAGAACTTAGGGCTGGGACTTCATCGAATCCAAAACCAGGATTCACAGCCTCTTGAGGACCGGCTTTACAAGTCAGCGCAGCTCTCGGCTCTCCATCAGGAAATTCTTGCGATGCCTTCCTCCTATCAAACGCGGGTAGGGGAAAAAGGCGTGAGCCTATCGGGTGGGCAAAAGCAGCGCTTAAGTCTGGCGCGTGCGCTTGTGACTGAACCCTCCATCTTAATTCTTGATGATCCGTTTGCTTCAGTTGATGTGGTGACAGAAGATCAAATTTTAAAGCAGCTTGATGCCCGCCCCGAGCGCAATACGGAGCTGATTGTTGCTCATCGGATCTCCACGGTGAAGAGCGCAGATCATATCCTGGTGTTTCAAGCAGGAGAGATCGTGGAGTCTGGATCCCACTCCCAATTGATTCAAAGAAGATCAGGCGTGTATCGCAAGTTTTATGATCAACAGCAGATCTCTGAGGAAATTCAGAGCTCGGGCCCCATCAGGAGGCAGTGTGATGAGTAAGAAACAAGACCTCCTGTTTGACCCGGACGAGCTGGAAGTGCGAAGGGTTCAGGCTCAATCCTTCAAGCGCTTAACCCTCAGGATCGTAAAACACCGCTCCCCTTTGTTACTGGGGATTTTGATGGTTGTTTTAGTCACGGCATGCCTCCTGCTTGAGCCCCGCGTGATCGGTTACCTCATTGATGAGGCGATTCTGCCGGGGCGATTAGACGTTTTAAAAAAAGTGGCTTTGGTCTATGCCTTGCTTACCTCAGTGAGAATCGGAGCTGCGGTTCAGCAGGGGTATTTTTTTGAAAAACTCGGTCAGAAAGTAACATTTGATTTAAGGGTGGAGCTGTTCTCCAAACTTCAGAGCCTCGATGTGCCTGTTTACCAGCGTCACTCTGTGGGTCGACTCATGACTCGCGTGACCCATGATATTGCGGCCATGAGTGAGATGTTCTCCTCCGGTGCCCTTTCAATGCTCTCCAATGGTCTCATGGTGCTGGGGATTTTGACGGCCCTCATGGTCCTCAATCTGAGGCTCGGAATCATTGGGTGTAGCGTGTTTCCTCTGCTGGTGATGCTATCGGCTTACTTTAGCACTCGGCTCAAGCGGGCTTACCAAGAGTCCAGAAAGCACCTCTCCGTGCTCAATGCCTTTTTAGCGGAGAGTCTATCAGGGATTCGAGTGCTCCAATTGTACACTCGCGTGAGAAAACAACTGGCCGAGTTTGATCGCCTCAACGAATCTTACGCTTACGCTCAAACGGGTGCGATCCGGGTTTTTGCCTTGTTTCAGCCCACGATCACCGTTTCAGCGGGCATTTCTCTTGCTCTTTTGATCTACTTTGGAGGAGCTGAAGCGCTCGAGGGGCGCCTCAAGGTGGGGGTTTTAGTCACGTACTTTTCTTTGGCGCTCTCCTTGTTTCAGCCGGTGCGCGAAATTGCAGATAAATGGAACACCTTTCTCTCGGGAATGACCTCGGCTGAGCGAATCTTTATGATCCTCGATTGGGAGTCAGAGTTTACGCCTCAGGAAACCTCAGCGCTAAGAAAACCTGTGCGAGCCGTGACTCCGCTTCAAGGTCACTTGGTCTTTGAAAACGTCTGGTTCTCTTACGCCGGCCAACACGCCTGCACTCAGACTGGGGACAGCTCCATCTGGGCGTTAAGGGACTTCAGCCTGGAGATTCGGCCAGGAGAAAAAATCGGCGTGGTGGGTCATACCGGTGCCGGCAAAAGCACGCTCATCAGCTTGTTACTTCGATTCTACGAACCCACCCAAGGCCGAATTCTACTCGATGGAAAGGACTTAAAGACCTATTCCAAACGCAGCCTAAGAGCAGCTTTCGGAATCGTTCAGCAAGAGGCATTTTTGTTCTCAGGCACCTTTGAGGAAAACATGACGTTTTGGAACTCCATGGCTCAACCTCAGCTCAGTGAGTACTTTTCTGACCTCAGCGTGGATTCGCCTTTTCCTGCGCGTATTCAAGAGGGAGGCAGTAATCTGTCCATGGGTGAGCGTCAAATGATGGCCTTCGCGCGTGCGTTAGGCTCAGATCCCAAGGTGTGGATCCTGGATGAAGCCACCTCCAATATGGACTCCCAAAGCGAATCTTGGGTTCAAAAAGCCTTTGAAAAGGCCTCTGAAGATCGCACCGCTCTGCTCATTGCTCATCGCCTGGCAACGGTGAAAAACGTGGATCGCATCGTGGTGCTGCATCAGGGAAAATTGGCTGAAGTGGGCACTCACGATCAATTGCTCCGTGCTCAGGGGTTGTATGCCCAACTGGATCGGCTGCAGAG
>JBMSSC010000137.1:0-5475 GCA_049424145.1 Bdellovibrionia bacterium
ACTTTTTAACCATCTGAATAGCAGTTCCACTGCCCAGCGGCGTTTATATATTTTAGCGATGACTTGTGCTGATGCCCTTCTGTCTGACGTAGCAAAATGGAATATCTTTTTGGTTTCAGGGTCCCGATAGATAATATGCCTGATTTGGGTCACCTCGAGTTTTTCCCTATGTAGATGGAACTGCATGGGACTGGGGACGTAAAGTCCATCCCAAATTACCCCGTCTTTGTCACCGGCTTTTGACAGGACATCTGCTAGAAGTTTCCGGATTCTGGCGCAATCCTTAAGGCGGGTGACGAAGTGAGATCCGGAGGCCATGATCTTGAGCCAGAAATCGATATCATTGTAGGCTCGATCAAAAACATACGTTTTACCGGGTAAAAGGCGCAATTCTAAGCTCACCGGTGAATCGTGTTTGCGGACGCCTGTGACTTTGAAGTCATCGATCCACTGGCCTTCCATATTAAAAACTACATGAAGTTTACAAGCTGCCTTCCCTCCATTAGCCCGTCGAGTCTGCCAGCCTGGCAGCGAAAAAATTCCCCCATGAACCCTACACTCCGTTGAGTCGATCGCTAAAACTTCGCGAATTGCTCTGCGTGTTTTACGATCTGCAGTACATCCCCGAATTTGATTTAATACAAGGTCACAAAGATCTTGGAAAAACCCGGGAAATCTGTTGCTGAGAGCATCCCCGAGAGTCGACCTCGGAATCTCTATTGCACCTTCAATTTCTCGGAAAGAAGAGAGCCTCAGTGTAAGAGCGTCGACCAAAGCTTGGGTCAGATCCCACGTTTTCAAGGAACGAACTGACTTGTCCATCTGATGCTTCTCGATCAAAAATTCGAAGGCCTTGCGATCAATCAGTTGAAAAATTCCGAAATCATTGTGATACTTCGCCATAAGTTGCTTTCCCTTTGATGCAGTTCTTAAGATGTCGTGATCAAAAGAAAATCGCAGTCAAAAGAGGAAAGCAACTTACTTTTACTGTGGCGGATTGGCGTCGTACCGATTCTGGAAAATATTGTTAACTGGGCTTAGGCAGACTTCAAATACCGAAAACCATTGATGGCAGCAGAGATATCGATCTTATTTTCGCGAAATCTAGCCGGACGGCACTGTTTTCATTTTTTTTTCCTTAAATCAATCGCGACAATTTTATCGATTAATTAATATTTTAATAATTTTAAATAATAATTAAATGTGTCATTTGATGTTATTTTTTTAAAAAAGTAAAATTAGTTTAACTGTGATCAAGTTGACTATTATTGGTTTGAGTTGGTCTCAAGTGGTCAGGGTTTTTTCTTGTTTTTAGATTATCTTCACATTCTAAGATGTAAAAATTTTAGACAGTTGAAAGGAATAAGCCAAACTTTGTCAGTATTCGATGACTACAGAGAAGCGGACTCAGATCCTCGAAGGGGGGTTCTTTTTTTTTGAGTCAAACGCGTCAAGGTTTTAGAATGATTGATTGATTTGAGGCTCAAGGGGATTGGAAGATTGAAGTTTGGGGCATTGATTGTTGGGTTGGCCTTATCTTTGCTTAGATGCGCCGCGTTCATTTGACTGTGAAGGACCTGTGTATGAGCAAAGTAATTGACTTGAGTCGGTTTCGAAAACCAAACGGCGATAGGAGGAGTCCTATTGCCCCAGTGAGTTCTGAAATGCAAGAGGAGCTCTTGGGTTATCAGGCGAGAGTTTTAGGCTTCAGTAAGACCGAGCTTCTCAATGAGGTCATCGCATTTCAAAATGAGAGAAAAAAAACAGAGTCGCTCACTTTAAAAGCCATTGTCTTTGGTCAAGTCCTGTTTAGTGCGCTGGAGCAGCGTGCTGAGATTGCAGAGCTCAAGCAGCTGGCTCGCTCTTATCGTCGACACCTTCAGTTTGAGCATCTTGCCCGGTTTTCCAACTAAGCGGGATGGACTTCGTGTTGAGAGGCGATTCTTAGTTCATGGTTTCAGGAGTCGATAACCCTTCGGAGGAAGAATCTTCGGTTGATGACTCAGGGGTGTGGCCCCTTAAACCCCTTCAGTCTTCAGCTAAGGCTGGAACTCAATGTTCACGGGCAGTTTTTTCTGAGTGTTCGAGCCATCGCCGATTTGAGAATAGGTGTTATCTCCCCAGCACAGTAATTCTCCATTTGTGGTTAATCCACAAGTGTGTGTTTCACCTAAATTCACCTCAGTAAACTTGATTCCCCCTGAAGTCACCAGTTGAGGCGTCAGTCTATTGTTGGTCGTATTATCCCCGATTTGTCCTTTGGTGTTACTTCCCCAGCATTTTAAGTCTCCGCTTGTGGTAATTCCACAAGTGTGCGATCGGCCTGCAGCGATGGAGAGGTAGTGGTCGGTGTCGGAAATATCTTGAGGTGTGTTTTTGGATTGAATGTGTCCAATTCCAAGCTGACCCGATCCGTTTAAACCCCAGCATTTGACGGTTCCTGAGGTGGTCAGTCCACAGGTATGACGGGCTCCCACTGCAACTGATGTATATGAGTTTTTCTCGTCAATCACCTGAGGAGAGCGTTGAGTATTCGTCGAGCCATTTCCGATTTGACCTGAGGAATTCTCGCCCCAACATTTTAAAATCCCCTCGGTTGTGATTCCACAGGCATGACTTGCTCCGGTTGCAATGAGCGAATACCGGGTTGTTCGATCGATGGGTTGAGGGGTCGTTGCATAATTCACTAACGTTTCATCTCCGAGTTGCCCGGAGCCATTACTTCCCCAGCATTTGAGGGCTCCGTTTGGGGTGATTCCACAGGTGAAGTACTCGCCACACTGCACTTGAGCATAAAGAACACCTCGATCGATGGTCGTTGGAGTGTTTCCATAGCTTCCTAAGCCAGAGGTGTTATTTCCGAGTTGGCCCTGGTTACCCTGACCCCAGCATTTGAGCTCGTGGGAGGTGCTGATGGCACAGGTGTGTTTACCGTTTGCTGACACAGTTCGATAGTGGACCTCAGGAGTAATACTCTCGGGAGTGGTGGAATTGATCTGAGTTCCGTCTCCAAGCTGGTAGGAGTCATTGGTTCCCCAGCATTTCAAATGTCCTTGCTCGGTGAGGGCACACGTGTGACTCCCAGCAGCTGCGATCCTTGATCCAAATGAGATGGCTTCGGATGTCTTGTTGTGGGTCGGTGGATCCAATTCCGAGTTTTTTCCGTCTCTTCCGTCTTCGAGTTGGACGCAGCTACTCAATAGGAGGAAGCCGATGACGCCGATTTTATGTGGGCTTAAGGAACGACGCCTTGAGTTTAAATTCAGACGATTCGAGTTTTTTAAGGCTTTTTTAATTTTTAATACCATACTAAAATTGTATACTAAATTAGTTTTTTTTCAAGATTGGGTTGATTTGAAGCGGGCATAAATCTAAGTAATTTGATCACTTATAAAACTTTTATTTATAATTTATTTCTAAACGGTCGATAAGTAGCAGGTAAGGAAACCCTGTGTATGAAAAGACCTCGTTTCTCCTGTTTGAAGCCCGGTGGTTTTTTACTAGGACTCTGCGCTTTTGGCGGGACTGTTTTGATTCCATCATCGACCGCTTGGGCCTCGGGAGCCGCTTTTTTCTCACCGAGAGAAAATCCTCGAGCTTCAGAGAAAAGGGATTCTGGTGAGGTTTTTGCGGACTCCTATTTTGGGAGAGAACCTCAAAAACCCGTGGCCTCTCGCAGAAGTCAGGTGGTCGCAGAGGCTCTCTCCGATCTCAGAGCGGAGGAGACGTCCGAAAGAAGCGATCAAGCCCACGGGCTTTTACCTAAGCGAGGATTGGCTTCCCTTGAGTTCTCAGAAGAACCGGCTGAGGCCGGACGGCCCCAACCTCGGTCCGTTGTTCCTGAAAAAGGCATGCCTCGGACGAAGGCTAATGAAAATCCGATTCCTCAGTCCTCCCTCGTTCGTACGGGGGTTCAAGAACTTTCTTTAATTGCAGGAGATTTAGGGTTTTTCCCAAAAACTTTGATTGTGACCCAAGGGATTCCCGTGCGGATCTTTCTCACCGGAGCATCGAAAAAAGCCCTGTGCTTTATGATGGAGACTGCATCGGATGTGATTCGTAAGCAGGTGAAATCCCATCGGATTGAGGAAATTCAGTTCACTCCGAAGGAAAAAGGACGAATTCGGTTTTACTGCCCGATGAATGGCAGTGAGGGCAGTCTTTTGGTGAAGGATTCAGGGCACGTGCAGGAAGAGTCGGAGGCTTCGCGTTCTCGGCTTTCGCGCGAAACTCCGGGTAGCGTACGCGACGCGTTTGCTCAGGCGGAATAAAAACTCATGGGTGTTTTTGAAGATTCAGTTGGAACATTTTTAAGTCCCATTCAACAGTACCTAGCCGATGACTCGGTGAGTGAGGTTCTGGTGAATGGTCCTTTAGAGGTGTTCATCGAGCGGAAGGGTCTTTTGGAGAGAACCCCAGCAAAGTTTAACGATGAGCAAGCGCTTCAGGCTGCGATTCGAAACATTGCTCAGTTTGTGGGACGCAGGATTGATGATGAAAACCCGATCCTCGATGCGCGTCTTCCGGATGGAAGTCGTGTTGCGGCGGTCATCCCCCCGTGCTCTCGCAAAGGCAGTACCCTTTCAATTCGAAAATTTTCTAAGGGCACACCCTCGTTTGTGGATTTGATTAACCGGGGCTCCATTTCAAAGGATGGGGCTCGATTTTTGGACGTCTGCATCTATTTAGCCAAAAACATCATCATCTCGGGGGGAACTGGATCTGGGAAAACCACCTTGCTCAATGTTCTGGGCTCAAGAATTCCAGGCACTCAGAGGCTGCTCATCATCGAGGACTCCTCGGAGCTTAAAATTCATACGGATCATGTGGTGTTTTTTGAGACCAAGCATGCGGATTCCATGGGGAAGGGGGCCGTCTCGATTCGGGATTTGATTCGCTCAGCGCTTAGGCTGAGGCCAGATCGAATCGTGGTGGGAGAGGTCCGGGGTCCTGAGGCCTTAGATTTGATTACGGCCATGAATACCGGGCATGGGGGATCCATGGGGACCACCCATGCGAATACTCCGTATGATGGTTTGGTCCGCTTAGAGACTTTGGCCATGATGGGCGATACGCAGGTGCCGATTGCAGCGATTCGCCGTCAAATCTGCTCAGCCATTCATCTCGTCGTCCAAATCAAACGAATGAGTGATGGCACTCGAAAGGTGACCAATATCAGCGAAGTGATCCCTGAGGTGGATGAGCAGGGAAAGTATCAAATTCGCGATATCTTTATGTTTGTTCAGCGCGGGAGAACGGCGGAAGGGAAAATTGTCGGAGAGTTTGTGCCGACTGGATATATTCCAACCTTTATGAATGAGATCGAGCTCAATCGCCTTCCGTTTGCTAGAGACAAGTTTGTGGCGCCCTCTTGGTATCGAAAAACCCCATCGTCTCCGAGCGATAAAAAGTCCCTAGACTAAAATCAGAGTCGCGATAAAAACAAAAAAGAGGCTGAAGTGGAATTACTGCAGG
>JBMSSC010000138.1:0-5437 GCA_049424145.1 Bdellovibrionia bacterium
GCATCGGCCGCCTGGCTCTTGTCGTGCACAATCACCGAAAGAAGCTCGGGGGCTATGGACCTTTAAATCTAAGCGAAGAAGACCTGAAACGAGCGCGAGAACTCTCAGGAAATGAAGATCCAGGAGTTCCTTTCGCACGTAAAATTGTCCTCGTCATTGAGCCGGAGGTGAAAGAAAAGCTATGAAAAAACCTTGGATCTACGGCCTTGGGCTATTGACTCTGTTTTTTTTAATGACCCCCTCCACGAACGCTGAACCGATCAGTAAGCATCCTCGTGTGGCTGAACTTGAGGACAAACTCACTAAGGATGCCTCCACCTACCTCAAAGGTCGTTTCCCGGACCGACCTTTTTTAGTGACCGTCAGTGCAGACCCTCTACGACGAGCCACTCAAAAAAATCCAGCCGCCGAGGAGAACCTCCCTTTTCTTGATTTTCAACACGAGGAAATTCAAGACGAGTGGGATGACCCACAAATTTCAATCAGCTACCTCATGCTCCGGCTCAAGAAAGTTTCAGTTCAAATTTCTGTCCCCGAATCGATTTCTGACGACGAAGCAGAAGAAGTGAAGGCTTCCGTTTTTCAGATTCTTCATTTGACGCCCGCACGCGATACCATTGAAGTGGTGCGAAAGAAATGGACTGCAGGCCCGCAGAATTTAAGCTACGCCGTGCTCACCGGATCCGCTCTTTTGATCATTCTTCTTGGCTTTTACTTCATCGGCTCACGCTCTGCTACTCGCTTTGCTTCAGCCTTACGCGAACTGAAGATCAGTGCACAAGCTCAGTCAGGAGGAGCAAGCCCAGCTCTCAGTCTCTCAGCAACTCCCGCCTCCACCCGATCCACCGCTCGGGACTCCTCCGACTCCCATGGACTGGCCTTCAGTGACCCATTGAAGATTCGGGAACGCGTGGAAGACCTCATCCAAGTGCTGCAAAAGCAAGCCTCGTTTCCCACCCTCAATGATTTGATCCGACTGGACTCCCTTGGCCAGCAAAACCCACAAGCCCTGGGCTCAATCCTAGCCGAGCTCCCCTTGGGGATCCAAAAAAAGATCTTCAGTGTCACAGGCGATTTACCGCATTGGCTTGAGGCCTTTGACCAACCCGCTAGCTTAACAGGGGATACCTTAAATCTCGTGGAGCACCTGAGTCGTACCCCCAGAGACTCCAGTGAGGCTGAGTTTCAAGAAATGCTCATTTTGGTCTGGAGACTGGGTCCAAAAATGCAAAACCTCCTTCAGAAAATCAAATCGGATGAAGCCCTCACACTTCTTTCGACTCTTCCAAAGGTGGTTTCTATTAAGCTGGCCCGACAGATTCTGCCAGGTTCTTGGGGAGCTCTTTTGAATCCGGAGTTCAGAGCTAAAACTCTAGGACCGTCTCAAGTTCGAGAGCTCAAGGAGAAGGCCCTGGAAATCAAACCCTTGTCTGACTACGAGAAGCTGAAGACTTACCGAAGCGACCACGAACTAGTTGAGTACCTCAAGCTTGCCGATTTGTCTGAGGAGCGTGAGATTTATGGTGCAGCCGCTCCATCCTCACTGATCCATCAACTCAGAACGCCTTTTTACCCAATCTTCGACCAGACTCAAGAGTTCCTCCAAGCGTTTGTTACTCAAGCCTCCCCTGAGGATTGGGCATTGGCACTGGTGAACCTCTCTGCATCCGAGCGAAAAAAGATCGATCCTGCATTTTCGGAAAAACAAAAGTACCTTTTCTTAGAGCGCATCAAAGCCTACGAAAACCAAACTCCCGATCCAACACGTGTGGGCGAGATGCGTGAGCGGTTGGGGCAGCTCTTTCACGAGTACTGCCTAAAAAAGTCCGCTGAAGGCAAAGCAAAGGATGACTCCCAGAAGACTGCTCAGGCTGATCCCTCGGTGGAGACAAACAAAGGAGAGCGCCGTGCAGCCTAATGCGATTTTCAGACGAGCATCAATCGTGATGGCTTTAGGCCTTTGGGTTCCCCTACCCGCATGGGCATTTAAACTCGATATGACGGCAGGAGCCTTCGCTGTGGATGCTAAGACCTCAAAAGCCAATGGGAGCCTCAGCAATTTTGGGATCTACCGATTCCAGTTTAGTTATCCATTCACCTCCCAAATCGAAGGGGGCGTTGGCTATACCGTCATCATGTCCAATGGAATTGGGGGTGACTTAGGCTATGGCCTTGATCTTTCTGCTTCCTACTACCCGTTGACTCATGGATCTCCCTCAGAGACCCAATTGGATGGATCAAGGGTCGATTTCACGGAGACTTGGAAGCCCTTCATCGGAGTTTCCTTCAACCAAAGACAATTTCAGTCCATCCAAACAGGCTATGCAGGCTTTGGGGTGAGCATTGGCGTGGAGCGGCATTATGAAAAATCCTTAAGCTTCATTGGATCAGTCTCCTATCGAACACTGACAGGAAGCCAATCTGCCACAGCCACCGAGCTTTCTGGTGTCCTAGGAGTCAGCCTATTCTTTAACTCTTTTCGATAATTAGGGTGCTCTTTCATGCGTCAAAAAAACGTGATAACATATTAATTAAATAATTTATGTTTAAATTAATTAACCCTTTTCATCTTTTGAAAACCAATCCCAGCACCGCACTCGTGCTGAGCGCCGCTTTTCTTCTGAGCGGCTGCAATTCAGAGGGTTTTAAGTTTCTGGAAAACGCAGGAAGCGGAGCAGAGGAGGCCCCCTGTGACATCGTCACCGCCACACCGGAAACAACCACCACCACCCGAATGCCTTCAACAGGGAGCACGGCTTCGACCTTCACCATCATCCCCTCCAGTAGCAGCTGTAAAATCACCTACAAGCTCAACGATGTGGAGCTTGCCGCAAGCGAGGGGAAGCCCTATGTGGAGCTCTACCCCTCGGATCTCACCCAAGTGGACAACACCCTTGAGGTTTTGGCAACGGATGGAACCAATAGCCGGATGCTGCGTTGGAGCGTGAAAAAAAATCAAGCCCCCACCTGCTTTAGCCAAAACACAACGCCTGTCGGTTCAACCATGGGCGTGATGAGCACGAAGACCTTCAGCGTGATCACCGCTGATCTCGACAACGATCCAATCACCTATGAGTGGAAGGTGCGCGGCTCCTCCGTGGATCCCTCTCTCATGTCAATCATCTCCAACGCTTCCCAAAGTGTGGCTAACTTCACGCCCAACGCCTCGTATTTGGGCTCAGCCCCCGTGAGCGTTGAGCTTTCAGATGGATACGATACGACCACGTGCAGCTGGCCCCTAAGCATTGCCAATAACTGCTCGCTTGCCGTCACCCTTCCCTCGAGCGCCTCGCCCAAGGTCTCCTCCCTAGGATCCACCAGCACCACGTTCACTGCAGTCCCAAATGATGGAACCTGCACGGCCACCTGGAGACTCAATAATGCGCCCATCTTAGGCATTGCCGATAACTCACCCACCTACAATGTTTCCATTCTCTCATCAGACCTTGGAATTGGGAATAATCCGCTCAGCATCACTCTCACGAACGCCAACGGGAGCAACGTCACTCATACTTGGATTGTCAGGAAGAACTCCCCTCCTTCCTGTGCCAGTCAAAGCCCCTCCGCTGGAGGAAATACAATTGGCGTTGGAAACCCCATCACACTCATTGCCAATGCAGGAAACGCCGATGCCGACTCACTGAGCTTCGCTTGGAAGATTAACGGCAACAATGTGAACCCTGTTCAGTTTTCAACTTCGAGTCCCAACCCTGACGCAAGCCAAGCGATTTTTACTCCGACATCTGCCTATGCCGGCTCCCATGCGATTACGGCCAATATTTCAGACGGCACCGACACGGCCAGCTGCTCGTGGTCGGTTCAAGTGATTAATAACTGCTCCTTCACCTCTTCCTTCCCCTCAGCTTCCAGTATTAAAGTGTCCAACGTAGGGTCCACCCAAAACAACTTCGTGGCTACACCGAACGATCCCGCCTGTAATCTGTCTTGGACCCTCAACGGGAATAATCTCAGCGGCACCTCAGCCGTTCAGAATATCCTCTCCTCCCAACTCATGCCGGGGACCAACACCCTGATTGCAACGGCCACCAATGGCATGAGCACGATTCAACGCGTTTGGTCCGTGATCCGTAATACTCCCCCCACCTGCGACACTCAGACGCCCACCCCAGGTAGCACTGCAGTCGGAGTGGGCGGAAGCGTCAATCTTGGGGTCAGCGGCTCAGATGCCAATGGAGATCCTTTGGCATTCACTTGGAAATCCAACGGTTCGGTGGTGAACCCCACCTACTTTACGATCTCAAGCCCAAGTGCAACCGCCAGTCAGGTGGCATTTACCCCAAACAGCTCGTTTCTCGGATCAAATACCGTGAGTGTGGAAATCAGTGATGGGCTAGATGTCACGCCTTGTTCTTGGCCCGTCAGCGTTGTGAATAATTGCACCGTCAGCTCCAGCAATCCTCCTGGAGCTAGCACCCGACTAGCTGCTTCTGGAGCCACCACTCAATTCACCGTGATTCCCAACGACCCTTCCTGTAATGTGACCTGGAAGCTCAATGGAACAGATCTCCCCGGTGGAGCCTCCTCGATTCAAAGCATTGATTCGAGTCAACTGGGCGCAGGGACCAACACCCTACTTGCCACCTTAGCCAATGGCGTAGGAACCTCCTCCACTCGAACTTGGTCAGTTACGAAGAATACAATTCCAGTCTGCATGACTCAAAGTGCAACGCCGTCGCCCTCAGGAAGCATGCTTTACACCGACACGAAAACCCTCAATGTGGGTATCAATGACGGAGACGGCGACGGGATCAGTTGGTTTCGTTGGAAATACAATGGAGGTACTTCCATTTCCCTCTTTCCTCCAGCAAGTATCACGACCGGATCGGCAGGCAGCCAAGCCGTCTTTCATCCCACTCTGAGTGAAGTGGGAGCTAATCGAATTCTCGCAGTTGAATTCAACGATGGCTATGACACGGGTTCCTGCAGTTGGAGTCTCCAAATTGATGACCCCAATGCTGCTCTCACGATTAACAGCTGTAATCCCTCTCCCTATGGGTCCAATCCTGCCAGTCCCCCTACCAATTCGAATGCCATTGTTCTGAGGACGACCGACTCCAACTTGAACTTCAATGTCAGCGCCACAGGGACGTTACTGACTTATCAATGGAAGCTCAATGGAACAGACATCTCCGGAGCCACCGGTTCAAGCTATAATCTTCCCTATGCCAACTTAACCACAACTTCTCAGGGATTTTCCACGCTTGTTGCTGAAGTCACCGACACCTACGGATCCAAGGCACATTGCGTCTTTCGAGTGAAAAAGAACCTTCCTCCCTCCATTGCTTCAGTTACACCTTCCAATAGCTCAACCCTTCGGATCAACTCCGCCACGACCATCCAACTCAACGTCTCAGCCTCAGATGATAACGGAGATCCCCTCACTTATGACTGGACCCTGGATTCACTGGCCCAGCCC
>JBMSSC010000139.1:0-5295 GCA_049424145.1 Bdellovibrionia bacterium
GGAAGTCTCTCAAATCCAAAACGTGTAATCGATCTCCCCTTCATCCGCATAGAGCATCACTAGACGATCCACTCCAACGGCGATTCCTCCAGAGGGAGGAAGCCCCTCTTCTAAAGCCGCAAGAAACCCCTCATCGATTGGGTTTTTAGGAAACGACGCTCCATACACTTGCTCTCGTAAGGCCATGTCTTTTTCAAAGCGCGCGCGTTGCTCCTTGGGGTCGGTCAGTTCTTCAAATGCGTTTCCAAGCTCCATGCCACCCACATAGGCCTCAAATCGCTTAGCCCATGCAACGCCCTGCTCATCGACTTCAGTTACGGCTAAGGCGGCCTGAGAGGCAGGGTAATGAGTCACAAAGCAAGCCTGGTGGTGGGGTAAGTGAGGCTCAATCTCATTGAGCCAGATCTTAAAGTAAAGATCATCCCAGGACTCATCCCTGTTGGGCTTCAGTCGGAGTCTGACACATTCTTGGGCCAGAGTCTCTCGATCCTGGGCTTGCGTCAGGTCCACTCCCACGTGCTTTTGGAATAAGTCCCGGACTTTCAGGCGAGGCCAAGGGGTTTTGACCGAGATTTCCCGTCCTTGGAAGCTCCACGAGGGTTTTCCATGGATCTCAATTGCGAGCGCTTCTAAGAGGTCTTCAGTATCCTTCATGATGTCGAGAAAACCGCTTTGTGCGCGGTACCACTCCAGCATCGTGAACTCCGAACGATGGCATGGGGAGCGAGGTTCATCCCGAAACGAGGGGGTGATTTGAAAAATCTTCTCTAGCCCTCCCACCAAAAGACGCTTCATCGCAAACTCAGGGGAGGTCGGTAGATACAGGCGCTCATCGGGGCGAAGCGTACTTTGGACCTGAAAAGGTCGGATGTGAGGCTCCATCCCTGGGCAAGCAACAAGCAGCGGGGTGCGGGTCTCTAAAAACCCCTGGGAGGTAAAAAAATGGCGAATCCCGTTTTCCACTTGGGAGCGGATTTTCATCCCTCGTTGGCGTCTGGGATTCTGTATGCGGCTTTTCCAGGTCTCAATCATCGTTTGTTTTTCACTCCTCCCGGTTCTTTTCGGCATGGGGTTCGAAGCTCACCTTGCATTTCATCTGATGAGCTCGAGATTGCTCGAACAGCATGGCTTAGCAATCAGGGGTGAAAAAAGAAAGACCCTCTTTGAAATCGGATGGGAATGGAGAGATCAGAGGTGTCGCAAAACGCCTCACTGAGTCGTTGATTGCAACAGCAACAGGGCTGAGATTTTAGGCTAACTCATTGAAATGAAATATTTTTTTTCTGGCATCGCAGTTGCTTCTACTCATGTCAGGTGCTATCTTGAGAAGATAGCAGGTTTAAACTAAATCAAGGAGATGGGTATGAAAAAGTCACTTGTGACTCTCGTTGTTGCTTTGTTTGCTTTAAACGCTGTTGCATTTGCTGCTGAAAACACTTCCGTTGACAATGCTGCCAGCAAGACGGTTGTGACCAAAAAAGCAAAGAAGAAAAAAGGCAAAAAAGCAAAAGCAAAGAAAGAAGCAGCTGAAGCCGCTGCAGCTCCTGCAGCTTCTGCAGAAGCAGCTCCAGCAGCTCCTGCCGCTCCTGCAGAAACCCACGAAGGTGGAGAACATCACTAAGATTGAAGAGTCTTTAGTGAAAAAAAGCCGAGAAATCCATCTGGGTTTCTCGGCTTTTTTTTTCTTACTTTTTGATCTTCTCTCAAAGGCCCAGCCATGAGAATTTTTCGGAAGCGATTAGATCTTCAAGCCAAAGTGAGCTTGATTCTGGGAGCGGTGATCCTTCCTACATTTTTGATTGTGACTTATGCTGAAAACCGGATTGCAGTTCCGTTATTATTGGAGGAACTCAAACAGCTGGGGATGAATTCGGCAAAAACGCTCGCTGCTGAAATCGATCGCTCCCGACTTCTGACCGCAAGCACTCCGGGCGTTGCGGTTGAAAATGCCATCTCCGATGTGATCAGTGCCCATCCGGATATCACACGCATGGATGTGATCACGCGAGATCCCCTGTTGAAAACGCTCAAGGTCATTGCTTCAAGTGTGGAGGAGGATCCGCTGAGTCTTCCTGAGAGCGTGGTGGAGTCTCCTAGCAGCGAGTTTGTGGCTGATCTCAATTCTGGGGGGGCTTGGAAGATCTGGGTTCCCATTGAGCACAAATCCCGAGATCCCCATGCGCCGAAGAAAATCTTAGGGATGGTGCACTTGATCGTCTCGACGCAGTCCATTGAACGAGTCACCTCAACGTTACGAAGTCTCACGGCCGCAGGGGCTGCGTTTAGCGTGGTGAGCTTAATTCTTCTCTTAAGTTACTTTTTAAGAAAAACAATTGCGAATGATCGTCTTTTACTTCAAGCGGAGTCCGATAACCTGGAGCTCACCGAGCGCCTTCAAGAGCTTCAGCGGCAGCTTATGAATAGTGAAAAGCTGGCTGCAATGGGACAACTCACGGCCAGTTTTGCTCATGAGATGGGGACTCCCTTGAACGCCATTGGAGGTCATATCCAATTACTCAAAGAGGATCTGCCGCCTGAGCTTGGCGTGCGGATGAGTCCTCGTTTTGAAGTGGTCCATGGACAGCTCTCTAAGATTGAGGGAATTGTGAAGAGCTTCCTTCAGAGTACGGCCAAGCCTACTTCTCAAAAACAATTAGTGGACTTAAATCAACTCGTGGATCGTTCGTTAGAAATCCTCAATCCCAGGGTTCAATCCCTGGGCGTTCAAGTGAAAAGAGACTTAGATCGAACCATAGGACCCATCCGCGCGGTGCCTTTGGATTTAGAGCATATTTTGCTGAATCTTTTCACCAACTCATTAGATAGCATGAAATCCAAGCAGAAGAACCGGAGTAAATCGAGCTTGAGTTTGGAAGTGAAAACCTCTCGTTTTGAATCCACTGGCAAACAGTGGATCGATGTTGCAATCTATGATACCGGAGAAGGAATTCGCAAAGTGGATTTGAAGAATGTCTTAAAGCCATTTTTTACGACAAAATCACCTGGAGAGGGGACGGGCTTAGGGTTGTCTATTTCCAAAGAAATCGCCCATAAGTATGGGGGAGATTTATTCATCGAGTCCAAAGAAGGCGTTTGGACTCGAATCACTCTAAGGCTCCCGTACCCAATGAATCTATGAAATTAAAAGTCTTAGTCGTTGATGATGACGATGTGACGCGCAGATTGCTTCAAGAAGTTTTACTGAAAGAAGGCTATGAAGTAACCTTGGCTGAAAATGGGGAAGTCGCCATTGAGGTCTTAAAGCAGCAGTATTTTCCCATTGTGATTTCCGATATTCGTATGTGTGAGCTGGACGGAATGGCCGTGCTTCGTCAGGCCAAGTCCTCGTGTTTTCCCTGTGCTATGATTTTAATGACGGGCTTTGGGAATATGGAAGGGGCGATTGAAGCCATTCAGGCTGGGGCTTTTGATTATGTGAGTAAGCCCTTTAAGCTGGATGATTTAAAAGCCCTGGTCGCCCGCGCCGTTAAGCACTTGGAGTCCTTAAGGAATAAAAAAGTTCACTCAGTCTCATTGGAGGAGACCCCTCGAAGCCTCGTGGGCAAGTCGCCAAAAATTGTCGAAGTCTACAAAACCTTGGCCCGCGCCGGAATGTCTTCGAGCACGGTCCTCATCACCGGCCCCAGTGGGACGGGAAAAGAACTCGTCGCACGTGCGATTCATCAGCACAGTGATCGACGGATGAAGAAGTTTGTGGCCATCAATTGTGGGGCCTTATCCGAGAACCTCTTGGAGTCCGAGCTGTTTGGGCATTTAAGAGGGGCCTTTACTGGGGCCGTGGCGGATAAAAAAGGACTGTTTGAAGAGGCGCACGGGGGAACTCTCTTCCTCGATGAGATTGGAGACATCTCTCATTCTCTTCAGATTAATTTGCTTCGCGTCCTACAAGAAAGTGAGATTAAACCCGTCGGTTCAAATGAGACTAAAAAAGTCGATGTCCGAATCATTGTAGCAACTCATCGAGATTTAGAGGCGTTTGTCAGAAGTGAAAAGTTTAGAGAAGACCTCTATTATCGGCTGAAAGTGATTTCCATTGAGCTTCCTGCGCTCAAAGATCGTATGGAAGATTTGCCGCTGCTCGTGGATCATTTTTTGGCTAAATATGCTGAAAAGAACAAAAAAGCGGTTTCCCATGTTTCCGATGAAGCGATGAGGCTTTTGGAGAGGTACGCTTGGCCTGGAAATGTTCGGGAGCTGGAGCATGCCTTGGAGCGAGCCGTGGCCTTAAGTAACACCTCCATCCTGTTTCCCGAGGACTTTTCACTCGATGGGTTGATGACCTCATCTTCTGCCCCTTCTTCCTCCTCTTCGCGTTTTTCTTCTGCTCCCTCTCGAACGTCGTTAGAGGATATGGAAAAAGAACACATCTCCAAAGTGTTAGAGACCGTTCAGTACAACAAGTCCAAGGCTTCTGAGATTTTAGGAATTGATCGGGCAACCCTGTACCGAAAGGCCCAACGACTCGGGATTCAGTTGAGGACCAAGCGCTGATGGAGGAGTTTAAAAAAAAGGTTGTCTCTGCCCTTGCCTTAGACCTCCATTACTCGGATCGCGTTCATCGCGAGTTGGAAGATCATTTCCAAGGGCAAGCCGTCTTAGCCTCCGTCCTCGTCCTGTTCGGTCTTCTTCATCGCACGCCCCAGCCTGTTCCCGCCTTGCTTTTTACCCAGAGAACCGAGACGGTCGCATCGCACCCAGGACAAATGGCCTTTCCCGGCGGTCGGGTGGAGCCTCATGAAACATCTGATCCGAAGCAAGCCGCGCTCAGGGAGTCTTGGGAAGAAGTGGGGATCCCCCAGGATCAAGTGGAAGTTTTAGGGCGTCTACCCTCCCTTTACACGGTCACGGGCTATTTCATTGAGCCCTGGGTGGGTTTTTTAAAGCTGCCGGTGGATGAGGTTCCTCTTCGGCTTGCTCCTGAGGAAACGGCAGCCGCTGTTTGGATCCCCTTGGATCAGTTGATGAAAAGTGCGAGTTTGCTGACCCATTCTTCCAATCACTCCGAGGCTCAGGGTTATAAAAAAGAGTGGATTCAAGCAGGCAGCCTCCAGTATCCTATAGACGTTTTTTATTATCAAAACCATCGCATCTGGGGGGCAACCGGAGCGATGACTAAAAACCTGCTGGATCGGCTTTCGCAAGTGGGCCTGAGGTAGAAAAACTGAATTCTAACGATCGAGAGAAAGACCTATGATCACACGCTTGAAATTCATCCCTCTTTGTTGGTTCCTTTTGGGTGTTTGCTTAGGTGCTGCGCCTTGGGTGTCTCATGCA
>JBMSSC010000140.1:0-5251 GCA_049424145.1 Bdellovibrionia bacterium
CGGTGCTTATGTCACGCGTGGCTCTCCGGTTGGGGTGGTTCTCTCCCAAGGTGGGTTATACCTTGGGCAGCCGGCCCGCGTTCAGTACCATGTTTTTTTTCGGGGAAAGCCGGTTTGCCCTGTCTCCTATTTGGATGATACCGGCAGACAGAACTTAACAACGGCCTTCACCGTTTTTGGGTTCGCCAGTAATCCGTGTGGCCGTTAAGGGGTCAGATCTCGATTCTGCCTGAGATCAGGTGCCTTGGAGTCTGATTTCACTCGCAGATTTCATTAAAAATCATTCGTTCGGTGGGGAATCCCTGCCCTGAAAACTCGGATAAAAGATCAATTAAGATGCTGGGGTCCAGATGCGGGGTACGGCTTAAGATCCAAAGCGCCTTGCGACTGGGGGCTCCCACCACAGCGTACTCATAGTTGGGGTGAAGCTTTAAAATCCAGTAGTCTCCCTCAAATGGCCAAAAGAAAGAGACTTTGAGTTTAGAGAAATTCACCGGATCCACCACGCGTGCCGTTCCTTCCACAGAAACGGGTTCAGAATCACAAGAGAGTTTGCGGCAGGAGTTACGAACAGCAATTTTTCCCTCTTTTTTAGACGGGCGATACTCGGCTGTGGCCTCGATGCAGTCCTTCTCGTAGCGCTGCGGGAGGCGCGCAACTTCGTACCACTTGCCCAGGTAACGACCCAGGTCCACTTTCTCAACCGTGGTTAAGTGCGGCTTTGCGGGCCCCATGGCAAGGGATTCTATCCCCAGGCTCAAGCCCATGCAGGTGATCAGACAAATCCATTGAAGCAATCGAATTCGGGTCCTAGTCAAGGGGAGCCATGTGCCTTTCTCCGAGCTCGATGCTCGTGAACCTTATTTCTAAAGGCTTCCCCTGACCCAGTAAAGACCAAAAATTCCTGCTCCAATAAAAATCCGGTAAAAAAAGTATTGGCCCATTCCTTTATTTTGTACGTGCTTGGTGAAGCCTCCAATGGCAAGTAATCCCACAAAAAGACTCACCACCGTGGCGGTCCCAAAAGAGAGCCAGGACATTTCAGGGGCGGGTGCAGGGGCTGAGAAGCTGATTTCTTTGAATTCAGTGCTCACGCGGTAAATCAGCATGGGGAGTGCTGCAAAATAGGCGTACTTCACGGCTGCTTCTCGTTGGTAGTTTCGAAGGAAAATCCCAATTAACGTGACAGAAAACAGGTCCACTCCGGGGAGGATTGCTGAGCATTGGATGATTCCTACGAAGATGGCATCGATCCAATTCCAGTCATAGATGTTTTTGATCTTGCGACTCCAATAATCAAAAAACCAAAGGGGAGCACTGAGAGCCACCAAGAGGGTTGTGATCCGAAGAGGGCTCCAATCTAAATCCCTGACCCAGGATCTGAAGTAAGGCGTGGCCAGTAAGAGCGGAAGGGTGCTTGCGACTAAAAAAAGTGGCAATCGCTCGTCCACCGTTTTCGGGCGCTTTCGGTAGAGAATGACCTGAAGGAGGGAGGAGATCATGCTGGCCCAGTCGTGCCTAAAGTAAATCAGCAGCGCAAGAAGCCCTCCTAAGGAAAAGCAGGCCAGTTGAGAGCCTGTCGGCTGCTGCCAGCCTACGACCAGTGGCAGGAGCACTTGGTGAGCCTTGGAGTTGATGGGAAGAAACTCACTGATTCCATGAATGATGGCCAATACGATGGCTTGAAAAGTTGTCATTGCCGATGATTGTAAATCAAACTTTCCAATCTCTCAATTCACTAAGAAATGAATTTGGGATTTAATTTTTGAGTCAATCGGTTTGCCATCTTTTTGGGCGGGTCGAAAAACCCATTTCTTTAACGTCTCCAGGGCAATTGCATCGAGTTCCTCGTTCCCGCTGGAGGTGGTGAGTTGAGCCTGAACCCTCCCCGAGGAGTCAATGAGGAACTGAATGCCAACGGAGGTGTTAATCTCCTGAGTCTGTAAGGAGGCGGGGATCTCAGGAGAAGGACCGTAGACTAAGATCGGACCATGATCCACTGGCAGAGGAGGGGCGGATTCAACCTGGTTTTCCTCTACCGTGGGGGATGGCAACGTCAGAGGGGTTTTCTTTTGCAAATTTGACTTGGAGAGGAGCGTTGAGTCTTGCCGCTTTTTGGGCAGCCCTTCGTGTGCTTTGTGGGTGAGAAGTCGGGGGGGGGCTGATTAGAGCTTGGCTTCGACCCATTCTGGATGAGGCTGATTGAGGATAGAGGAGCGGGTGTTTTTGAATGCGAAGAAGGGGTTGCCGACCAAAAAAACAACACAGGACTCGATGGCTAAAGCCAAGGCCCCAAAAAAGAAGAGGGAGTGGGTTTCAGCTTCCCTGGAAATCCTCATGCCCTGTGCTTCCTCAACGGGAGGGCTCCTGGCTCAGTTCAGTAGCTAAGGCAAATTTTCTGACTCCAACTTTTCTGGCCTCATCCATGACCTGAATTACAAAGCCGTAATTCGTCCCTTGATCGGCTCGGATGACTACGCTTTGCTCTGGGTTCTCCCTCATTTCATGGACCAATAGGGCACCTAGGGCTTGGAGTTCAGTGGCCTTCTGATTCACAAAGAGAGCGCCTTCTTTTTGAATGCTCACCATCACGTCCTGGTCTAAGGGAGAGGCTTTTTTTGAGCTTTGGGGAAGAGAAACCCCAATCGCATTCATGGATGAAGAAGCAAGCGATGAGATCATGAAAAAGACGAGGAGAAAAAAAATGACGTCAATCATCGGAATGATTTCAATTCGGGCTCGCTTCAGGGTGGGAGATCGGAGCTTCATACGCAACTCGAGGATGCACCTGCGGGTTCCCTCTGGAGGATGCTGGTCAGGGGGCTTGGACTTAAGCCTGGGGTTGGCTGAGCGGAGATGCTCTGGGGACGTCGGGTGCGATCCGAAGCAAGCCTGTGCTCGGTGAGCTCGGAGCCCAGGGATTCTAGCTCCTGAATGAACCCTTTGATTCGGGACGTGAGGTGGTTATAACAAACTAAGCAGACTAAGGCGATGATGAGTCCCGTGGCCGTCGCAATGAGAGCCTCAGCGACTCCTCCTGTGATGGCATGAGGATCTTTTACTCCTTGAGCCGATAAGCTTTCAAAGGAAGCCATCATGCCTGTTATGGTCCCTAAGAGGCCCATGAGTGGGGCTGCGGTGATCACCGTATCGATCCATTCGATCCGTTTCTCGAGTAGGGGAATCCAAGCCTCGGCTCGATTTTTAATCTTCAGCTCAAACTCAGGTAGGGGGTAAGAGAAGCTCTCCAATCCACATTTTAAGACCGAACAAGCCGGTCCAAGATGGGATTCCGCCAGTTGCAGGGCCTCTGAGATGTGTCCCTGAGCCAAGAGATTGAGGGCGTTTTGAACAGTGACTTGGGGTGTTTTTAAGTTTTTGTTCAATAAAAAGAATCGTTCCAGGATAACCGTCAAAGCAACGAGGCCTGAGAGTAGAAGAGGAATCATCATGAATCCCCCTTTTTTGATGAGTTCAAAACCTACGGCCCAGTTCTGCATAGTTCTCCTTAGTTTCAGTTAGATCGTTTTTTATTTTCGACTCTGAGTCAGCGAGAATTTTCGATCTCGTTTTGCCCCTTTTTAAGACATTTCTTTCTAGACGGAGATGAAAAATAATGCAAGGTGTTAATCAATGAAAAAAAGAGTTCGCATCGAGGCTGGAAGGGGGATTAGAGTAGGAAAACTTCTCACAAATCAAAGGGTTGAATGAGGATGAAAGACACGGTAAGAAAAACACTGAATCGATCCCAGGGAAGGAAAAAGAAGGTTTAAAATACGAGGCCTAGAGTAAAGCGAAACCCATTGAGATAAAAAGGAGAAACGCCAGCTAAGGCACTGCTCACCGACCAGTACTGGGCCTGAAGGCGGAATGCTCGTCCACTGGAGGAATTGGAGACGTTAGCCCCAATGGAGAGAACGTAGCCATAAGCTAATCCCAGGGTGTTGGCGTCAGTTCCCGCAGGGGGATTTGTGATTTTGAAGATTGCACTGCCTAGGGTTCCATCTACCCCTAAGAAGGGTTGAATGTAACCCTCTGGAATGGCAAAGACTTTAAAACCCCCTAGGAACTGTCCATAATACATGCTGTATCCATAGGTGGACGAGGCAATCGAGGTGGATCCTGCAGCATAGGAGAAGTCCGTGGAAAGGGAGGGCCGAAAAAAACCCTTGTTCTTTTCTGCTCCGACGTGCAGAGAGTAACCATTGGATCCAGTGAGGCTAGAGTTCTCAGTGCCTGTGAAAAAATGGACTCCCAAGCCCAGTGTTTGAGCGTAATCCCCTGCTAATGCGGAGGGAACGAGTCCCATCAGCAGGACTCCTGATAGGGCTCCCCTGAGGCCTATTTTTTTAAAAAAAGCAGTCAGTCGGGTCATCTTAACAAGAAGGTTCGGACGTCTGCCGGTCAAACTTGAGCTTTTGAGCCATGAAAGTTGTGTTTTTTAAGGATCCATCCAGCTGAGCAAAAGCAAGCGGGGACTGAATCCTCTTGTTTTTTGCTCTTTGAGGAAGTTTGAGGAGGTCAGTCCATGGTGGTCGTTGAAAAGAAGGGTGATCCGGTCCCTCGGTCTGAGCAGGTGCCAAAGCCTGATTTTCATTACCATATCGTCCTTTTTGAACCCGAAATTCCTCCCAATACGGGAAATGCCGGTCGGCTCTGCGTGGCCACTCAATGCACTCTTCATCTCGTGGGAAAACTGGGTTTTTCTATCGATGACAAACAAGTCAGGCGAGCAGGGTTGGATTATTGGAAATTCGTCGATCTGCATCAACATGAAAACTTTGAGGCCTGGCTGGGCTGGTTTAGACTGCACGAACCTGAGGCGCCCTTTTATTTTTTAGAAACTGGAACGCATCGAACGCTCTATGAAATTGAAATTCCTAAACGAGCTGCGTTTATTTTTGGAAAAGAAACGGTGGGCTTCCCTAAGGACATCCTACAATCGTATCCGGATCAGACGTTTATCCTGCCTATGTTTTCCAGTCGAATCCGAAGCTTGAATCTCTCCAATGCCGTCTCCATTACTTTATATGAAGCGATTCGGCAGGCTTTGGTACGCCCTTCGCAGAATCACAAGCTGATTTAAATCAGATTTTAAACCCAGTCGATTCACTCATGGAGCCAGTCTCTGATGAGTGAATCGATCTCAGTGAATGTGAATTGGCGATAGGAGATTTTGCGAATATGACAATCAAGAAAGTTTTATCTTTTGCACTACTAGCTGGGGTTTTTTCAACCTCAGTCTTTGCAG
>JBMSSC010000141.1:0-5217 GCA_049424145.1 Bdellovibrionia bacterium
AGTCACCCACTTTCCCGCACGCCACTACTTCATTAACGTTTGGGATCATGGGAGTGGCTGGCACGCCCTTCGGTTAAAATCCTCATCCCCAGGCACCTTTCATCCCTCGGACATCAGCTGGGATGATCAGACAGGCAATTCCATTTCCACCCACCAGTTAGCTCAAGCCTTAAAAGAAGCCTCCAAAATCATCGGTCATCCGGTGGATCTGTATGCCAGTGACGCCTGCCTCATGGGCATGATTGAAATTGCATCCCAGGTCTCCCAGGATGTCCAAATTTACGCAGGATCCGAAGAGGTTGAGGCTGGAGAAGGATGGCCCTATGATGCGATTTTAGAGCGCTGGGCAAGAAAACCTCAACTCAGCGCTGCGGAAGTGGGTCAACTGTTAACCGAAGAATTTGTCCAATCCTACCGCGAGGGCAGTCAAAATGATCCTCAAAACGCCACATTTGCAGCCTACGATCTGGGTAAAATGAACGCCGTTGAGCAAGGGCTCCAGGAGTTGACAGAAGAACTCCTTTACCTCAGTCCCTCCGATCAAGCGGAGGTCCTCCACTTGGCCCATGAGGCTCAGAGTTTTACCTACTCCGATTACCGCGACCTGACTGATTTTGTGCGCCTCCTCAGACGCTCAAGCCTAACCGCCCTGAATCAGCCCAAACTCCAAGCCCTTGAAACTGCGTTAGGAGAAATGATCTTAGCCCATGATGCAACCCCTGGTTACGAACGCGCCTTAGGGATGTCCATCTGGCTTCCCACGAGCCTCTCCCTCTATCAAAAGCACATCGCCACCTACCAGACCCTCTCGTTTCATCAAAAAACCTCTTGGGGCAAGCTCCTCTCAGCGCTTCTGACTCACCCCGAAACGAAGTCGCAGGAAAAATGAGCCCTCTTTTGAGGAAAGGATTGTAAAACTCACTAAATCTCGGTAAGTAGGACTCACTTCTGTGGCTTTCAAGCTGCAGAGACTTCACTCAGAGCGAGTCCGAGTCAATGACCCGCTCTGTTAGTGTGATCTCCAATGAAGGAATCGTCGGGGCGTAGCGCAGCCTGGCTAGCGCACTTGCATGGGGTGCAAGGGGTCGTGGGTTCGAATCCCGCCGCCCCGACCATTCAAAAATCAATTAAATCAGAGACATCACCTTGAAAACAAAAGCAAAAATCACTCAAGTTGGCCTTGATTCTACTTCTTTTTACCCCTTTTTCCGGGGTTTTACCAAAACGTTTGGTTAAAATTTTTAGCTCTCTTTTGGCCCCCTGACTCTCGCCTCTAGGCCCCTGATCTTCCTTGGACAGTCAAAATACGCAGAATGTGCTATCAAGAAAGGCAATCAAGTTGGCGACGTCGTCATCTCCACGCCAAAAGTTGGGCAAAAGCCGAAGAGTAGAAATCTCATCCGCTACGAGGAGCTCTGCCGGAAGATTGTTAGACTACGAGAATCAAAAGCGGATAAGACCTATGACCAGATGGAAAAATTCTATTATCTTCATTTAGTGCCTTAATTGAAGATTCCGAGGTCCTTTCTATCATAAAACGCCAGATTCTTTCCTCAAACTCAAAGTATTTTTTCCCTTCTGAGGTTGACAGCAATAGAGCGGTTACGCTCAATAGGATTGGGATGGCAAAGAATGCGAAAGAGAGCAGGAGTGAATCCAAAATCTACTCCTCATGATTTAAGGCATACTTATTTTGAACGTGCTCCCAAATGCTGGGAATCCCTTTTCATCGGCACTCACCCAACCGCGTCTTCGGCTGAAAATCCCTCCTCCAGACTCTCCCTCTTGCACGAGCGCTGCGGACTACTGACTCAGCGCAAAACAATGTTTTTCAGCCTGTCCCAGAAAAACCTCAAAAAACGGTGTCCACCGGTTGCTATTCCTATTAATTTTTATAAGCTATTAATTATTATGACATTAGACAAAAAAATTTCCGTCCTCATCGTCGATAAAGACCAAGCCATTCGCGAGTTGATCAAGGAAACCGTCTCCTCGATCCAAATGAAATTTTTAATGATTGAAGCCTCCGATGGGCAACAGGGGGCTTTTAAAGCAGATCGTCAAAAATTTGACTTAGTCATCTGCGCTGAACGCCTCCCAAAAAAGGATGGTCTGGAACTTCTTCGAGTCCTAAGCACGTTTGAATCCTCCAAGCGCCCTCTTCGATTTATCCTCTTGGCAGAATCCCCTGAGGACCCCTCTTGGCGTCAAATCTTCAGCCCGTTTTCTTATTTAAAGAAGCCCTTTGATACGGCTTTATTGAAGCAGACGATCGAAGCAGCGTTAAAATCCTAGAACAGCTCTAAGACATGCTTGACCAATTTTTGGTCAAATTGAGCCTTACTGGACACTTCTGTATCTGCTAAGATCTTCTTCATGGCATCAATGGGCTTGATTCTTGCCTTGCCTTCTGACACCGTGATGAGCTCATCGAATCGATCCGCTAGAGCCAGAATCTGAGCTTCCACGCAGATTCGAGCCCCCACGAGCTTTTTTGGATACCCCGAACCATTGAAATACTCATGGTGCTGAAGGATGATTTTGCGGACTAAGTCGGAGACGACTAACTTTTTTTCAATAATCTTCTCTAAGCTGTAATCCACGTGGTTTTGGTAAGCCACCTGCTCAACAGGAGTTCTTTGGCTCTCTTCTTTGGCCACAATGGCAGGATTCACTCGGCTTAAGCCCACATCATGAAGCAATCCTGCCAGCGCAATATCTTCGACGTTAGCTAAACCCAAGCCCAGGGCAAATAAGGCAGCATAGGAAGAAACGTTGGCTGAATGAGAGTACAGATCATTTCCATCCACCGAAAGCAGAAGAATCTTTTCATAGATCTTTCCTCCGGCTTTGGCGTTGATCAGATTCTTCACAATATTCTGCCCTTCAGTGACAATGGCTTTTCCACTTTCAGTGGAGTCGGCTAATTCACTAAACATTGTCCCAAAGAGATTTCTCACTGCGTTACGAAGCTTCTCAGTCCGCTCCGTCTCACTGAGTGTCGTGTCTCCTTGAACGCTCTTGAGCTTCTTTGCACTGTACTCGTAGAACTTATTCATCTGATTTGCACTTACATAAAGATTACTAATCACTGTGGATTTGAGCTTATCGAGCTTCTTTTGGGGAATCGCAGCCCCTGCAGAGGTGTAGGGAACATGCTTGTTGTTCAGCGGCAGATACAAGAAGGTGTCAAACTCAAGATCATCCCCTGGATCAATATCTCCCGTCTTCACGGATTTATAGACCTTCCCTTTTTTCCGAATGCTGGCAGCTTTTTCAGCTAAATACTGAGTTAAATAAACTTTATCCAGCGGTAACATGAACACTTCAGAGAACCCGTTTTTTAGCAAAGAATCCCGATGCAACTTAGCCGCAACGTCGCAAACGAGGAGGTTCGTGACACCCAAGTACTGGGAGCTTAGCAGTTGAGCTACTTCGTTAATGTTGACCCCCTCGGGGGGCATGCCGCAAATGATGATCGAGGGCATGGGCTCCACTGGATCCAGCAGCGCGTCGATGTTCATGGGCATTTCTTTAATATCAACAATCGGCAGAATCCCCTTTATCCCATCATCAACGGCAGGAGTTCTCCCTACGATGAGGACACAAATTTTTTCATTCTCAGTGGATTGATTTTCTGTAGCCATAGGTGAATTCCCCAAAACTGAAGACCTCCTTTCTTTTTAAAATCATACCGGCCCAAGATGCACTGCATCTTGGGTTGAACAAGGATTAAGCCGCCTTTGCAGACTGAATTTTCTTATGAATAGCTTCCAACTTGTCTTTTAAACCCTCGGACGTAAACGGCTTAATCATGTAGTTACTCACTCCCAATTTAATGGCTTGAGCCACCTGGCTTTGTTCTGCCTCAGCAGTCACCATCAAAAAGGGCAAGGTTTTAAACCGAGAATCCGCTCTGACGCGCTTCAGGAGATCTAAGCCTGAGGAGTTGGGCATATTCCAATCCGAAATGATCAAATCAAACGGAGGCTTAGACTCTTGAATCAATTGCCAAGCAATGGCCCCATCCGCCGCCTCGGTAAAGTCCTTAAATCCAATCTCTTTGCAGACTTTCGTCACAAGCTTTCTCATCGCAAACATGTCATCCACAACTAAGATTTTAATTCCGAGATCAAACATATGACTCACCCTCTCCCCTATTTGACTTTAAGGGGTTGATCCTGCCTTCAAACCCCTCTCAACTTCATTTCGGAAAGTGGATTAAAAAAGTTGAGCCGTTTTTAGGAATTGATATTTTTTGTCAAAAAAATGAATCTCTACATGGCTCACTGCAAGCTAAAGTCAAGACTCAGGCGAACTGAACGCCGATCGGAGTTGAATTTCCTCATGTTCTTGAGCGTTTAAAGAAGATAAGGACGACGACTTCTTGGATTGCCCCTCACAGAGTTTTTGGTAGTAAAGAAAATCAGGTGAGTTTTCCAGACCCAGCTCTTTTAAATCTTTCAAACGTGACAAGGCCTGACACACGCGCGACTGGGGGCCCAGACACCACTTTTTCCACTCCTCCAGTAAAGCGCTTTTTTTATTCGGGTTGGGATAAAGACAGACCAGCGAGGGATCAAACGTACGACAACTCTCTAAGGCCGCAAAAAGTCCTCTTTTTTTAGCCCAGGAATGGGAGTCCAAGCGGCTTGAAAAACTATCCTTCATCCATCCTCGAAAGCTTTTCAAGGCCAAGGAATTGCCTAAACCCTCTACCAGAAAATGATAATTCATCCGAAATTGATTCCCCAAACTGGAGTCCTTCATTTTCTTCAAAGACTCAAAGAGCGTTTCAAAGTAGCGTAAAGACTCATAGGTGCTGGCCATAAAGCTCAGCTTTGAATCTCCTGTGCGCAGGGCTTCGTAGTAGGTCCGGAGCTCCAAAAGATGAAGGTAGGAGTCTAAGAGAAACTGAACCAACCCACCTTGTCGAAAAACGCCCCACTCATATTGCTCAACTTGCAGGCAGGAGTCTTTTAAGGACAGAATGTGTTCCTCGATCGAATGAGGAAAGCTCCCCAAATCTTTAAAATCCGAGAACCTCACCAATTGACACCAGTGAAAGAATTGAGTTAGCCCCTCGCTCCAGGACTGAGGAAGAATCCGGGAGCGTTCGATTTCTCCTAAAAACGGTTCTCCCTGGTGAACCATCTGAGCCAGTGTGACGATGCTTTGAAAACCTTCCAGATCCTTCTGCTTGAGCTCTTCAATACT
>JBMSSC010000142.1:0-5214 GCA_049424145.1 Bdellovibrionia bacterium
GTGGCCAGACGACTCCTCTCCCTGGAACGTCGAGTGAGGATTTTTCACCTTGAGGCAGGCCCCCATTACAAAGGCGCCCCTCGAAAGAACTTCACCATTCTGGAGAAGATGAAAGCGAAGCTCACGCATCTAGAGAACGTAACGGATTTACAGGAATTTTTCAAAAGCTCTGCAGGTCCTTTCACCCTGATTGATGGGATCTTAGGCACGGGCTTAAGGGCGCCCCTCGAAGGGGTGTTTTACGATCTGGTAGAAACCATCAATGCCACCCCGATTTCAGAAGTCATTGCCCTAGACATCCCCACAGGCGTCAATGGGGATACGGGAATGATTCATGGCACTTCGATTCTTGCCAATTTGACCATTTCCTTTGGCTTCCCAAAACTCGGCCACTTTTTGCCTCCAGGCGCTGCGCGACGGGGCGAACTGGTCAACGTGGACATCTCGCTGCCTCCCCGCTTCCGAAAAGAGGGAGATAAGTTCCTGCTCATGAAAAGCCCTATGACCGCTCTGATTCAAAAGCGAGATCGCTATGGTCATAAAAACTCCTTCGGTCACACCCTGTTAATCGGTGGAAGCCCAGGTCGCATTGGAGCCATCGCTATGGCGGCTCAAGCCTGTCACAAGATGGGAACGGGAATGGTGACGGTTGCCAGTTGGCTAGATAGCTTTGACCCCCTTTTAACCCGAATCCCCAATGAGACGATGGCTGTTCCCCTGCACCTCTCGGGGCCCGAGTATGACCATTATAAAAAAAGCCTGGATTCCTATTCAAGCATCGTCGTTGGCCCAGGCTTAGGCCTGAGACCCGAGGGCAAAGAACTGATCGAAGAACTGCTCTCGATCTATGAGGGCCCGGTCGTCTTCGATGCGGATGCCCTAAACCTCGTTTCCGACTACCAGCTTCACAGCAGTCTTGTGAACCGACGAGCGCCCACAGTGCTCACGCCTCATCCAGGAGAAATGGCCCGTCTTCTCAAACTCAATAAAGAAGAGATCGTAGCCGATCCTGTGGCAGCCGTTCGAAAAGCCGTCGAACTCACTCATGCCACGGTCCTTCTCAAGGGGGCTGCCACTCTCATTGCATCGCCTGAGGATATGCTTTACTTAAACCACTACCCCAACGACGGAATGGCCACGGCAGGAAGTGGAGACGTTCTAGCCGGCATGATTGGAGGACTCTTAGGCCAAAAGATGAATCCATTTGAAGCCACGCTGCTGGGGGTGTATCTCCACAGTCTGGCAGGCGATTTTGCGGCCAAAGAATTGGGCCATCGAGGCATGACGGCTCCAGACATCACTGAGAACATTGGAAATGCATTTAAAGAAATCAAAACCGACACCTCAATCCCTGTGGAAAGCCGCGTCTGGCTGCGATGAAGAAGCGATCGCGCAAATTGCTCGGGACCTAGCTCAGGAAACCCAAGCAGGAGACCGCTTTTTTCTCGAAGGCACACTGGGTTCAGGGAAGAGTACCTTTGCTCAAGCCCTCATCGCAGCGTTAGGAGTCAGTGAACCCCCAGCTGGAAGCCCCACTTTTGCTTTAGCTCATGAGTACACCTCCAAAGTCTGCGACATCATCCACTTGGACTTTTACCGACTCAAAAGCCAAGATGAAATCGAAGAGGCTGGCATTGACTCTTACTTCTGGGAACGAAAGGCCATCGTGATTTCAGAATGGATTTCTCTGTGGCCCGAGTATGAAAGCCAAGTAGCAAGGACCTCCCCGTGTGTTTGGCGAGTGCGGCTTGAGCTGGAGACCACCCCCACAACGCGGTCTATTGAAATTACTCGGTCTGAAATGACACACCTGAAAGGCTATTGAGCCACCCGATCAATTCAAATCAATTCAATAAAATAAATAACAATTATTGTAATTTTTTTCATTCTACCTTCTGACGAATAAAATCAAGACACCCCCAAGAGGCGAGACTCATTTTTCAACTTAAAAATTGAATTTTAAGACTCATTAACCGATAATTAAGGTATGGTATTGAAGTCCATCCAAAATCTTCTCAGGAGAGCAAGTGAATCACTCCCCTCAAACCGAAGAAGCCGACTTCAAAGCCTGATCCTCAAGATCGGCTTGTGCACCTGTCTTTTTTCAAACCTGGGCTTGGCCGCGGAACCTTCACCCTCGTTCAGCTATCAAGGTCGCCTCATGAATGCATCAGGCACGGCCCCGCTTCTGGACTTTGTGGAGCTGCGTCTTTCCATTTACGACCCGAGCGGAACCTGTCTGCTTTACGAAGAGCTCCAAGCCAATGTCAACGTAACGCAAACCAACGGCTTATTCTCAGTCCAGGTAGGATCCCCTCTCGGTTCGACTCGGAGAACCAATAAAGACCCGGGCTTAAGCATGAAAAATGTATTTTCAAATCAAGCTTCTCCGGGGCACTCGGTCCGACCAACATGCCCGTCCGGGTACACGCCCAGCAGTGGGGACTCACGAAAGCTTCGAGTCACGGTAACTCCCGATTTAACGGGTATTCCTTCCACTTTAATTCCCGACCTGGTGATTGGGTCTCAAGCCTCAGCTACGGTTGCTCAAAGCCTTCAGGGACTTGAACCTCAGGATTTGATCCGCTCGGCCTCAGGCATAGCCGCTCAAGGCAACGTCTCCCTCAGTACGCTTTCCGTCCTCACGAGCTTTGAAGATGCCTCCGCACTTCATCACCATGACTCGCTTTACATCAAGAAAGGCGCCTCCATTGACCTGAACTCAGGATCAACGTCTTTTACGGTGGGAAGCCTAGGTGTAGGCACCTCGGTTCCCACAGCCGCCATTAGCTTAGGCGGAGCGGGAGATCGATCCATCGAGGTCCAAAGAAATTCCACGATTAATTCTTCAGGCAGTTGGCTCACGTTAACCGCCGGTGGCGCCTCCAGTGGATCCACCAATCAAGCAGGTGGAAACCTGATTCTCTCCTCGGGCATGGCCACAGGAAACGCAGGCAGTCAGATTGAGTTTAAAACTGCTCAAGGCATAAGCTCGGGCTCCTCTGATCAGCCCTCGATCACCAAGATGGTCCTTACGGCTTTAGGAAAACTCGGTCTCGGCAGTCTTGCTCCTCAGGCTCAATTAGAAGTCATCGCTTCCTCGCCGTCCGTCACAGCCCAAGTCATTCAAGGAAGCACGTCTCAAAGTGCCCGATTACTGGAATTTCAAAACTCCGTAGGCAATGCCCTGTCGTATTTTGATGCTTCTGGCTACCTCACTCTACCGGGCCCCCCCTCTCAAGCAACCCAAGCTGCAACAAAAAATTATGTCGATAGCCAGATTGCTACGAGCCTAGGCAGCCTAAGCGCTGTGACTTCCTTTAATGCCCGAACAGGATCCGTTAATTTACTGAGCTCGGATGTCACGGGGGCCTTATCCTACACTCCTGTCAGAAAAAACGGGGATACGTTAACTGGGGATTTAATCTTAAATGCAGATCCCACAGAAAGCCTAGGAGCAGTCACTCGACAGTACGTACTGACTGCTTTAGCAAGCAAGCAAGATTCGGGCATTTACCTGACTGCGCTTTCAGGGGATGTGACGGCATCGGGACCTGGCTCCGTTTCAGCAACCGTGAACTCAGTCGGAGGCGTCAGCAGCGCACAACTGGCTTCTGCAGCCACCAGCGTTCAGGGCGCTACCTCAAGCAACACGGCAGATACTTTGGTCAAGCGAGATCCTGCGGGAAACTTCAGTGCAGCAACGATCACAGCACAATTCAATGGAAACCTGACGGGCAGAGCCTCTTTGAACGTCCTGAAATCGGGCGACACCCTGACTGGACTCTTAGTCCTCTCAGGCCATCCTCAAGAAAGCCTTGGAGCAGCCACGAAAGCCTATGTCGACCAAGCCGTCAGCACCAAGCAAGACCTCCTGGGCTTTACCCCAGTCAACCGAGCCGGCGATACTCTGAGCGGATCCTTGAATCTCTCAGGAAACTCCACGTTGAAGTTGGGAATCTACACCGACACAGAAGAATCCACTCTCTCCAGCACACTGCAACCCCTGGACGTCTCTAAAACTTGGTACAATTCCTCATCTCACACCATTAAGTATTGGAGTGGAACCCAGGTAAAAACTTTGGGTATTTCAGGAGCAGGCCTCCAATCTTTCAACGGCATAAGCGAATCGACTCAAAGCTTGGGCATGGGAACCTTGGGAAGCGCACCCAATTGGAACTCCTCAGGCACCACCCACACGCTCAATCTTCCCTATGCGAACCAAAGTGGAGTCACTGCAGGTCTCCTGTCAAATTTTGATTATGTCCGTTTCGATGCCAAGCAATCGGCTCTGGGCTACACCCCCGTAAATCGGGCGGGCGATACCCTCACGGGCGCCTTGGTTCTTCCGTCGGATGGATTGATGGTGGGAGCGAGTAACCTAGTGGTCTCAGGAGGTAAGGTTGGCATCGGTTTGAGTAATCCCACTGACGCCCTGAGCATTAATGGCAACTTAGTCGTTCCGTACCGGACCTGGGACACAGGCAATGCCCTGGCGTTACCCAATCACACGGGTGGCAGTGGCGATGTCACGACCCTGTTTTGGGATGGAAGACGAGGAGCTTTTTTTGCGGGTGAAGTGGACAGCCTCTCTCTTACGCCGAGCAATTTAGGCTATGCGTCGGCAAGTTTTGGATACGATTCTCGCGCCTCAGGCTATAGCTCATTTGTTTCAGGAGACACGAACCTGTCAAGTGGCGACGACAGCTTCGTAGGAGGAGGCGACAATAACACCGCAAGTGGTCATAACTCTTTCATCGGAGGCGGGGAATACAATGAATCCTCCTCGAATGAAAGTTTTATAGGAGGTGGTGACAACAACACCGCAAGTGCTTTCGATAGTTTCGTGGGCGGTGGCAGCTACAACACTGCAATGGGAGCGGATAGCTTTGTAGGTTCTGGCACGTCTAACACAGCTAGTGGATCAAAGAGTTTTGTAGGGGGCGGCGATTTCAATACCGCAAGTGGTGCTTCAAGCGTTGCAACTGGTGGGAGCATGAATTATTCCTTAGGAGAAAACTCGTTTTCAACTGGGATATCGAGTGAATCTCGCTCTTACCTTCAATTCACAATCGGCCGATATAATGCTTCCCTCGGATCTGAAAGCCCCACCTCTTGGGTTACCACTGATCCCCTATTTGTTGTCGGTAACGGAAGCTCATCAGCCAGTCGGTCGAATCCCCATGTGATTTTAAAAAACGGAAGGGTGGGCAT
>JBMSSC010000143.1:0-5207 GCA_049424145.1 Bdellovibrionia bacterium
TTAAGCACCAACCCTCAATCCTATGCTGCGGCTGAGAAAAAAACCGACCCGAGTCTGCCGACCCAACCTGACTCTCCTACGTCTCTTTCTCCTTCTCCTTCTCCCTCTCCTGCTGCACCCCCTGATGCTTCCTCAGCACCTGCTTCAGGCAGCCCGATGAGCCTCGCCCCACCCGCGGAAGCTCCATCAGCTGATGCACCTGCCACGCCTCCACCCCTTGAGCAATCCCAGAGCGGCTCAAGCACCATGGAGAGCCCTACGACTCCGGGAGCAGACTCCTCCTCAGCGCTGACACCGGATCCACTTTCTCCCACACCAGGCGATCCACTCGCCGCACCCCCTGCTTCAACTCCTCCGGTTTCAGGCGCTGCAGAGAAGCCCTCAACCACAGAGACCGCCTCAAGTGATGCGCCCTTACCTCCTCCTGCGGATCTCTAAGGACGGAAGAACCGATCGCACGGGAATTTTTTTGACTGTCGCAAAATAAAACCTAAGGTCTGAATTCAGGACTAGCTTGCTGTTGAATCCTGGGTTTTTTTGGATTGTTTTTTGAATCCTGAAATCCCATGAAAAAAATTAATCACCGTCTTGATCCCGAATTTCCCACTTGGGAGCTCAGCGCACGCGAGCTCTCGCACCTGAGTCCCGAACTCCTTGATGTTCCTCACCCCCCCTCTCGCCTTTACATCCAAGGCCGAGAGGAAGCCCTCGATTTGCTCAAAAAACTCCCCGAGCGAGGCTTGAGCATTGTGGGAACGCGGACTCCTCAGGGAAAGTCCCTGGGCTTAATCCAAAAAGAAATCCCCGCCCTCACCTCATTTCCCTTGGTGATTGTATCAGGATTTGCCCGCGGCGTGGACACGCAAGCCCATGAAACCGCCCTTGAGCACCAGCTCCCAACGATCGCTATTCTCGGAACAGGAATCGACCAAGACTATCCAAAACCCAATCGCTCCCTTCGGTTGAAAATTCTCAAGGCCTCAGGCCTGATGATCTCAGAGTACGCTCCTGGGCAGCCGGGATTGGGCCATCAATTCCTGCTCCGTAATCGCTTGATTGCAGGCTGGTCCAAGGCGACTCTCATGGTTCAAGCCGGTTTCCGCTCAGGTGCGTTAAACACAGCCTCTTGGTGTCGACAGATGAACCGCACCTGCTATGCTGTGCCGTGTTTCCCAGGGGATCCCTTCTTAGGCGGCAATCAAGTTCTCCTGGATCGAGATCATGCGGAGCCCTTCTGGGGCATTCATAGCCTCGGATCAAGCTGGCTTGAGTTAGCCACTCAATCCACTCATCCAGCCTCGGCGAGCGCTTGAAAGGCCCCAATGGTGGATGGATTTACACTACTAATTTTAAATTCAGAAAGAAAAGTCCAAAGCTGTCTCTTGAAAAAACCAGACAATTTCGCTTATTGTAGGGCATGGCCAAAAAAGCCCTTGTGATTGTTGAGTCCCCCGCTAAAGCTAAGACGATTCAGAAGTACCTTGGCCGGGAGTATATTGTCAAAGCCAGCGTGGGGCACATCAAAGATCTCCCCAAAAGCAAACTGGGGGTGGATCCAAAAAAAGGTTTTCAAGTCGATTACCAAATCATCCCAGCAAAAGCCAAAGTCATTGAAGAGCTCAAGAAGTTTGCAAAACAAGTTCCGGATCTTTACTTAGCCACCGACCCCGACCGCGAAGGAGAGGCGATTGCTTGGCACATTCGCGAAGAGCTGAAGGCACGCGGAAAGAAGATTCATCGAGTGCTATTTAACTCCATTACGAAGCCCTCGGTCTTAGAGGCCATGAAGCATCCCAAGGAGTTAGATGCTGATAAATTCAACGCCCAACAAGCCCGGCGTATCTTAGATCGCCTAGTGGGCTACAAGATCAGCCCTCTGCTTTGGGATAAAGTCCGCAGAGGGATCTCAGCAGGACGCGTTCAGTCCGTTGCCCTCCGACTGGTAGTGGATCGCGAAGCAGAGATACAAGCGTTTCAACCAGAAGAATACTGGCAAGTCCAAGGCGTGTTTTCCAAAGATCAAATCGATTTTTCTGCTCACCTGCTCAAGGTCAATGGAGCAGAGCCTCAACTACCCAACCAAGCCACCACGGACCAATTGATTCAATCCTTAAAGAACAGACCTTGGAGCATCTCCAAGATTGACCAAAAGGAACGAAGCAGAAAACCTCAGCCCCCCTTTATCACTAGCCGAATGCAACAAGAGGCTTCAGGCAAGCTCGGATTTAGTGCCAAAAAAACCATGGCTCTGGCTCAGAAACTCTATGAAGGGGTGGATTTAGGCGACTTGGGCACCAACGGGATCATCACCTACATGCGAACCGACTCCGTTCGAATTGAACCGCAAGCGCTTCAGTCTGTTCGTGAGTTCATTGTGGCTCAGTACGGCCATCAGTCCCTCCCCGCAGAGCCCAACGTCTATAAATCGAAAAAAAGCGCTCAAGACGCCCACGAAGCCATTCGCCCAACTTCACTGGAGTACACCCCTGAGAAAGTTCAACCTTTTTTAGAGAAAGACGAGTTCCGGCTCTACCAATTGATCTGGAATCGTTTTGTGGCCTCGCAGATGACCCCTGCTGTCTATGATCAAACCAGTGTTGACATTCAAGCCCAAGACTCGGATCAGAACACTTATCTGTTTCGAGCCACAGGATCAGTGGTGAAGTTTCCTGGCTTCACCAGCGTCTACCTAGACAGCCAAGAGGAGAACGAAAAATCCGACTCCGACGGAGCCCTGAAGCTCCCTCCAATTCAAGAAGGCGACCTGCTCACCGCTGAAAGCCTCACCGGCTCTCAGCACTTCACTCAAGGCCCTGCTCGATACTCAGACGCCTCTCTGATTCGCGATCTGGAAGAAAAGGGCATTGGGCGACCCTCCACCTACGCTACCATTCTCACCAACTTACAAGATCGCGAGTATGTGGAAAAACGAGAAAACCGCTACTACCCGAGCGAGCTCGGCACCGTTGTCACCGAACTTCTTCATGGTTCATTTCCCGACATCTTAAACACCGAGTTCACCGCTGAAATGGAAAACCAACTCGATGACATCGAAGAGGGGAAAGCGGATTGGAAAAAAACCTTAGGCAAGTTCTGGAAACCTTTTGAGAAGACTTTAGAAAAAGCTAAAAAGCAGATGAAGGACATCAAGCGTCAGGAAGTCCCCACTGACGTTCACTGCTCCAAGTGCAATCACACCATGGTGATCAAATGGGGCAAACTGGGCTCTTTCTTAGCCTGCTCCAACTACCCTGAGTGCAAAAACGCCCAGGACTTTAAAAAAGACGACCAAGGCAAGATCGTCATCATCCCGAAAGAATTTACAGACAAGAAGTGTGAAAAGTGCCAAAATCCCATGATCATTAAATCGGGGAAGTTTGGTAAATTTCTCGCCTGCAGTGATTACCCCAACTGCAAGTTCACCCAGCCTATCACTCTCGGCATTGCCTGCCCCTTGTGCTCAACCGGCGAAATTGCTCAAAAGCAATCCCGCTACCGAAGGCTGTTTTACAGCTGCAATCAATGGCCCAAGTGCACCTTTGCGAGCTGGGATAAACCCCTTGCCAAGCCCTGCCCTCAATGCCAGTTTCCGATTCTCACAGAGAAGGTCACCAAACGTGCAGGACTCATGCATAAGTGTTCCCAAAAAGAATGCGGGTACTTAGAGGTCATTGATCCCAACTTTGGAAAAGAGCCCCCAGAAAACCCTGAGACGGCCTCCGCTTAAAATGCGGTCAAAAAAATAGAATAAGAAGAAGAAAAAAAAGAAAAAGAAAAAAAATTAGATAGATCGGACGAACAAGAGGAGAAAAGCCCACTTCCTTGAGTTCCAAAGGAAATCTCACCGTGCACTCATCTTGGATTGAAAAAGACAAACAGGTCATCTGGCACCCCTACACGCAACATGGGTTAAACCAAGACCCCCTACCCATTGTTGCAGCTCAGGGCTCCACCCTTGAAATCGAAGGAGGTGCTCGCCTACTGGATGCCATCTCCTGTTGGTGGGTTAACCTCCTGGGACACGGACATCCTCAGATCGCCCATGCGATTTCAAAACAAGCTCAAACCTTAGAGCACGTCATGTTTGCAGGGTTCACGCACCCCCCTGCCATTGAGCTTGCCGAAACCCTCATCCAAGCTTGCCAGGAACGCGGCGCTTCACTTGCCAAGGTTTTCTACTCCGATAATGGTTCCACCGCCATTGAGATTGCTTTAAAAATGGCCTATCAGTTTCACCAAAATCAAACTCCCCCTGAGACTCGGACTCGGTTCTTAGCCCTCCGAGGCAGCTACCATGGAGATACCTTTGGCGCCATGGCTGTGGGTGACCCAGACGGAATGCACCCGCTGTTTCGACCCCTGCTTGCCCCGGTGGATTTTGTAACACCAGGGGATCTAACGGAGTTGGAACAAACCCTTTTAAAAAACGGATCATCGTATGCGGCCTGGATTGTCGAGCCTCTCATTCAAGGAGCAGGAGGGATGAAGACTTACTCCCCCGACTACCTGAAACAGGGCATGCGTCTTTGCAAGTCTCTAGGCATCCCCGTCATTTTTGATGAAGTCTTCACCGGGTTCTACCGCACGGGAACGGCCTTTGCGTTTGAGCAAGTGGGTGAAGCTCCCGATTTGCTCTGCCTCTCTAAGGGAATCACAGGTGGATTTCTCCCGCTGGCTGCCACCTTAACCACCCAAACCCTCTTTGACGCCTTTACCTCTGAAAACCTCTCGCAGGCTTTTTTGCACGGACATTCCTACACGGCAAATCCCATCAGTTGCGCTGCCGCTCTTGCCACCTGGAAGCTCTTGCAATCGGAGGCAACCCAAGCTCAGATTCGCCTCATCACCGAGCAAACTCAGGAGCACCTAAAACAAGTTCAGAAGCACCCGCTCGTTCTTGAAACTCGGCAATTGGGCACCATCGGAGCCATCGAACTGCGCGGCGGAATGGGGTATTTCTCAAAGCTTGCCCCTCGGATCCGAAAAGAAGCAATCCAACGGGGCGTGCTCCTCAGACCCTTGGGTAACGTCATCTACACCGTCCCTCCTTACTGCACCACAAAGGAAGAACTCGGCACGATCTTTCAAGTCATCTCCGAGATCCTACCACTGTTGGGAGAAGTGACTCAATCTCCACACCCGCTGACCCCAACGGAAACCACCCCCTCTTTTACGATCACTGACGTTTAAAAAAACCACTATTTAAT
>JBMSSC010000144.1:0-5143 GCA_049424145.1 Bdellovibrionia bacterium
ACGCTCTTACCCTCCCTCAGCTCATCATCTTTTTCCAAAACTGGTGCGCAGCCCCGCGAGCCTCCTCACATTGCTGTGAATCTAAAGCAAAGGAGTCCGTATAAATCACAGGATTCATGAGATTCTGCTGATCCTCAACATGAAGAAGATTGAGGTAGTGACCCAGCTCATGGGCAATGAGGTTGGGAAAGGCCCCAACGGAATCCTCCATCACCACTCCGTAGGGAACCTCCCCAGGAAGACTCGTCCATGCGTTGGCTGCCGTATGGCCCAGGGATCCATCCCGGTTCCAGCTTTGCGTCGTGACCACAAGAAGCTGTGAATCACTTAAAAACGCATTTCGAATCTCAGGCAGCTCCGATTCGTTTGCAGGAAACAGGTTCAAACCCATTTTCTCGGGAAAAATTGACCAGTACTCATCCACTTGAAACTGAATCCCACAGGAGGACCAGCTCTGATTGATGGCACGGAGATTTTTAATCACCTCTGATGGCGTCAAAAGAGCCCTCCCCTGGTCATCCTCGTAGACGACGTAGCGAAGCCCCAGACAGATGAGATCTCCAGTCTGAGAGCGACACGAGGGCCCCACTGCGATCTGCTTCTCCGAACGTAATTGAAGAGCGATTGAGGAGGGCCGAGCGTAGGCGCTGCCTTCTGGAGAAAAAAATCCCAACCCACCCAGTGCACACAGAACCACCGAAAACCGTTGCCAAATTTTTGGATCCAACACGTTGCCTCTCCTCCCTGAAGTATGAACAAAGTATGAACAAAGATTGAACGAACCATGAATGAATCATGAAAATCGGCCAAAAAAAGCGATTCGAGAGAGAAGCCCCTGAATCAAAGCCAAACCCCTAAAAACGCGAGCAAAACTCTTTAGCCTTGCTCCTCTGGCTCCACCCAAAAAAAAACCTCAAATGGATGCCTCTCAGGCGCAAAAGCACACTCCCCCAAGGAGCTCAAAGTCAGAATCCCTCCTGGGATTCATCTTGAACCCCGATCGCCCCCTTTGACCTCTTGCTTGTTTTTTCATGCGTTCTTCCTGCGATGACAACCCGATTGAAACACCCACACCTGCACTCGCTCACAAGAAAAAAAACCGACATGAAGTTCTCCCTTCAAGGTATTCAAACAAAAGGGAGAACTTCAAGATAAAAAATTGTTTTACATTTATTTTATTTAAGCTGCTCGCTTAAAAGAGCCCAAGCAATTCCGAATTTCTACTTCTTAAAAAAGTTAAAAATCATGACAATCAAAAAGAAAAACCCGAGCCCCAGAAAAACAACAGCAAGCCCAGGATAACCAAGAATCAGGGGCTGAGTGGAATCACTCATCGAGTGACTGCTTGCCATGAACAGACCTGCGACGAGAATACTGAGACTCAACTGAGTGGAGCTTTTTTCTTGCTGGCGCCGAAGCCTTTCAAAATCAGGGGACTTCACCTCAATGGCAAAATCATTGCTATTGAACTTTCGGAACATCCAGCGCAGTTGACGAGGCAGAATTTTAAAAAGGACTAAGAAGTCTTTTGCCACCCAGAGCATATCCTTCGTCAGGCGTTGCATGGAGTACTGATTCTTCACCAGATCCTTCACGAGCTCTTGGCCCATGGAAAGCAAATCAAAGGATGGATCTAAGGTTCTGCCCATCCCTTCAATCGTTAATATGGCCTTAAACACCAGCATCCAATCACCGGGGACTTTAATCTGATGACGAGTGGCAATTTTTGTGGCCTCAATGAGGACCTTACCCACGTTAATATCAGACAAAGGCAAACCCAAGTAAGGAGAAAGCGCATTTCTTACTTCCCGTTGAAACGCATCAAAATCAATGGGTGACTCAGGAGATCCAAGCTCCGCATACTCATAACAGAGATTCTCATAATCCTCAGTTAAGAGCGCCATCACCATGCTTGCGAGCTGATCTCTTGACTTCTGAGAGAGTCTTCCAACAATTCCAAAATCTATAATTCCAAGTCGATTTCCAGGCAGAGCAAATAAATTCCCTGCATGAAGATCCCCATGAAAAAGCCCATCAATCATGACTGATTTAAAAAATGCTTTCGCTCCAATCTCAACCAGCGCCTTTCGATTGATTTGAGCCTGATCCAAAGCCTTAATGTCAGTCACCCGAATTCCTTCGAGCTTCTCTTGGGTGAGAATCTTGTGCGTGGAGAGGGGGCGGTAGACTTTAGGAAGGACCACCTCGGGCATGAATGCCATGTTTTCTGAAATCTTGGCAATGTTATTGGCTTCCACGACAAAATCGAGTTCAAATTCAAGAGTCCTAAAAAACTCATCCACAATGGTCTTAGGACCCAAGATCCGAGTCTCAGGCACGTACTTCTCCATAAGCCCTGCTAAGAAGGCCAAAAGAGAAACGTCCGTCTCAATGAGTTTTTCAATCTCAGGGCGCTGAATCTTAACCACCACCGTTGTTCCATCCAAGAGCTTGGCTTGATGGACCTGACCGATGCTTGCCGCTGCCAAAGGAGTGGGATCAAAAAAAGAATACGCCTCCTCAATTTTTTTCCCCAGCTCAGATTCCACGATTTCTTTGACCACGGGAAAGGAAAGGGGCTGAACATTATCCTGAAGCCTCACGAATTCCTCAATGTAGGAGTCAGGCAGAAGATCGGAACGAGTCGAGAGGAGTTGACCAAATTTAACAAACGTAGGCCCCAGCTCCTCAAACGCAAGTCGCAGGCGTTCTGGAACCGTGCTCTCCGATTGCTCATCTTTTGCGGAGCCCCCCAAGTTTCCTGGAAGAAACTTTCCCAAATCCATTCGGTTCACCACATCGGCAAATCCATGCTTGGCAAAGATGGCAAGAATCTGCTTCAAACGACCCATATTCTTGACGGCCTGCCCGAGCTGGCGACCCGCACTGAAGATTCTCATCGCTTCACCTTTTCTTTTTTTCTTTCAAGTGAGCCTGGGATTTTGACTTCGAAGAATACACGGGCTCAAGATCAATTCTTCTTTTTTCAAGATCGGCATGGAGAACACGCACTGAAAGGGGATCGCCAATTCGAAAGACCTTCTTGGTTCGAAACCCCCTGAAAATCATCTTCTCCTCGATGAACTCATAGAAGTCATCTTGGAAGTGATCCACTGAAACCATGCCCTCCACATAGGGGCTTGAGATTTGAACAAAGAGGCCAGCCGCAATCATCCCCACAATTTTCGCATCAAAAACCTCGCCCACATGCTTTTGAATAGCCCGCACTTGCTTGAGTCGAATGGATTCTCGCTCCGCTTCGGCCGCTAATCGCTCACGGTAGCTGCAGTGTTCGGTGAGCTCTGCCAGCTCCTCCTCCAAGCGCTTGCGCTCATGCGGCGCAAGCGGGCACTGTTTTTCTGCTCCGGCTCGAAGAGCCATGCGAATCAAGCGATGAACCATCAAGTCTGGATAGCGTCGAATGGGACTCGTAAAGTGCGTGTAACCCTCTGATGCAAGCCCATAGTGCTCCCCATGAGCGTGCGTATAAACGGCCTGCTTCATAGAACGAAGAAAAGCCAGGTTCAAAAGGATCTGCGCAGGATGCCCCTCTAATTTTCGGATCAGATCTGACATGGACTTAGCCGACGAACTGAAGTCTCGAACCGAAACCCCTAAGTGGTGTGCCAACTCACGAAACTTCAACAGAGCTTCCTGTGAGGGCTCATCATGCACGCGATAAATAAAGGGCCAGTCGCGTTTCATCATCCAGGCGGTCACCGCTTCATTGGCTGCAATCATGAACTCTTCGATCAATCGGTGTGAATCGAGGCGCTCACGGTTTTCAATGGTGATGACCTCCCCTTGTTCATCGACCAGGACTTGCGCTTCCGGCAAATCAAAGTCAATAGATCCTCGGTTCAACCTAGCCTGCCTTAAGCGCTCATAGAGTTCAAAATGCGGCCAATACTCCCAATGAGAATCGCCCTGGTGCTGATTTCTGTCTTTCTCGAGATCCGTGTAGGTCCATCGCCGCTTGCTTTCAATGACGGCTTCAAAAACTTCAACGCTTTTGCGTAAGCCTGAAGCATCAAACTCGATCCTAGCCACTAAAGTGAGCCGGGGCTCGTTGGGCCTGAGACTACATAATCCCTCAGACAACTCCCCGGGCAACATGTGATAGGCCCGCTCCGGAAAATACACACTCGTGCTCTTCTCCCTCGCATCACGATTGAGCGAACTGCCTTCCGTCACATAGTGAGAGACATCGGCAATAGCCACCCAAAGGGTATGCCCTGAGGGATTCCTCTCCACGTAAATGGCATCATCAAAATCTCGAGCCGTCTCCCCATCGACCGTCACAAAACCCAAACTTCGCAAGTCTTTTCGTCCGTTTAAATCCCTTCCCGGGACCTCCAAGCGACAGTGACGAGCCTCCTCTAAGGTCTCCTGAGTAAATCCATCTTGTAGACCAAACTCCGAAGCCACAATTCCCAAATCCGCTGAAGCGGGAAAAGTCTTTCCATACACTTGGGTAATTTCACCGGTCACTGAAAACGGTCCTGATTCATGAAACTCAAGGGCCACCCGAATCCAATCACCCGTCTGAATGTTTTTCCACTTCTTTCGGTCTATAACGGGAAGAAAAACCTCCTCCCTCGATCGCTTGCGCTCATGGATCACCCACCCCTGAACGACCTTAGAGTGAAAACGGAAACGACCAACCAGTTCGCGGTAGCGATGCTCCAGTACCCGAATCTCAACCAATTGCCGTGACTTCCCAAACCTCGCCTCAATGCGATCCCCAGAAAAAAGCCGCCGGGCTTCTCGGGGAGGCACAAACGCATCAGGTATGCTCTTTTGATCAAAGATCAGAAAGGCAAACCCCTTTTTATTTTTATCAACTGTAGCTTTATAAAATAACTCTCTCCGGCTCTTTTGACCCCTTGGAGGTTTTGAGTCCCTCGTTTTCTGCCTCTTTTTTGGATGAAAGCGCGAGTTTTTCGTTTCTGGCTCAGAGCCTCGGTGTTTTTTCTGATTTCTTCTTTTCATACTTCCTTCAATTCTATCCTAAACTGGGACTCAAGGGGTTGATTTACTCAACCCTGCCCCAAAAAAACTGACCATCTTTTTGACAAGCGAACGGACCTTAGAGTCCGACGTTTTAAATCAAGAAATAACTCTAAAAAAATCCCCACAAAAT
>JBMSSC010000145.1:0-5097 GCA_049424145.1 Bdellovibrionia bacterium
CCATGTTGATCCAACTGAAGTCCGTGGTAGGGGCATTGAATGCAGGTGCCTCGTTTTTTTGCTGCAAACTTGGAGTCCGTCACAAGGGTGCCTTCGCTGAGCTCGGCTGAGCGATGGGGGCATCGATCCTCCATGACAATGATTTTTCCATTCTCTGCGCGCCAGAGAACGAGGTTAAGATTAAATCTTTTAAGTTTAATCGGTTTTTGAGTCACCTCGCTGGAAAGAGCAATGGCGTACCAACCGCCGGGGAGCTTCATGGCTTCCTGGGGCTTGGGCCCGCTGGGTCCGCTGGATTCTTGGGTTTCAAACGAAGTGGGTTCATCCGAAGCTCTGGCTTGGGCTTTTTCCGAGGGGGTTTCTTTTTTTCTTGAGCCATCGAAGTTAGCCATGAACCCTGAGATTAGGTTTTGACAATGCGTATCGATCTCAATTCCAGGGTGGAGTCTTCCTAAAGAGGACTTCCATTGATTCATGCAAAACTCTTCCCAGCTTTGATCCGAAGAAAAGTCCTCGGGTTGAGGAAAGACCCCGCTTTGACTAAATGAGGGGATCACCTGGGATCTGAGTTTTTGATTTGAGTTGGAATGAGTCCAGTTTTTTGATCGAAACGGCGCAGTCGATTGAGGCGAAATGAGGCCTAATTTTGGAGTATTTCCCAAAAAAGAAGGCAATGCGAGTGCATTTGAGATGAAACTACTTGTTAAAAGAACCGCCACACCAACCCATGTTGAACGATACATTGAATTTAGCGATAACAATCACTTTATGAATTGGCTACTTTTTTTTAGGAATTATTTTCCTTGGATTTTATTTTCTGTATTCAGATTATTTTTATTTTTTGATTACTGATTGGTGTGAAAGTGACATCCGGTAGAAAAATGGAGCGGGCTAAGGGGCTCGAACCCTCGACCTCCACGTTGGCAACGTGGCGCTCTAGCCAACTGAGCTAAGCCCGCAACCGAAATGTGTCACCGTATTATCTGTTTGCGGCCTTTTGGTCAAGAAAACTTTCAGAAAAAAAAGAGTTTCAGTTTCCGATGCGCTCTTTTTTGCAGGTATTTTTAATCGGAGAAACTCAAATCGGATCTGGGTAGGGTCCTGGCATTGGATTTTCGTTCTTTGAGGGATTGAGCTCCGAGTTCGCTCTTGGGTTCATCAAAAAAATGAGGGTATAACAAGAAGCATGAAAATTTACACCAAAACCGGAGATGCAGGGGAAACAGCGCTGTTTGGAGGCCATCGGGTTTCAAAGGATGACCTCAGGATTCGGGCCTATGGGAGTTTTGATGAGCTGAACGCGATTTTAGGTCTCATTGTTACGGAGGTAGGCTTTGCAGAGCCCCTGTTTGAGCGGGTCTTTCGACTTCAAGGTGAGCTGTTTCAGCTGGGCGCCGAATTGGCGACACCGCGAGGCAAGAGTGTTTTTATTGATCTCTTAAGCGCGCAACAAGTGGAGCAGCTGGAGAGAGAAATCGATGAAATGGAGGCTCAGTTGAAGCCTTTAAAAACCTTTATTCTCCCCGGAGGAAGTCGGGCGTCGGCGCTGCTGCATCTGGCAAGAACAGTGAGCCGACGAGCGGAGCGTGAGACAATCACCTTGAACCGCGCTGAGCCCCTCAGACCTCTCGTGCTTCAGTACATCAATCGTCTCAGTGACTACTTTTTTGTGATGGCGCGGACGGTGAATCGCCTCGGCGGTCACACGGATGTTCCTTGGATTGCTCCCCGGTCGCAGGGGGTCGGCAAATCAGAGCCCAATCCCAAATCTTAGTTAAATCTGACGGTCAAGCGGGGGTGGAACAGGATTTACCATTTCATTTCAGCCCAGTTAAAACGACATGCGTTTTGACCGGGCTTTTTGAAAATGAGGCGATCATCGACTGATTGAGAATCGCGCCGAGCGGGTTTTGCGTTTAGCTTCTTTGGCAAGTTTTCGTTGGGCTGCTTTTTGTTTTCTGGTTTCTTTGAGTCCGCGAAAAAAATGCACCACGTAGTCCTGAGCGGACCAGAGGCTGATGCCAAGCGATACGTAGAGTAAAAATGTCCCGAGTCCTTTAAAAGGAATCCCAAAAAAAGCATCTTGCGCCATGATCATGGGGATGGCCACCATTTGTGTGGCCGTTTTCCATTTGGCTGACGCAGAGGCTCCAATGACGACACCTTCGGCACTGGCTAGTGCCCTGAGTCCTGTAATGGCCATTTCTCGGCAAATGAGCAGAATGACCGTGATGGGGTGAATTCGCCCTAAATGCTGCAGGAGAATCAAAGAGGAGACAACGAGGAACTTATCGGCCAGAGGGTCCATCAGCTTGCCGTAAATGGTTTCCACCTTTTGAATTCGAGCTAAATAGCCATCAAAGTAATCCGTAATACTGGCGGCAGAAAAAACGAGGCCTGCTGCAACGTCCCAATTAGGGGTCTGCATCAGGAGCATCCCGATCACCAAGGGGACGGCAAAGATCCTGGAGAGAGTCAGTAGGTTCGGGGTCGTATTGAACTTGAGATAATCGTGATTTTTTTGCACTCCCCTTCATTGGTAATGGGGAATGACCCAGATTGTCTAGAGCTAAATTCGGAAACTGAGCCTGAGAAGGGGTGCGGGAGGATTTTTGGCGGCTGGTTTAGATCTCTGGTAGGCTGATGAGGAGGTGGATCAGTGAAACGACTCAGGAGGGTTGGATAGGCTCATGCACCATCGGGTCCCAAAAATGCATTTTGCAGGGTCTTGTGTTTTGGGTGTCCTAGTGTTTACGGCAGCTCAGGGCCAAGAGGGGAGTTTAAGAACCCCAGGTTCTGGGCCTCCGTTAAGCCCTGCTTCGATTGCGGGTCTTTTGAAGCCTGCCGTGTTCAAGCGTGTGGTTGAGGAGCGCGAGGTCATGGTTCATGCCGCGCTTGATTCTCTGCAAGCCGCTCAGGCGGAGTCATTCCGCTCATCGATTCCCCCCTCTCAGGAGGTTCAGCGCTATTCTTTTTACGCCTCCATGCTGGTTCACGCGACGCAAGAGCGGGTCTACCGTGAACTGACTGATTACCGGCTTTACGCTAAATTAATTCCCTTTGTGGACCAAGCAGTTTATTCTGAGAGTTCGAAGACGCTTGCTTTAAAGGGGGGAATTTGGAATTTTAAGCTCTCCTCCACGATCGTTTTCGAAGAAGGTGCGGGTGAGCCTCAGGGTGAGCTCAAGAGTCGACGGATCCGCTTTCAAATCATCAGGGGTCACTTTCAGGGATTAAGCGGCCATTTTATTTTTGAGAAGTGGGGGCCAGGCAAAACCTTAGTTTACTTAAACGGAGAAAAACAGGGGGCTCATTGGCCCCCTCGATGGGTCATCGAACGAGGCGCTGAAGTGGTTTTAGGATTTACGGCTCAGCGCATGAGATCTCACATCGAGCATCAAAAAAGGCTAGATCAAGGAGCGATTCATGGCCACTCAAAAAAAACAGTCGAATCAACCACTGAGCGTCTTGCCAGGGAGTCTTCAAAAGGGGAGGCAGCCGTGTGAGAGGAGGGTGGTTCCCCGGCTGAGTCTCTCAGCGGAGCAGTTTCGCCTTCAGACGAGCGGAAGAGTTTTTTCGGTGATCGATTTATCCTTAAGCGGCATGGCTCTTCTCATTGCAGACTCAAAGGACCGTGTTCATTTCCATGTTGGCGCTTCAATTGAAGGGCATCTGAACATTAGGAGAGAAAAGTACACGGTGGCTGCACGGATTGCGTATGTTCAAGGAGATCGAGTGGGGTGCCAGTTTGAAAATCTGATGAGAAAAGGATTAGATGCGATTCAATCCTTACTTGAGCCTGAGACGCTCGGGGCTGATCTAAAGCCGGTTCCTGCTTTGGATTCGAGCCTTCTTTGGTATCATGGTCCACTGGGAACGGATCTGCTGATTCAACGAAGTGCGGATGGATCCTATGGAGGGTTCTCCGTTTATGTTTTAGGCAACTATGTGCAGTGGGCTCAGGATGAGGGCGTGACTACGGGCTTGGTTTCAGCCGCCTCTGAGCCGCATGTTTCCTGGGGCATTCATCGACTGCAGACCTTGGAGCTTCAGCCAGACGAGCAGGCGGATGAGAAAAAGTTGGGCATTGCAAAAACGCTGATCCTGAGTTCTAAGTTACCTAATGCATTGAAGAATCGTTGTGTTCGCACCTTGGAGAAAAGAGCATGAATCGGAATTTTGCCTTAGAATTTGTTCGCGTCACTGAAGCTGCAGCCTTGGAGAGTGCCCGACTCATGGGGCGTGGGGATGAAAAAGCGGCAGATCATGCGGCCGTGGAAGCCATGAGAAAAATGCTGAATTCAATTGAGTTTGAAGGCAAGGTGGTCATTGGAGAAGGTGAGCGCGATGAGGCTCCGATGCTCTACATTGGTGAGCGCGTGGGAAAGGGCGGAGGCGTTCGTTTGGATTTGGCCTTAGATCCCCTTGAGGGCACCACGATCTGCGCTCGAGGAGGCAATAACTCCCTTTCGGTGATTGCTATTGCTGAGGAAGGTCGTTTTCTTCATGCTCCTGATACTTACATGAATAAGATTGCCGTGGGTCCAGATGCCAAGGGCGCAATTGATTTGAAGGCCAGTGCTGAGGTGAATCTTAAGAACATTGCTCAGGCCAAACAATGTCAGATCGAAGACCTCACCGTGGTGATTTTGGATCGCCCCAGGCACGCCGACCTCATTGCAGATGTGAGAAAGACGGGAGCTCGAATCTGGCTCATTGGAGATGGGGATGTGTCTGCCGCCATTGCCACCTGTAAAAAAGACAGTGGTGTGGATGTCTTAATGGGCGTGGGAGGTGCTCCTGAGGGGGTGATTGCTGCAGCTGCCTTAAGGTGCATGGGAGGGGATTTTCAAGGACAATTGATGCTCAGAAATTCAGAAGAAAAAGAGCGAGCTCGAAAAATGGGGATTTCCGAGTTGGACCGAATCTATGGTATCCATGACCTAGCCTCAGGAAACGTGATGTTTTGTGCAACTGGGGTCACGCAGGGGACGTTTTTAGATGGAGTTCGCTTTTCTCGAGGAGGAGCCACGACGCATTCGGTGGTCATGCGCTCAGAATCGGGAACGGTGCGTTTTATTACCGCTGAGCATCACT
>JBMSSC010000146.1:0-5077 GCA_049424145.1 Bdellovibrionia bacterium
AACTAGACTACTTCCATAGCGAGCGAGGACGCCTAAGGCTCCGAGTCCAAGGATGAGGAGCGTGGTCATGGTTTTCTCCACGTTCGAAGGAGTAACTCTCTGAGTTCTCCTGGAGTATCCGAGCCCATGCCATCGACCTGGCATTTTAGGGCTAAGCGCAGGCTGGTTTCATCTTGAACCAGCCAGGTGAAAACTCCAAGCCCCTTTTGGTGCGCTTGTTCTACTCCTTCTTGCGTGAGTCCCGGGAGCGAGGGCCAAAGGCAATCGATGTGCGCCGTTTGCGCCCGCTCAATCGCCTTCTGAATGGAGAGTTGCGTGGAGATGAAAAGAAATCCGGTTCTCAGTTCTGGACAGAGCGCCTTGATGTCAACCAGGGTGGGAAGATCAAAGCTGATGACCAAGCATCGCTCGATGCAGTCTTCGGATCGAATCACCTCAAGAACAGGAGCTGCCATTTTTCTTGAATCCCGAGCGGAGGTTTTGATTTCAATGGCCAGCATGAGTTCTCGTTTTTGCCGTTTTAGCCATTGAAGAGTCTCCTTCAGACTCGGAATCCTCTGGTCTCCTCCCGCATTGAGTTTTCTCAATTGCTCCCAGCTCAACTCTTGTACCCAGGCATCCACTCCCGTGGTTCGAAGAAGGTGATCGTCATGGATGACGACGACTTGCTTGTCTTGACTCAGGTGGACGTCGCACTCAATGAAATCAGCCCCACCTGTCATGGCATGATGAAATCCTAAGATCGTGTTTTCAGGTTCATGGGCTCGAGCCCCTCGGTGCCCAACGATGAGAGGTGGTTGATTCGATCGAATCAAGGGGATCATTGCAATTTCCTCTTAGGGTTCAATTAAGTTTTCTCAGAATTCGGCCGAATGAAATCTCAAATGGTGGATTTTTCAAAACGCGCCTCCTCGCTAGACGATGTCTTCACTTTAATCCAAGAGTCGGTTTTGGGTAAAGAGGTGATCAAACGATTTTCCGCCCTCAGGCAGCAAAAGTCGATTCAGTTTCAATCTCTTCCTGTGGAGTTAAAACAAAAGCTCAGGTGGATTGCACCGGCAGGCACTCCTTTTGGGGCAGCCTTTGTGACTGATGGTCGAGAGGCTCAGATTTTTTACGATCCTGAAGCGGAGCTCGGAGTCTTAGTTCCTTTCTTATTTCATGAGATGGTTCATGCTTTGGATCAAACGCTGTGGGTTGCCGCTCAAGGGACGCTCTCCGCTGAGGAACGCTCCAGGACGATTTGCTTTTCTGAGGTCAGAGCCTTTGCTGCTCAGCACCAACTTCAAGATCGACTCAAAAAGATCTATCCTGAGCTAAGGGAGTTTTATAAACGCCACTACCCTCATGTGTCTTTTTTAAACCGCGAGCTCAATCGAGAAGAAATTTTTGACCTCTATCGGTTTTAAACCGCGGGGATCATGAGATTTTCACTGACCATCGAGGGAAGGTTTTCTAGAGGCCTGAATGTCGAGATTTGATCGTCCTCTGACGGTAGTCTATTTTTCATTTTTTAAGTCATTTCAATCATTTAAATTAATTTAATTCACAAAGAGCATAAAACGACTATTCTAATCAAATAATGTAGGCTATTCTTAAGAGAGGGAAATCGTTCAAACCCCTTTGCCTGAGGATCGTTCTGAGGATCGTTCCATGAGGCGTGGGGTCTCTTGAGAGGTGGGCTGGTAGCCAGAGAGCGAAGATCGGTCTGGCATGCCTGACGTTGCAAGGGAGTGAAAACTGAAGGGGAAAAACTTCATGTTAAACGAAAGACGCATGAAAAAACTCAGCGGAAGAAGAACTCATCGATGGCTCCAGGGTGGTTTCAGGGAGCGAGGTGGACAAGGCGGCCAAGTCGTCATGATGAGCCTCGCCTTTTTTTTAGCTTCAACCCAAGCCTTCTCCGACCTACCGAGCGTGGGTCGTGTCGTTCTTGCCAAAGGGCAAGTTAAACAGATTTTGGGCTCCGAGCAGCGCCCCTTAAAAGAAGGAGACCTGATCCAAGAAGGAGGCATGATTCAAACTGGCCCTGCCAGCTCCATTAAGCTGCTGCTTCAAGATCAGTCATCCCTCTCCCTGGGGCCTGAGAGCAGTTTGAGTTTAGATGAAATTCGTAACCGTGGCGTTCCCAACATTAGTTTAGTGCAAGGCCAGCTCCGCTCCAAGGTGATGAAAAATATTCTACTTAAAAGTAGCACGGCGCCTTCGATCAAATTTATTGTCCGCACCAAGAGTGCAGCGATGGGCGTTCGGGGAACCGATTTTCAGGTCGTGTACAACCCTCAAAACAACGTGACCTCACTGGTGACGTTTGAGGGAGCTGTAGCGATGGTCAAACAGGATCCTTCCGAGGGAATGAGTCCTCCTCAAACGGCGAACCTGGTGCCGCTTCTGGCCAGTGAGCGAGCCGTTGTGGTGACCGAGGGGCGATTTTCCTCTGCCAACCCGGTGTTACCGCAAGCCACCTTGCCCGTGAAAATTTCTCCTGCTCAATTTGAAAGTTTAAAACGAACCGATCCCGCTGCAGCGGCTTCGAAGCCTGAAGGATCCAGCAGTGCATCCACAAGCGGTGGAGGAAGCAATAGTTCTTCGGGAGCAGCGGGGTCAGGAGGTAAGTCCGTGGGCTCGCCCATTCCTCCCGGGGTGGATCCCAAAGCGTTTTCAAGCAATGCCAGTGCCTCCACTGAGCAAGTGGCTTCAGCCTTAGGAATTTCAGCTGAAGTGCAAAAGCAGGGGAGTTCCCAGGCTCAGGATTCTTCTTCTTCCTCGGCGACGGGTACGGCAGGGGGTCAGCCTGCTCGGAGTGGCGGCTCCTCGTCCGTCAATAGCGTCAATGGGTTTGTCGGTCCCCCTCCTCCTCCGCCTGAGGGTCAGTACAATGCGAAGAGCGGGGCCTATGCGCCCCCTGCGGGAGGGTTCTTGGATCTGGCAACCGGGCTTTACATTGCTCCACCCCCGGGCAGTGTCTTTGATGCAAATGCGGGAGTGTATGTTCCTCCTTCGACTGTGGGTAATTTTGATGCAAAAACAGGAAGCTATGTTCCTCCGAAGGATTTTCAACTGGATCCTAAGCAAGGGCTCATGCCGAGTGCGCCGCCCGTGGCCACAGCTCAGGGAGCAGTTCCGCCTTCGACTTCCGGGGCTTCAGCTCCGAGCTCAGCTGGAGGAGGTGTGAAGACCCCCGCTCAGACTCCCTCGTTAGGGGGAACGGTCGTGGGTCAGTCCGCTCCCTCTGCCAGTGGCAGTGCTGGAAGCACTCTGGGATTACCCCTCTCTTCAGTCGGTGTGGCAGTGCTCGGGGTGGGGGCTCCTCCCTTCTCCAGTGTGATGCCTGGCGGGAGTGTGCTTGGCGCGACGTTTGCTCCGCCTCAGGTGACTCCCTATGGGGGTTATCAACAGCCGATTGTCGTCAATTTACCGCCACCCCCTCCGCCCCCACCAGCGTATATTCCCTTGCCCGCTTTTGCTCCGACGGCCAATGGAGACCCGGCTTGTCCTTTGTGTGCCCCTCCGCCCCCGCCACCGGCGTCAGGGATCCCACCCTCGACAAATGTTCGATTCTCGTTTAGCGTGGAATAAGGGATTCTACTTTTTGAATTCAAAAAACTCAGTCACAGCTCAATCCAGTCTCATTTAAGGATTGATCCGACTGGATTCGGTTCATGAGTCCTGAAGCGAGGAGACGGGGAGGGGATGAGGAGAACTCTGCTAAGGCTGTTTTGCATCTTGGTGTTTGGGATCACTCTTTCGCCGACTCTGGCTTTTTCCGATTTCAAAGTCCAATTGGCTCAGGTTTATGCCCTTTTTAAAAATGGGGCTTATGTTCAGGCATATGAAGATCTCATGAAACTTCCTTCAGACTCCCTTTCGCATGAGGAGAAAAGTGTTCTGGCCTACTGGAAGGGGATCTGTTTGTGCCGAATGCAGGAGTTTGAAAAAGGGGCATTCGAGTTAAAAGCCGCTCAGAGAACCGGGGCTCGGTTTAAAGATCTGGACTATGAGCTGGGTCAAGCACTCTATGCCACGCAACAGCTCAGAGCAGCGCTCGAGGCGTTTGAGCGATCAATTGTAAAAAAGTATAAGCTCGGGGCTTCGATGTATTATAAGGGCTTCATTCATCAAATCCTGGAAGACGATGCAGTCGCCATCAGCACTTACAGAGCGATTTTGAACCTCCCTGATGATGAAGATAAAGTGAAAGAGGGAAGTCTGCTTCAGATGGCCGAGCTGGAGTTAAACCGTGCGATGGCCGAAAGTGATTTGAGTAGAAGAAAGACCCGAGTGAAAAAGCGGGTTGTGCCTGCTTTTCAGGCGGTGATTGATTTTAATTCCTTCGGAGTGGCGGCTGACGAGGCTCGAAAGAGTTTGCTCTCACTGGAGGCTCAGTTTGCCCTGAATGAACCGCCTAAGTTTGCCAATGGCTCTTGGATGCCGGTGAAGGCTTGGAACTTTAGGGTCGCTCAAGACCTCAAGTATGATAGCAACGTCGTGATTCAAGCGAATAATTCGATTTTAAGCGTAGCCAATACGGGCTCTCCCTTCACTCGAACGGAGTTCGATCTTCGCTATGACTGGGTTTGGAAGAAGAAGTGGGTTTTTTCTCCTGAGGTGTTGGTTTTTTATATTTTCAATTCCAATCGAAATGAAAGGCTGGTCTATCAAAATGATACGCTCTCTGCGAGCGCATATCTCAGAGGGCGTTTAGAGCATTTTATTTTTTCAAGGCCTGCGGCCACTAGTTTTGAATTCGAGTACAATCACACCCTGAGAGATTACAGACCTAGTTATACATTAGAGTACTTTAATCGGTATTATAATCTTGTTTTTGGGAATCGGATTCAATTTTTAAAGCAAGGAAGTACAACTTTAAATCTTAATCTCAAATGGTTTGAGCACTATGATGGAGGGCAAACGGCTTTGAATCCCGGGGTCGTTTTATCCCAGAACTTGAGTTTCGGAAATTGGGCTTTAACTGAGTCGTTTTCATATGCCGTGAACTTGGCTAATAATCCGTTTTACAATCGAACAGACTACCGTTTGAGCAGCGCTCTGAACTTACCGGAAGTCTTCTGGCGGG
>JBMSSC010000147.1:0-5015 GCA_049424145.1 Bdellovibrionia bacterium
TGAGAGAAAACTAAGAAAAACCAGACCCACCCAGCACGCTGATTGAGATTCACTTTCCCTCCTGGAACTTACTTGTTCTCTCATTATTTTGTATTTTAAATAAATTACTTAATCATTTTAGACCGATTTCATTATTTACTCTACTTTTTTGTTTAAAAAATTTAAAATTAGAAAAAAAGATAAAAATAAATCCAAAAATGAAAGCTGAGCTCTGAGATCGTACGCCTTAGCCGCCACAACAATTGACCAAACCTCGGATCCACTGGGCTGATGAGCAAAATCAGACCAGAATGAACGAGCGAAAAGAAGACTTACAGAAGAGCGATCCATCACTGCGATTCACTTGCTGAAAGGCAGGATCGAGAACCTAATCTTCATCAAATCAAATTCATATGATGATTTGAATGGATCAACAGATCCTCACGTAGGTGACTGAGCACAGAGACCGCCCTCGCATGGATTAAGGCAAGATCGTAAAAAAGACACCCCGAACCCAGGCTATGTCAGCGAGCTAATACTCCTCTCAATAAACCCCAGCGGCCGATTATCCTTTGTATCAAAGTGAAGCGACACACGTTTTTTACATTTGCCCTTTTCAGGATTGAGGGGCCCCCTTCAGAAAGAGAGCCAAATCACTCAGGGTTCCCCCTCAGGATTTTTGGCGAATAAACTCCTCCGAGCTCGAATGGCAGCCCCTTTTTTCCAGGAATCGATTCTCTTGGATAATGCCGACTGGATGCCGGAACTTTTTGACCTCACTCCCTCTTCTACCTTCCAAAATAGATTGAAATCCACCTGTGAAGTTCCATAAATCCGATGAGAATACCAAAAGTAATTTCGAAGAATAGAAGAAACATACTCCCTAGTCTCTCGATAGGGGATGCTCTCAATAAACTCAGTCATTGTTTTTTTTGATCCACTGGCCTTAATCCAGCGATCCATAGCATGAGGTCCTGCATTATAGGCGCCCACAGCATAGACGGCATTGCCCTTAAAGCGCGTTAAGAGCTTACTGAGATAAAGAGTCCCCACTCGAATATTATCCTCAGCTTCAAACAAAGCCTCAGGTTTTAAACTGGAATCCATCTCAAACGCCGTAAATGGCATCAACTGCATCAGTCCCCGAGCACCCGCTGGAGAATGGGCTTCGGAATCAAACGATGACTCTTGCTTCATCAAACTCATCACCAACAGGGGATCTAAGCCGTTCTGATCCGAGTACTTGAATATGGTCTTCTGATAATCAATCGGAAAAATCAGCTGAAGGCCATACGAAGAAAATACACCCTCTGCTCCCCTTAAAATCAATTCACTGGCCACTTGAAACGAAAGGAGATGGGCATGAGCCTGGTGCGCAAGCATAGCCAGATAAACTAAAAATGAATGAGACAGCGTCTCTCTGACTTTTATCTCCTTGAGCTCCATGGCCGCAAGCGGTAAGGCTTCCTGTGCCAAAAGTAACTCCGCTCGCTTTAGATGAAAAAACTCGGCTGCACTGAGCGCTGAGTCCTCATCAGAAGCCAGAGGCAAAGTAGCCGAGATCTCACTGAAGATGGATTTCTCACTCTGCTGGGAAGCAAGCAGCCCATAGTAGCTCAGGGGCGTTTCTTGCTGGAGAGCTCGAAATAGAGGCTGCGCCTGCTTGAGCCCCTGAAACTTCATGAGGGCTTGTGCCTGCCAGTACTGAGCCCTGAACCGAAGAGGCGACTTAGGATAGGCAGACAAGAACTGCTCAAAAGCCTGAAAAGAGGACTTAAACTGCTCTTCTCCGTAAAGTTTCATCGCTGCATCGAAAGCCACCCCATCCTGATCGGGTGCCTTATAACTGAATGTGGAGCGAGCTGGATTTCGGTAGGAGCGAACTGATTCCATCACCGATGCAAAGTTCTTCTCCACTTCAGGTAGAGATTTTTTCTGTTTTGAGAAAAACCCATAGAGTTTTCGAACCCAGGCTGAACAAAGAGGCGTCTCCGATTTCTTACACAGCTTGGCATAAGCCTCAAGATCGGAGGGATCTACTTCTTGAAGCTGATTTTCAGATAAAAACCGCTGAAAAGCCTTCTCGTAATGAAGCTGAGAAGACGAGTAGGAGCGAGAGGCGCTATCTGCTCGAGCCAAAAGAAGCTCGGACTGGGCCAAATGAATCCCCGTCTTCTTAAGAAACACCGAGTACGGCAGCTCTTGCACCTGAAGTGCCTGAGACGCAGCTTTCTGAGCAAAAGCACGAGCCCCAGAGAGATTTTTTTTCTTCAATGCTCCTTCGGCTTGCTCCAAGTAAGTGAGAGCCAAAAACCAATGACCATAATCCTGAAATGGAGATTTCTTAAGAAGACCCTGTGCTAAGTGGATGCACTGAGGCCAATTTTTCGATCGACAAGCCTCATGCGCAAATCTCACTTTTTTCGCTAATACCGAAGCAAAACGCTTTTTCAAGTTCGATTCATAGAATCCAATGGAATGAGGAGCGCCCTTTGCCTCCTCCCCCTCCTCCTCCAACTGCAGCCCAACCACCGATTGGATTGGGGGTGAAGCCGCATTGACAAAACTACAGTTCAAGAGGATCAGGACCAAAACACCACTGACAAGAGACTTGGTCATATCGCAATTCTACTCTGAGTCAGCAGAATTGAAACGAAGGAATTACTTTCCCGGGATCAATAAACGTTGGACTGGACCCTGCTTGGAAACCCAAGCCTGAACGATTTCTGGGACATCTGAAGGCTGAACAGAGCCATACCAAATGGCGTCGGGATAAATCACCAGGGCAGGCCCGTGCTCGCACACATCTAAGCAACCTGCCTTCTGTACCCGGACCTCGTGAGCCACACCATGAGAGGCGAGCTGGGACCTTAATAGTTGAATTAATTGGTCAGATTTTTTCGCCTTACAACAGCCTCGAGGGCTTCCCTCGGGACGTTCATTGGTGCAAACAAAAACATGAGCCTTAAGTTGGACCATAAGAACTTATTTCTAAGCACTGAAACTCTTTTCTTTCAATAGACAAATCGGATAAGATGGCATAAAGAGTAACTTATTAACTGAGTTGAATTCAGGAGTAGCTCAGTGGTAGAGCAGCCGGCTGTTAACCGGCTGGTCGGGGGTTCGAATCCCTCCTCCTGAGCCATTTTAAAAGGCCAAGAACTAACCTTCTTGGCCTTTTTTCTTTTCAATCATAACCCTAACTGACAGAGCAAGTAGCTTGCAGAAGATCTTCTGAAAATCGATTGGAAATCATACGAAACAAAGCTATCGGTACAAAAGCACTTGGCGGCCGGCCCAGGGCCACTTTAAGCATCAGCCCTCTTTGGTTTAGGCGAACTTTCCATGACCCCAAGTTTTAATCTCAGAGGAGCTAGAAGTTTTTGAAGAGTATCTAAAGTTGGATTTGCCTTGAATCGCAATATTCGTTGTAAGTTTGGAGCTGCGATTCCAACCATCGCAGCATATTCTACTACCCCTTGCGATCGAATGACTTGAGCGAGCACACTTTGAATCGCCAGACCTTCTGCAAGAGAGGCTTCAATATATTCTCGTGCAAATTTAGGCTTGCGGAGTTCTTTTTGTAGGACCTCATCCCAATTTTTACTTCGTTTTGGCATTTTTGTGCTCCTCGTAATCTTTCCAGTATTCATTGGCGTTACTGATATCTGCATCTTGTCGTTGCCTACTTGTTACATCCCACTAAACTGCCGGCACTTAGAAGGGGGCAATTCCCACCAAGTGACGGCAGTTTTAGGTACCCTATTCCCAGGTATCCGACGGCACCTGTTTTTGAATGACATCGGCATCAAAGCCTCTAGAAGTATAGTAGGAGGATTTGATGCTGTGACCACTCAAACTAGGAATCGACTGATGGATAGAAAAATTGTGGAGCTTCTGATTCAGAAGAAAAATAAACGGGAAATCACAAGACTTTTAGGGGTTGGAGATCGAAGGGTCAATAAGATTCAAACACAGGCAGAACAGTACGATTACTTAAGCTGCCAAACCCCTTTACCGCCTTACCCAGAGACAATCTTTCCGGATAGCCCGCATGGAAGGCAAGTTAAGCCATCAGACCCTAATTTTGTACTCAGTCAAAAAGAGGAGAGGATTATAGAGCGTTTGAGGGCCAACTGACATCCCATTACAATTTTTGAGGAGCTTGGCTTGCCGCTGGGGAGGTCTAGTTTTTACAGATTCTTGCAGCGCCATGGGCTGAATAATCTGAACAAAATCTAGCTATCGAGTAGTCCGTGAAATCATTCATAAACCTGGGGAGGCGCTCTCCTTGGACTGGGGGAAGCTCCGGGATGTTATTGATCCCATCACTGGTAAAAAACGCTCATTATGGGCCCTTGAAGGGGTTCTAGGGTTCTCCCATTATATGATGGTCAGATTGGTGTGGTGCAATCAAACGCAGGTCACTCTTCAAGCAATCGAGAGCATGCTGCAGAAGATGGGCGGAGTGTCTTTTAAAATCACCAGTGATAACCCCAAATACTTTGCCCTTGAGGCCTCTGTCTCGTCCCAGGTAATTGAACCCACCGGGAGATGGGGTTCATTTTGGTGGGAATTTAATCCCTAAAAATGGGTCCACGTAGGTGGGACGGAACAATCTCAGAAAAGATCGACCATGAACTCTGTCTGGCAGCGCTTAAACATGCGGTGGATCGGCGTCGGCCCGCACCCGGGCTCATCCATCACTCGGACCGCGGCGTGCAGTAAGCGTGCAATGCGTACCAGCAGTATCTGCGTGACCACGAGATCGTCCCCAGCATGTCCGCGAAGGGCTACTGTTATGACAATGCGTTCATGGAGAGTTGGTTCAAGACACTGAAGGCTGAGGAGGTGTATCTCACCGAGTATGAAAACTTCGATGAGGTGAAGAAAAGACTTCCACAGTTCATCTAGGTTATGTACAAAATCAAGCGCTTGCACTCTGGAATTTCGTACCTGGCTCCCGAGGAGTTTGAAGAACTCTGGGCCAAAGGGAAACTAGAAAAGATGGGCATTCAGACGGTTCTCAACTTGCC
>JBMSSC010000148.1:0-4995 GCA_049424145.1 Bdellovibrionia bacterium
AAGAACACTCTGTAGAAGTCCACTTTCCTGTAATTGTTACTTTAGAAGTCAAAAACATAAGCAATGAAGATGTATACTTTAAGCTCTCTAATATTCATTTTTATGACCAAAACAAATTCCAAATACAGATCTATCGCAACATCCCAGCTGACATCTTGGACAGAAAAATTAAGGTTGAAAGTAGAAAATCAATCCGCCTAAATTTATATCTAATAGTTAATAACATTAATGAGAAGGTTTTATTTCTTGGAATATATTAAATCTTTAGCGCTATTAAAAAACAAACCCACCTATTTAAATTAAAGCATCAGAGATCTTAGGAACTGAGGCGACTGACCATCGAACAGATTCTCCAAGAGTTAAACCAGGGACATAATACCCCTCGAACTCCTCCATACCTCTCCATTTTTATTTATTGACAAAAAAACTCAACCAACCCCCTGCCCTTCACCTTCTCCTCAGGCAAAAACCACCCTCGAGAGACTCAAAAAAAAGACAACCCGCCTGACCCGAAGAAAAAACCGAGGATATATCTAATGATTTATAATAATATTTATTTAAAATTTAATATTTACTATTGAACACCACACAATTTAAAACAATAATAGAGAATAAAAACCAACCCAAGGCCTAATCATGATTAAAAAAAATCGAGCTCACACCCGCCAAGAAAACAGAATTCTCTTGCAGCCGTTATTGGCCACTCTTCTTTTCTCTCTTTTTGGTTCCTCTTGGAGTCTCTCAGCGGGTGAGATCGAACAGCTTTATGTTCAACCTGTACACGCTGAGCTCAAACAAGACCCACAGTTTAATGCCAAAAAAGTCATGGACTTAAAAAGAGGCAACCTCCTGCAAGTCATAAAAAAGGAGGGCAACTGGGTTCAGGTCAGATTCAATCAGAAGTCAGGCTGGGTTTCTAAGTTATTTTTGAATAGCCAAAAGCCATTAAAGGAGGCGGAGCTCAACCAGGAGCTAGCTCGTGATGAGAACCTCGCCAAAGCCTCACGGAGAAGAGCGTCATCCTACACAGTATCAGCTGCGACCCGCGGGCTCACCAGCTCCAATCGAACCCGAAACGGTCGAGAGAAGTACCCTTCTGATTTCTCCGGGGTTGAGAAGTTGAATCAAATCAAGGTTGAAGACAAGAAACTCCTGGAATTTAAAAAAGAAGGCCAACTGAGTCCGTGAAGCCCTCGGCCCGATCTTTGATCACCTGGAGTCTGAGTTTAACGCTTTTGGGACTAAGCGCCTGCTCCACACCCACAGCCAGGGAGCGAGAACGAGAGCGTTTTGAGGAGATCAACAACCTCTTAAAAGATGAAAAAGAGATGGGCCAAAAAATGGCTGCCAAACTGATTGGAACGTTTGGACTGGTGGAGGACGCCAAGGCCACCGAGTACCTAAGCCTCGTAGGAGCGGTGGTTGCTTCTCAATCGTCTCGGCCTGAGATTACCTATCATTTTGGGATTCTTCAGTCCCAGGAGATCAACGCCTTTGCCACACCGGGAGGGTATGTTTTGGTCACTCTTGCTCTGCTGAAGTCCGTGCAATCGGAGCATGAATTAGCAGGAGTGTTAGGCCACGAGATCGCCCATGTCACAGAGAAGCACATGTACGACACCTTACGACCCAAACGGTCCATTTCCGCAGCTGAAACGCTCACGCGTATGCTCTCTCGAGGCGGATCTGAGTTGGGACTCTCCTTAACGACGATGGTCAATGCTGGACTCGAGATGCTCCTGGAAAAAGGACTAGGAGCCGAGAAAGAAAGTGCCGCCGATGAAGTGGGCACTTCGTTTGCTTTCAATGCAGGATATCAGCCCAACGCTCTTTATCACTACCTCAAGCGAATCCAAGAGCACTCCCAAGCCGGAACCTTAAGCAAAACCCACCCTCCTTTTCCCGAGCGCTTAGCCAAGCTTGAAGCCTACTTAGAACACAATGGATTTCACCTGAATCAAAAATCTCATTCCCCTGAGACTCTTCAGGTACGTTTTCAGGAAGCACTCAAAAACCTGCCCTCTGGCTCATCACCCCCTCCATCCTATGAAACCAAAAGCCAACCGTAAGTTCAAAGCCTCGCTTCTGTCCCTCCTCACCGCCTTTGGCGTGACTCAGAGCAGTCACGGCGATGACCACCACTACCGCAACGTCCTCGTCGGTGAGCGAGGCGCCAGCATGGGAGGCGCCTATCTGGCCATTTCTGATGATCCGACGGGAATCTTCTACAACCCTGCTGGAATCGTCTTTGGCTATGAAAACTACATGAGCGCATCAGCCAGCACCTATACGTCCAGCAAACTCATCTACAAAAAAGTGCTCGCCAACGGGGATTACACCTACAACTCCGAATGCTTCTCCCCTTCGTTTATTGGATTTAGCCAAAACTTAGGAAAGAATAAGATCGCACTAGCCATCTTCATTCCCAACTATGAGCTCTTAGATCAAGACGACCTCATCCGCGGTATTTCCACCGTCGATGAGAAGGCCAATCAACTCCAGCGACGCTTCTATAAGCAAGACATCACCTACATGGCCGGACCGGCTTACTCCATGGCTTTAGGGGAAAAGGCCTCTTTCGGAATCAGTCTCTTGGGCTTTGCAAAACTCAACACCCTCATCAGCACCCAGCTAGTGATGAATAATCCCCTCCCCAACGGCAAGTACTTTATTGAAGAAGGCTATCTCAATGAGACCTACTTGGGTCTCACCCCTAAAATTGGATTTCAAGCCATGTTAAGCCCGAGTCTTGCGGTGGGACTGACGGCCAAAAAGAACTTCAGTCTCTCGGGAAAATCCACGCGTCGTATCCTCCGCAACCAACTCAACGCCACCACGGGAGTCCCAGAAACCAAGACGGGGGGTTTTAACGATGATTTCATCAGTGAAACGAAGGACTACAATATTGGCGTGGTCTCCCCGTTTGAATTTGGATTTGGGGCAGCCTATTTTTTTAATCGAAACCTTCTGGTTTCAGGCGATCTGATTTATGACACGACCGACCCCAACTTCACCCAATTCAAAGTGATGCCCACGCTGAATTGGAGTGCGGGGGCTGAGTGGTATGTGAGCGATGGGCTTGCACTTCGAGGAGGACTTTACTCCAACCTGGCCAATACTCCGACGATCAATCCCACCTTAAAGAACCAAGAACCCCACGTGGATTTGTACGGGGCAAGCCTAGGCATCTCACTTTTAAAAACCGGATCCTCAGTGACCTTAGGCACCAATTACAGTACCGGATCAGGCAAAGGCCAAGCTTTTAATGATTCGCTTTTAGTCCAGGAAGTGATCCAATCGCAGCTCTCGTTTTTTCTCTCAGGAAGCTATCAGATCTAGTGATGAAGCCACGCGTGCTTGAATTGGGCGGGAGGGGGAGATCTCACCCCTCCCCTTCCGTCCTGGCTCTGCCTAAATCTCTAACCGTGGGTGAGTTTTTTGTACTTCACGCGGTGAGGCTGAACCGACTCTGGCCCTAATCGCTTCTTCTTGTCTTCTTCATACTCCTGGAAGTTCCCTTCAAACAGAACCACCCGACTATCGCCTTCAAACGCCATAATATGAGTGCAGATGCGATCTAAGAACCAACGATCGTGGCTAATGACCAGCGCACATCCCGTGTAGTTTAAAAGCGCCTCTTCTAGAGCTCGAAGCGTGTTGACATCTAAGTCGTTGGTGGGCTCGTCTAAGAGCAGAACGTTGGCCCCTGACTTTAAGATCTTAGCCAGATGAACTCGGTTTCGCTCACCACCTGAGAGAGATCCCACCTTCTTTTGCTGATCGGCGCCTGCAAAGTTAAAACGAGCACAGTAGGCTCGAGATTGAACCTCTCGGTTTCCAAGCAGGATGGTCTCGTTTTTTCCATCTGAGATTTCTTCCCAAACCGTTCGATCTGGATCCAGTGCATCGCGCGACTGATCAACATAGGCAATCTTAACGGTCTCCCCAATCCGAATGGTTCCGGAATCGGGTTTTTCTTGGCCGGTCATTAACCGAAAGAGCGTTGTTTTTCCAGCCCCGTTGCCGCCAATGATTCCCACCAAGCTTCCTGGGGGAATATTGAAGGAGAAATCATCAAAAAGGACTTTATCCCCGAAGGACTTGGAGAGCTGGTTGCCCTCAATCACCAAGTTACCCAACCTAGGCCCCGAGGGGATATAGATTTCCATCTCTTCGATTTTCTCGGGACGATCCTCGGCTAAGAGCTTCTCATAAGCACTCACCCGGGCCTTACTCTTGGCTTGCCGGGCCCGTGGGCTCATCCGAATCCACTCCAGCTCACGCTCCAGTGCCTTCTGCCGTTTGGTCTCCGTTTTCTCCTCAGCCTCCACGTTTTTGCTTCTGATCGAGCCAGGAGGAGTAATTGCCCTGCCAGGGAATTCCATAGCCTCGATCCAGCTCCAGGATCCAGCCTGCACTGTTGTCTAAGAAATACCGATCGTGGGTGACCGCCACGACAGTCCCTTCGTAGTTCTTTAAAAACTGTTCTAACCAAGCCACCGACTCCGCATCCAGGTGGTTGGTGGGTTCATCTAAGAGCAGAATATCGGGCTTTTGAAGCAAAAGCCGACACAAGGCCACCCGCCTACGCTCACCGCCTGAGAGGTGTTGAATCACCGCCTCGGCAGGAGGTAATCTTAAAGCGTCCATGGCGATCTCTAAAGTTCGATCCAGATCCCAGCCATTCGCATGCTCGATCTTTTCTTGAATTTGAGCCTGCTCAGTTAAGAGCTTCTCCATGAGATCGGGATCCAGCGAAGGATCAGAAAAAGCGTTGGAAATCTCTTCAAAGCGCTTGAGCCACTTCATCAAATCTCCCATGGCTTCCTGAACGCTCTCACGCACCGTTTTTTTGTCATCTAAGACGGGCTCCTGAGGAAGGTAACCCACGGAGATCCCATCTCCAGGGCGAGCCTCCCCGTTGAAGTTCTTCTCCACGCCTGCCATAATTTTAAGCAGGGTAGATTTACCTGATCCATTTAGTCCAAGAACACC
>JBMSSC010000149.1:0-4989 GCA_049424145.1 Bdellovibrionia bacterium
GGTCGATGAACGGAGGCTCTGTGTGATTGATGCAGATATCCGTAATGGAGGGCTCGGTGAGAATGGCTTGAAGCCAAGTGGGGGTTTGCATGGGATCTCCTGACTGGTTAAGACGATTCAAAGGCGTTCCAAGGAAAATCTGGTGAACGTCTTAGGTGAAGCTCATCCTCCGGGCTGATCCAGCTTTCAGTCGGTGGGATGAGCCCTTGGGGAAGAAAGCGTTTTTTTTCGAGCGCAGCTCCGCCAGGGGGTGCTGCATAAGGATAGAGAATGGCAACCAGCTCGGTGCGCTCCTGATGCGAGCTTTGAGTTCCAAAGAGAGATCTGAGGACTGGGATTTGGCCCAAAAAAGGGAGTCCCTGGTCCTGGTTCTGGGATGACTCTTGAATGAGTCCAGAGAGAAAAAGTGGGGTACCAAACTGAGCATCCACCTGTGTTTTCATCCGGTTGGAGCGAATTCCGGGGAGTTCGTCAATTCCACCGTGATAATCCACTTGGCTCGATTCGGAGAAGATGTCCAGGCGAATGAGGCTTCCGGCAATATGAGTCACTTTGAGTCTTAAGGTCAGTCCATGGTTCTTCCAATTCACATCGGTCCGAAAGCGACTTTGAGTCTTCACAGGAAGTTCACCGCCTGAGAACAATTCGGCCTCTCCGGGGGCACGAACCACCAGTTCCGGTTGAGAGAGGATCTTCCCCTCTCCGCGTCCTTGAAGGTGGTTGAGTTTGGCCTCAAGTGTTACGAGATCCTGAAGTTGGCCACGATTGGCTTGCAGTTTGCCGAAGGAGGAGTCGGACCAAAAGAGTCCCAGGCTCTTCATTCGATTCCTCTTCATTTCCAGGAGGTAGACCCGGAAGAAAACCGTGGGGGATTGATCAGGCAAATGGAGGATTTCAAATTGGAGAGGGGGGAAAATTCTTTTTAACTGCCGTTCCAAAGTCACTCGTTCAGTCTCGTTGGGCATTTCTCCTCGAATCCAAAGCGAGTTGTGAATTCGCTCGACTCGTGCCCACTGGGAGGCTCCCGATTGGCGGAGGGAGGTTTCAATCCGCTTGAGGCTTTGCTCTAAGAGCTCGGGTGAGGGTTCGGTCTCATCCAATAGCTCGTTGGGGAAAGCCACTTTGAGCTGTCCGATCTCCCCGAGTTCCTTGAAGCTTTGTACCTCCCCTTTTAAGACCACCCCGCGGCTTGAGAGGATGACCTCGACTTCGTTGAGTCGTTGCAGGGCTTGAAGAAGGGGGCGATGAGAGGCTTTCCGTTGAGTCGATTCTTCCTCTGGGGTGAGGTTTTCAATCTGGATGGGCCGGTGCTCGGTGGTTCCGTCGTGTTTCCAGACCCAAAGATCAGTCTCCCCCGATCCAACGGCCTTGATGAGTAAAAGCTCCGTTTGGGGGGGTGAAGGAGGGGGCGAGTTGAATGAAGCCCAAGAAGGGGATGCGCTGAGGGGAAGGATTCGGATCAATGAACTGCCTCGCGTGAATTTTTTAAGTCCCTGAATTCGAAGGAGCCTTTGTTCCCCTTTTCTTAAGATAAAGAGGGGTCTTTCAATGACGGAAGGCGGCTCAGGTGGGGGAGGAGTGGCATGAGCCGAGCTCAAGCTGAGTCCAAGGAGAACGGCGCTGCAAAGGATCCATTGAATCATAGGAGGGGAGGAATAGAGCAATTTTAGGCCCATTCATTGGGATTGGGGGGATCCAGCGGTTGCCGTGGGTTCGGGCCAATGCTTTGGGCCAATTGCTGGAGCCAAAAAGGGCTTTTGCAGGCTATGGACGGGGTCCGGACGGTGCGGGGTTTCAATTGAAAAAGAGCTGGACTTCCGAAGGTCAATTCTCTATAAACTCGACCAATGGCAATGGCTTGAGATTTGCGTTGAAGACTGAGTTGAAATAACCCACTCCGATGAGCAATTTCGAATCAGACCCAATCATTTCAGATCCCCCGAGGGTCGGTTTGATCGGCTGGAGACGACTGTCAAGTCGACTAAAAAGTTGACTAAAAAGTCGATTAAAAAGACCACTGAACAAACCCATAAAAAGCCCCATGGGCAGAAGATTCAGAAGACTTGTGAGAAGGTTCAACAGAATCTTCTGATCAAGACTCCCTAGAAGATTCCTGAAATGAGTCGAGTTTGAACCGTCCATTTCACTGGGACATGGATTCACTCCCCTTCTAATCGGGCGGCTGCCAGTGGCTGCGAGTGAAGGTGAGATTGAGTCAGTCGCCCGCGAATGGGCTAAGTCGGCTGAAAAAATATTCCTCCTCAAAAGAGGAATAAAAAAAGAAGAATGAAAAGCTTTCTGAAGTCGGGAAAGCCGGACTTTCTGTCGAAGCTGGGTTGAACTGGTTGAGCTCAGTCCTAATTTTTTAATGATTTGGAGGATGTATGCCGTCTCGTATGATGAAAACCAAAACTGCACGTAAAGTGCGACAAGCACGTAAGGGAAAAGTTCGAAAGAGGAAGGAACAAAATAAAGGAACTACTCCTAAGTTCCCGATTCATCTGGACGCCTAGGGAGTCGTTTTCCTTTGGGTCAGACTCCTGTTTTGCCCTAAGTTAGAGTTCATTCAAACGTAGTTTATTTTCTTCGAGAGAACCATGCAAAATCACTACTTGTTTACATCCGAATCGGTCACTGAGGGTCATCCAGATAAAATCGCAGATCAGATCTCAGATTCAGTCTTGGATCACATTTTAGCTCAGGACCCGAAAGCTCGAGTCGCTTGTGAGACATTAGTGACCACCGGATTAATTGTGATTGCGGGTGAGGTGACCACGGAAGCTCGCGTGGACTATGCAGCCATTGCCCGTGAAACGGTGAAAAGAATTGGGTATGATTCCTCGGCGAAAGGGTTTGATTATAAGACCTGTGGGGTGATCGTGACTCTCGATCGGCAGTCCCCCGATATCTCTCAAGGGGTGACTGCAGGCCAAGGTATTCACAATCAGCAAGAGCAAGGAGCCGGAGATCAGGGCATCATGTTCGGTTACGCGGTGCGCGAATCGGAGCAGTTGATGCCTCTTTCCATTGATCTCTCTCACAAGCTTGCCTTACGACTCAGCGAGGTCCGAAAAAACGGTACGTTGGGGTGGCTCAGACCGGATGGAAAAACTCAAGTCAGTGTCGAGTATGAGAACGGCGTAGCCAAGCGAATTCATACTGTTGTGGTCAGTTCCCAGCACGATGAAGACGTCACTCATCAGCAGATTCGTGAGGGAATCATTGAAGAGGTGGTTTACAAGACTCTTCCACGGCACCTGCTTGACAGCAAGACGAAGTACTTCATTAATCCCACGGGTCGTTTTGTTGTGGGTGGCCCTATGGGGGATTGTGGATTAACGGGTCGCAAAATTATTGTCGACACCTATGGGGGGCATGGCGCCCATGGGGGCGGTGCGTTTTCAGGAAAGGATCCCTCAAAAGTGGATCGATCCGCTTCTTATATGGGACGATACATTGCCAAAAATCTTGTTGCAGCTGGTTTAGCAGAGAAGTGCTTGGTTCAATTGGCCTATGCCATTGGCGTAGCAGAGCCTGTCAGTGTGATGGTGAACTGCTTTGGCACGGAGAAAGTGAAAGTGGAAAAGATTGAAGCTGCCGTGCGAGAGGTCTTCTTGCTGAAGCCTGCAGGCATTATTCAGTCCCTTCAGTTATTGCGTCCCATTTATTCAAAAACCGCTGCGTATGGTCATTTTGGTCGGATTGGTCCTGAGTTCACCTGGGAGAACACCGATCAACTCAGTGCTCTTCGGGATGTAAAGTAAGCGCAAGCCCTTCCTTCAGGTACACAGATGAAGCACCTCCTTTTTCTGTTGGTGAAGATTTTCCCGGCTTGGGCTGTTCCTCTCTCCTTTTTGTCTTATGAGCTGGGTTTGTATTTTAAACGACGAGCGAATTCCATTTTTATCTCCATTTGGGGTTTTGGAGTTTTCCTGATTGTCTGCTCTGGACTTTGGCTCGTTTTTCGGGGAGATTTAAATTCCGATCAGTGGGTGAGATCCGTTCTGGATGCATTTTAAGCTCAACACCAAGCTGAACTCAGACTCAAGCTTGAATGTGAAGAGGTTTGCAGTTTACGCGAGCTTTTATTTTTTTAATATCGATTGAATCTTTTTGACAGACCGGCAAAGTTTGCTTAGCCTTAAAAGATAGTCTTATTCTTTTTGTAATGAGGGGCAGCTCAAGGACGGCTTGAAAAGGGGGGCATTGATGCTCGCATTCCGATCTCCATTGGTGGGTGAGAGTATTGAGATTCAGAGTTTATTGAGAACAATCGAGAAGGTCTCTCAAACGGATAGTACCGTTTTAATCACCGGTGAAAGTGGGACGGGAAAGGAGCTGGTAGCCCGTGCCATTCATGAGAATTCTCCTCGCGCCCATAAAGCTCTGGTGATTGTGAATTGTGGGGCCATTCCTTCGGACCTATTGGAGGCTGAGTTCTTTGGTCATGTCAAAGGAGCATTCACAGGAGCCTCCCAAAATCGACAAGGTCGATTTGAGTTAGCTCAGGGGGGGACGATCTTCTTGGATGAAGTGGGTGACATTCCCCTTCATCTTCAAGTGAAGCTTTTAAAAGTTCTTCAAACCCGGCAGTTTGAGTCCATTGGTTCCTCTCGAACTCAGGAAGTGGACGTGCGGATCATTGCTGCAACGAATCGAGATCTTGAGGAGGCCATCTCCAAGCGTGAGTTTCGAGAGGACTTATACTATCGCCTCAATGTCATTCCGCTTCGCACACCCTCGCTTCGAGAACGAAAAAACGACATCCCGCTTCTAGTGAATCACTTTGTGCAGCAGTTTAATCGACTGGCAGGTCACAGTGTTGAGGCTCCTTCGGGTCAAATCATGGAAGCGCTGTTGGCCTATGATTGGCCGGGTAATGTCAGGGAGCTTGAGAACCTGATGGAGCGCCTGGTGATCTTAAAGGGCCAAGGAACCGTCGATCTGGGAGACCTCCCTCATCGAATCTTTCAAAAATTTGCTGAAGCT
>JBMSSC010000150.1:0-4931 GCA_049424145.1 Bdellovibrionia bacterium
GAAAGCGAGTAAAAAGATTCCAAATAGAAATCGTCCCCTCATGCTCCTTTGGGGCTTAACAACGAGTCTGATGAAAATCCAGAAATAATTGAGAATGAATTCAAAAATCTAGGCTCCACTATCATGACGCAAGCAGTCATCCCATCTGAAACGGTGGCTCTTTACCCCGAACAGCACGCAACCAGGGCATACCAGAGAAATCTTCGGCCGAATAACCTGTAGTCAGATAAATATTCTGAAACCCCATCTGAGCCAGATCACGAGCCACCCACTCCCCTCGCAAGGAAACGTCCAAGTCAACTTGATTCAATTGAGAATCAATGTAGATCGGAATTGAGTGATCGATTTTGTCAGAAATTTGAAAAAACCCTTCGGACGAAGTGAAAGAATGCAAAGTAACTCCCGCCGATTGAGCAGCCAAACGCCAAGTCATCTGAACCAGCGGATCATCATCAATGAGAATCAAGCTATTGGATGCTATTTTCTTTTCTGACAAAGTCGTCTCATGATCAATACCGCATCGACGCACAGCATGAACTTCAATAGGAACAAAACCAGCCATACCTTTTGGAATAATTGAGATCCCTAACCGGTGACACTCATCACGAATATTTTTTTCTTCATAGCGACTCGTGATTAAGATGCTATTTTTTGCTAAGTGAAACTCTTGAATTAACTGAAGACCATTGGTCTTTTCGCCGAGAAACTCAAAGTCAAACAAATAAGTTGCATGTTGAACTTGATTGGCCCGACTCATCCACTTTTTAAAAGCCTTAGGCGAGGAAAAATGAAAAACTTCAATCTTGAAGTCCTCAACACACAACTGTTGAAAGCGTTTTTTCCACACGTGATGGATCGAATGGTCATCGTCTAAAATGACGACCGACGTGGAGGCTCTCAGATCCAACTGAGGAACAAACCAACTGGGTGGCTCACACCGAGGCAGCTCAAGCAGCACCTCAGTTCCCTCCCTCATTTTGGAAAAAATCTCGACTCTCCCCCCCCAGCTCTCTATTTTCTGCTTGGCATGAAACAAGCCTAGCCCTAGACCCTGAGGTTTGCCAAATGTCGCCCCCCTTTGCATCAACTGAGGTAACAGATCCGATGAGATTCCTTTGCCATCATCACGAACTCGAATTTGAAGGCAAGGACCCTGAGCTTCTAAACTAATTGCAACCCTCCCTAGATTCTGATCCAGCGCCTCCACACTGTTATCGACCAAATTGGAGAGAACGCGTTTTAATTCGACCGGTTGAACCCAAGAGAAAAGCCCATAGTTTTCTAGCCCTGCTTCAAAATCAATGGAGAACTGATGGCGGGTTCTATATTGAACCCTCTTTTCTGCAACCAGATCTTCAATTAATGCAGGGACCAGCTGCGCACTTTTGGCCTCTGCGTCTGAGTCAGGCAGAGCACGTCCTCCTAGCGGTTTTTTTTCATTCGTCTGAAGCAATGTATGAACAATATCTTTGATACGATTCATCGCACCTCGAATCACAATACGCTTTTCCTCTGAGGAATCGTACTCATCCAAGGTCATCACCTCAAGAGCCATCAATGGGGAGCGAATATCATGGGCCACTTGAGAGGCCACCTGAGCTAAGGCCGCCTGCTTGGATTTTTCCTGAGCTTCGGCCCAGAGCTTTCTTAAAAGCTCGGCAATGGTTTGCACCTCCACTGGAACAAAGTGATGAGCAGAAAATGAAAGATCCCCATAATTTCCACTCGCCTGCTTCACCAGGAGTTCAAACGGACCCACAATTGCGCTTTTGGCCCATTTAAAAAGAATAAAAATGACCAATGAAAAAAATAAAAACTGCCCTAAAATGAATAGAAAAAATGCTCCCTTTGGCAAGCTCATTGGACTTTTTCGGCTCAACGTGATCTCCCCATAGGTTTGACCCGCATAGTGAATGGGAAAACTCTGGCGAATCAAAAACCCTGAATCAGAGAAGAGCCGACCTTGAGTCATCTGACCGTGCGGAGAAGAAAGCTCAATCAAGAGCGATTCACGCTGAGCCAGGATCTTCAGTTGCTCTTTGAGTAAATCTTGGTGCCCCAACATCAAATTCCCAATCAATTCGTGTTGGTTGAGAAGAAAAATCCGCTCAAAATCTTCTATCATGCTCTGCCGCTGCTGCTTCATGGAAAGGGCGTTATAGAAAACAAGCGAGCTCCCTAGAAGCAAAAACTCGATACAGAAAAAGGCCGCTAAAAAGCGAAAAAAAAGGTCCTTTAATGTAAGGTTCTTCCTTTTAAACTGAAAATCATCTCTCATCTGAAAACCTAACTGGATTCCACCTCAGGTGCATTCTAATGCGGTGTCATCCCCTCTAGACTCAACTGAACCAAGTGCTCGACTCGGATGGGGTGAGCACTCTGACCTGTAAAATTATACAATCCTGTCACCCCCTCAAATCGTTGAGGGCGTGCAAGGCAACTCTTCAGCGCCTGACGCATCAAAACGACCGATGAGGATGATGAAGGAGCGGTTGAAAAGCCCGAAGAGCATTTTAATATCAAATTCGTCACATCAAAATCATATGCCGAATCATGATCCGGTTGCTTCTGATACTGCTTTTGATAGTGCGATTGGAACTGAAGAAAAGCTGGGGTCTTCTTTTGGGTATCCCAGGGATTAAAAACGTGAATCTCAGGCAGTCGTGCAATGAGTTGTTTGTGTGCCTGAAAAGTTTGAGTCTCCATCCAAGAGTGAGTTCCAAAGATCTGAAACTGAGAACGAGGCACTCTGGGAAGCAGTCGATCTAGCTGATTCAAACTCGGAAATGAGGCCAAGGGATAGGTTGTGTAAATGAAAACCCCACTCTTTAATCCCTCGAGCATCGATCGTTTATTCTCAGGGATCTCATTTGAAAAGTTGAGACTGAGAATTTGAGCTTTGGATCCGATCTTTTTCTTAAGTTTTTGTGCAAAAAAAACAGAATAAACATCCGTTGGCTGTGTGATGAAGAAAATCTTCTGAAAGGACTTATTTTCCAAAAAAGCGCTCATCGCCTTGACCCAACTCAATTGAGAGGAGGAAGCACTCAAAACATAGGGGAAGAATTGATCCAACTCATCCACTGTCGCTGTTGAAGAGAAGCCCACAATTTTTCTTCTTTGAAGCTCCTTGCCCGCTAAAAGAGCGTCCTTCGATGTGACAAGCCCCACAATCACATGACACCCCAGTTCATCGGCCCACTGAATGCCCCGATCCACTTGCGTGGGTAATAAAACACCGGGATAGACCTCAAGCCGAGCTTTGCTTGGGGAGCGCTGATTAAAGAGATCAATGGCCAGCTGAAACCCCCCAAACTGAGAGGCTCGATCCGAGGCGCGAGGAAGGATTTTACCGATATCTGTGGAAACATAACAGATTTTAAAGCCTCCCCAAGTTGGCTCATTAGCGTTGGATTGGAACGCCAGGAAAAACCCAAGCAAAAACCACTTTAACCTCCTCATTGAGGCTCAACTCGAGTGGGAATTAAGCGACACTTTTGAAAAAGGAGGCAGAGCTCCTGAGGGAGCTGATAGGTTCCCGTTTGAACTCCCGCTTTCTTATTGAACCAAAGACTCACGATTGAGTTTTGATCAAGAGGCTCTTCAATGAATTGATGAACCCACCGATGAACCTCATTTAAAGCCTGATGCATCGTTTTCTGAAGCCAGGGGACATCAAGACTCAATTGCCCTGAACTTTGAAATCTCAAGGCCCCACTCAGGATGCTCTCCCTCCAAAAATAGACTCCCAAAACCCCATCAGAATCACAGCACTTTTGATCGCGCCTGAGGTACCAAAAGATTTTAAATAAAAAGATCAAAACGGTGACCTGAGGAAGTTCTGAGAGGAGGTAAAACACGATCAAATCGGCGTGAATCTCGCCTAGGGTATTGAAATGAAAATCGGACAAATTGAGTCGCCTGTCTTTTTCAGGAGAAACCCGCAGGGGACCGATCCGATGAGCCAACTCGTGAAAAAAAGAGTAGACATAGATCAACTGAGCTCTGAGATCAGGCTGATGAAACATCGCTTGAAGGGCTGGGGCATCCTCAAAGACCTGAGTCACGCACGGAGCAATGGCTTGCTCATAGATCCATTGAGAGACTTCAATCAGCTCAAGGCTAAAATGATCCGAGGGGTGAGAACTACTCCAGTTCAACGAGAGAGGAAAGGGAAGAAATACGTTTTCTCGATTCCCTAAGCATGTGTTTTCTTGGGATAACCGAACAGGAACATGAGTAGGCCAAGAGAGCTCAGAGGGCTCGACCCCTAAAAGTCGCAAGCGCTCAGGGAGCCTTTGAAAGCTTGGGCTCGCTACCAGCCAACTCCACGTTTTTTTTTCAAGCTGAAAGTCTCGAATCAAACTTCCCTGAAAAAACTCAGGCGAACTTTTAGTGAACCAAAGTTGGCTTTCGATGGAGATTTTGGGATCCCGCTGCTTCAGGCTCTGACCGATTTGACGACTTACGGCTTTGGGTTCAGCCCACATCGGCTTCCTCCTTAAAACCGAGATGGATGAAGTAGCCCTCGACCATCAGTTCACCTGCTGAGCAAGAGTGAAACTCTAATAAAGCGTTTTGCCAAAGTGGATCTTTTGACCGGAGCCCTAAAAACTCAGGACCCCGGGAGAGGAAGATTTTCTCTAAATTACCCAGGTGTTTTTGATAGATTTGGGGATCACCCCCCGTTGAGACTTTGGTCAATAACCGCGTCTGAACTCTTTGAAATCCTTGAGCACAAAGGATTGGATAAATCCGCCTTCCCACAAAGGGATCCAAACCCAACTCTCCCACTTTTTTCTGCCAAAGCGCTACGACTTGATGGAGCGCTTTTTTCGATTCAGGAAAGACCAGAAAATGATCATCTGGCTCAAATGAGTAAAAGCAGCCTTGAGGCTTCAGGACTCGCTTTGCCTCGCGGATCGCCCAAG
>JBMSSC010000151.1:0-4836 GCA_049424145.1 Bdellovibrionia bacterium
AGTCAACAGCCTCAAAGGCGTATCTTCTCGCCAGGTTCGGAAGCAGCAATTCCCAACCTTGCACAAATCTATCTGGATGGATTCTCTTTGGAGTGGGAGCTATTTCGCAGGCTCTTGTGGGGGTGCCCCCTTGGAAGTCATCAAGCAATACATAGAGCAGCAGCAGACACCGCACTAACGTGCGGACGCCTTATATCTCGCCCCTGAACGGGCGAGTTTTACGGCGGATTGGATAAAATGTCACACACCCTCCTTTCAGGGCAGGACGAAAATGGAGATCGAATTTTGGACATCCATGTTAAGGTTTTTCTCGGCAAACTCAAGGGCAGGAATGTTGAGTAGCACATGGCTAAAGATCCCCACGGAAGAGTTTGGATTGATCGAATCCGATGGGCAAAATCAGAGGTCAATAGCTACGGAACTGACAAATGGATTATCGACTCTGGGTTTTTAACGAACAAACCTCTCGAATACCAAAAGCAAGCCACTGCACTTGCCCACGAGACAGAAAAGAATATCTTTGCCGAACAAAGAGACTACGTCGATATCACACCTCTACTCCATAAACTTCTACCCATACAAAAGTTTATCGAGGCTGAATCAAAAAGGCCCCCTCAATGAATCAGTCTGTCGGTTATCCCTGCCAAACGAAAGCTCACACATATCCAGCAGCCTAGGAGGATGAAAAAATACGGTCCTAAAAAATTGGAAATTAAAAAAAATCGCTATCCAAAAAACTAGAAGAGCTCATTCCCCTCTGACTAAATTCAGACGGGCCGCCTCCTTAAATGCCATGACGCAGGAGAACGACATCTCTCAAAAGAGGTAAATCAAATTCTCCTTCAGGCCAAATCTACGAGCCCTCAAAAAAACAAAGAAAGCCACTTTTCAGTGAACCAATAATGAAGCCGATGATCCAAGGGGTCATCGGCAAGCCTGAGCTGCTCAGCCGGGGGGCTTGAGTTTCTTAATTTTTTTCCATGACGGGCTTGCCAGATGAGATTCGTTTTTTCGATAAACTTACGGTCCAGCCTTAAGCTGCGATCCAAAGCCACTTCAATCAGATCAGAGGACTCAGGATACAGACGATTGAGGAGCGATAAAATCTCCTTGGGCCGATAGAGTTCCAGGTTCAAATAAGTCGAATACTGAAGGAGATGAAGGTAGTTCTTATAGCGTCGTAAGTTCTGAAGGGAGGAACGAGCTTCCGTACCCGGATGATAGAGGACCCCTGCATGGTAAAAAAGTGCCGAGAGGTCTTCTCCAAGTTCATCGGATAAAGCTAAATCCAAGGTGACCACTAAACTTTCAGCAAAATTGAGGTACCTTCGAATCGAGGACGCGTGATTTGCACACGGAGGAAGAAAACTCCAGAGAACTCGATGATTCTGCTCATGATAGACAAAGGTAGAATAAGATAGGAGTTCAGCCATCCGCTGGGGATTTTTTCGTTCTACGGGGTCACAAACACTCCAAATCAGCTCCGAAGCAATGGGACTGTACTCTATTCTGGGGGTTAAAAGCACATCTGAACTTAAGGCGCGTGCTGAGGAAGAAAACGAGGGCACCCAGACGCCGTGATTCTTCTTAAATAGCGATCTACTTTTTCGATAAAGACGACTGAGAGTTAAGAGGTGAGCATCCCATGGCTGACCCACGAGGATTGCCTTGGGCAGCACTGGAGGGGGGTTCTGAGATAAAAAGACCAGGCTTTTTTGGGAGAATGAAGTTGCACTAAGCCGCCTGCGCCGGCTCAGCCTCTGAGCTTGAGACCGGAGTTTCTTCTCCCAGGCCTGTTGCCTCTTCATCAAGACTAGAGACTCTGAGTCTTTTGACCCGCTCTTCTGATGGGACATTTAACGACTCGATCCCGGAGCCTGAGTGAAGGGACTTCCTTTGAAAGCGCTCATCCGTCTTCCATGAGCGCGGATCGCCTCAATGCGCGCCAGAACCGGGGGATGACTGTAATCCAAGAACACCTTGAGAGGATGCGGAGTGAGGTGCGAGAGATTATCCCGGCTCAGCTTTTTTAAGGCCGAAACGAGCGCCTCAGGCTGAAAAGAGGTTTCCACTGCAAATTGATCGGCTTCAAACTCATACTTTCGAGAAAGCACTTGGCTGACAATGGACACAATCCGGAGTAATGGCGCATAAATGAAGCCAGCAAAGACGAGACTCGCATAAACGGAGACTGAGGTCATTTGAAACGCTAAGAAAAGCTCCTCACGGTTCATCAATAGACCTAAAAGGAAGAAGACGAGCAGTGAAGTGAGAATCGATAGCACCATGGACTTCAAAATGTGCTTTCTTTCAAAGTGCCCGACTTCATGGGCGATTACCGCCAAAAGTTCTAAGACCGTGTGATTCTCAATCAGCGTGTCAAAGAGCACTAGACGCCTGAAGCGTCCAAAGCCTGTGAAAAACGCATTGGATTTAGTCGATCGCTTGGAGCTATCCATCCGATAGATGCCACTGAGCTGAAAGTTCCGAGAACGGGCATAGCCTTCAATGGCCTGCTTCAGCTCCCCTTCAGGCAGGGGCTCAAAGCGATTAAACAGGGGCATGATCCAAACTGGCGCCAGGTAGGTCAAAAGCAACTGAAACCCCGTCACACTGAGCCAGCAGTAAAACCAAGCATGCTCGCCCAGAGACTCAAAAAAATAAAGTATGCCCGAGAAAACCAAGCCCCCTAGAATCCCCATCAAGATGGCCCCTTTGATCAGGTCCAAAAGAAATAAGCCCCAGGTGGTCCGATTGAAGCCGTACTTTTCTTCCAACACAAACGTGTCATAAATGGAAAAAGGAAATTGAAGGAAAAACTTCAGCACCCCTAAGATCCCCAAAAACAAAAGACCCGTGGGAATCGATGACCAGCCGAAACCTCGAGCAATCTCGTCGACCCAGCGAAACCCTCCTAAGAGGATAAAGCCTAAGGTAGCCATTAAATGCACGTTGCTTCGGATCAACTCAAAAATCACCCCTTCTCTTTGATAGTTCAGCGAGGCTTGATACTTGGCTTCATCCCACTCACCTTGCGCCCCGGCTTTGAACTCCTCAGGCAAAGGCAGACTTAAGTGCTTCAAGTTTAAAACATCAGCCCAGGTGGTGAGAGCAGAGTTAAGAATCAAGACCAGAAGAATGAAGATCAGCGTGGATGTCATGAAATGGCTTTCTGAAGGGCTTGCTCTAAAAACTCAAGCGCTTGGGTTGCAAACTGAGTCTTCAGGGCGATCCGATCCAAAGAGGAAGGAATGAGAAGTTTTTTCACCTGCGCTGGCTGCCCTGATCGGGCCAGCCCCACATAGCATAATCCCACGGGCTTCTCAGGAGTTCCCCCCCGAGGACCTGCGATCCCCGTGGTGGAGAGGCAAATGAAGTGCTTGGGTTTTAGCAACGCATACGAGCGAGCGCGATACGGATGCGTGAGAAGCTTATGCAGTCCTCCTTGCGCCATTTCCTGAGCCACCTCAGAGGACACTGCTCCACGGGCTTGAATCAGCTCAGCAGGCACGCCAAGTTCTTCTTTTAAAGCATTGTCATAGGCCACGGTGGATCCAAAGAACACTTCCGAGGCTCCTGACACGTTGGTGATCCGATGCGCAATCAGACCTCCGGTGCACGATTCAACAGTATACAAAAGAGTCTGAGTCGCCTGAAGCGTTTTAACTACACTTTCCTCAAGCTGGAGCATGGGGGGAGTTTCCTTTCACCGGTTTCTACCTGAATTCTGGACGGAGTCTACCTTTAGACCATTGGCAGAGCCTTGAAAATAACATACTGTAGGAAACCGAGCGAAAAAAAGTGAGGCCGCTCAAGCCACGAGAAAGGAAGCGCAAAACGTATGACTCATCCGCTCGTTCACTTCAGAAAAGCCAGCTCAGAGGATGCCCCCACCTTGGTTGAGTTTCAAATCCAAATGGCTTGGGAATCTGAAGGCGTGAGACTTAACCCCGGAACCTGCTCCGAGGGCGTAAACGCCGTTTTTAGAACCCCCCATGCGGGAACCTATCATGTGGCTTACTGCGGCACAGAAATCCTCGGTTGCTTACTCATCATTCCAGAATGGAGTGACTGGAGAAACCAATGGGTCTGGTGGATTCACAGCGTCTACATCAAACCCGCTTGGCGCAGAAAAGGCATCTTTTCCCAATTCTACGCCTTCATTCAAGACCAAGCCAAAGCCGCAGGGAACGTCCGAGGACTCAGACTCTACGTGGACCGCACCAACACGCTTGCTCAACGCGTCTACCAAAAACTCGGTATGACCAACCACCACTATGACCTCTACGAATGGATTCAGCCTGCTGAAGAAGATTCCAAGCAAATCAAACCCGCTCATTTCCCCGAGAAAGGAAACACTCCATGACACCCACTGGACTGCAAGAACGCTACGCACCCCAAAACGCCTGCTTTGGCTGTGGCCCTGCTAACCCCAAAGGACTCAAACTCCGAAGCATGGTTCAAGAAGAGGAAGTGGTCGCTGAATGGACACCTGAGCCTCATCACGAAGCCTTTCCCGGCGTTTTAAACGGCGGAATCATTGGAGCCCTGCTGGATTGTCACTCCAATTGGACTGCCGCTTGGAGTCTAATGAAAAAAGAGCAGGCCTCCCACCCGCCCTGCACCGTAACTGCCGAGTACGCCGTCAAACTACTCCGCCCCACACCCACTCAAAAAGGCCCCATTCTTCTTTCCGCTCGTTTAGTGAAATTCATCGGCAATCACCGAGCGGTGATTGAAGCCACTCTCAAAGTGGGAGACCAGCTCTGCGCCACGTGTGAGGGAACCTTTGTGGCGGTTCAACCAGGGCACCCTGCCTACCACCGCTGGTGAACC
>JBMSSC010000152.1:0-4820 GCA_049424145.1 Bdellovibrionia bacterium
AGAGAACGAGTACTTCTCAACTGAGATCCCACTTTCAGCAACCTCCTTTCGCTTTCCTCGTTTTCCAGCGAGATCCAGTTCAAGGCTCATCCCAGGGGCATACTCGGGGGATCCTGCTTGGCTCTGAGGTGTCCCTCCAAGGAAAGACTGTGAGTAGTTTAACTGGGGGTTGGTTAAAAGTTGAGCCGTTAAAAGCTCGCTCTGAGCGATTTCAATATTTTTCTGAGCTGCTCGGTAAAATCCATTATTTTTTTTCGCAAACTCAATGAGTCCTTCAAGATCCAAATCTGAGACCTCGGGGTCCCGAGACGGCTGAGTGACTTGTTCCTCGAATTGAATCCCTGCGTTCGCACCAATGGGCACCTCCAGGTGATCCACGATCTCATCGGCTAGGCAGCTTTCATGTCGACACAGGTTCACCGCTAAAAAGCTCAGGGTGATGAGTCCAAAGTGACAATAAAAAGGGGCTTTCAATGAATTGCTCATAGTTCGACCTAACTTAGTGTTTTCGACAGGATCTTAACTATTTTTTATATTTTTTATATTATAAATTGAGATCGCGAAAGGATCAAAAGAAGACCTTGATGAAACGGAAGGATTGGCTAAGGCAAGGAGATGAACTGAGTTGAAATTTTGACACCCTATTGAGGTCGGATCTCAGAAGTCCATGTTTATGCACAGCGGCGAGAGTTTTGATAGACTTAAAAATTCGTCTCTCAAATTTCAGGGGGGGCGAAATTTTCTGCTCCATCAGAATTTTTTTTCATGAATTTCCTCAACTCCCTCTTTGAGTTTCAAGTTCCATCAGCCCAGTCAAAACGCATGTTGCTTTGACGGTGCCGATGGGCAGGGCGTACGTCATGATTAAACCCATGTTTTAGTTGAAATTTAAGCAGGAATCTGTTTTTTAGGAGGGAATGATGAATCAGTGCTTTCAGTGGGTGAGACCTTCTTCAATGTTTGCTTCAATTGGAATTCTTTTTTCCCTGGGATGTTTTGTTCAGGCTTCCGCTGCTCCATCCCCACTTCCAAAACTAAGGCGGGCGGGCTCCAATCCCTCTTTAAAAAGTCTATCGACCTCTCCTCCTGAGGTCCATCGCTTTGCTGATCCGCGTCAATTGATGACGAAGTCTGCTGGAGATTCGGTGACCTCGCATGAGGGATTGAAGAAATTTTTGGTTTCCCTCAGTCTATCCACCTTAGCCTTAAGCTCTCAGCCTAGTGCTTTAGCTCAACCTTTGGCTGCCTCACACTTAACCCCAGACACGCTTGAGTGGACTGAGTTCAAGCAAATGAGACCTACTTTTGAAGATCACTCAGTATCGATTGCGTTTTTAAACCGGGGTGAACTCTTGTCGTTTTTGAAGGATCCCTTGGCCAAGTATTTAGCTGAAGTGAAGCTTGAGCTTAAGTTTGAGTTGGATGAGATGTCTCAAGAAGATTGGTCACTCATCAGTCAGCTAAGAGCGCTTGAGACGCTTGATTTAACGAACATCACGGATGCAGATTTATTGAAGATCATTCCTGCATTAAAAGAACTCCCGCATTTTCAAGCCCTGCATATTCATCAGAGCAGCATTACGGCGGATAGTTTGGGGAGTTTAAAGGAGCTCAAGTTAGTCCGGTTGGATCTTCATGGAAACTCTTTGACGGGTCGGGAGCTCAGGGCTCTCTCAGGGCAGAGGTTTCTCAGAGAGCTTGATCTGAGTGACAACTTAATTAAGAGTTCAGATCTGAAGGGCCTTCTTGAGGCACTGGGCGTGGAGTTTGTAGGACAACTCGATTCTTTAAATCTCTCTGATAACCTGATTGGACCTCGGGGGGTTCAAATTCTATCTCATTGGATCGACCGGGATACGTTGGACTGTAAAATCGAGCTTGATGATGATCAAAAAATTGCATCTGAACTTGAAATTCGAAGCTATTCCCCCTCTAAAAGTAGGCTCAGTCTCCATCCGGTTCCCAGTTTTTATGAGAGCAAGAAGTTTGTGAAGAGGTCTTTTCTGAGGGCCATGGTTCTGCGCTTGTCTGATCTGTCCCTTGCTCGAGCTGAATTCAAGGATTTAGCAGATAAGGGCTATCCTCCAGCTGAGTTGGTTTATGCAATCATGACCTACTTGGGAGAAGGGGATTTCCCGGATCCTGAAGAGGCAAAAAAGTACTTCAAGTCGGCTGCCGATCATGGAAGTGATCTGGCCGATCGGATCTATGAGTTGATGACCAGTCGGTATGATTACTTGCTTGAATCAGAGGATACCGGGTCTGCTTTAGACGACTTGCGTCGAGAAGTCATGCGTCGTTACGAGCTTTTTAAAGAGCTTGCTCCAAATCATATTAAGCTCTGGGTGCAGGCTGTTTTTATGAGAGAAGTTCCGGATTGGTTTTTTTAAAAACTCAGGGAAGTCAGCCCGACTGATGAATTGAGGACAAATAGAATTTCTAAGATCAACCTTTGAATCAGGTTTGATCCTGAAAAAAATAAGCAGAGCTTTAAAACGATTTGAGGGCTTGGATCGTGGCATCGAAATCAAAAACAAACTGGTACAGCCGCATGATTAATCAGGAGAATTCATCAATGCAAAAACAAATGGAAACAGAAGATCAAAACCTGGGTAAAAAATCAAAAAAGAAGATGAAAGAAACCGATCAATCTTCCTCTGTTGAGCAATCCGCAGAGCCCGCTGAGGTCAGAGCTCTTGTGAAAATCGTTTTTGAAGGGGAGGCCGCTCAGAAGATTCTCAAATGTGAGGCTGAGCTGAAGGATCGCCTTTCAAAGCCGGATATGGGAAAGATCTTAGGCCAAGAGATCTTGTCCTGGACTGACAAACGATGGTTGGAAATCATCGAAGAAAATACGGAAATTGATTACTTCTTTGCCCAGATTAGAAAGTGTCCTGATCGATCGAAGTCCATCAAGTTACTGAAGGGGCTCTCAGAGAAGCTCAAAACAGAAAGCTTGGAAATTGCCGTTCCTGCTCAAGAAGCTTCCGCTCCTGTGGGACTTCCCTTAGCTGCCTCAGCTGAGGAGGAACAATCCCAAGTGAGTTAGTGAGGAGAAATCTGGCCAGCTTTTTTGAGGATGATAGTCTAGGATCTTCCTTGGAGTTTGGAGGTTAAAAATGCACCACGCTCAATGCATGAGGTGGATGAGTTCCGCCCGGCATGTTTTTTTGCTCTCTTGTTTCCTTCTTTTAGCCTCCGTGAATGGATGGGCCGCCAATTTGGCGTTCGATCTATTTGAGTCAGCCAAGGTTCACTTTGAAATGCGAGAGGATATTTCTCGAGTCGATCTCGCACTCATTGAGCTTGAAACGGCTGAGCAGATGACCTCTGATGCAGATCTAAAATACGACATTCTCATTCTCTCTTCTCGTACCTATTATTGGAGAGGCCTCCACGAATCCGATAAGAACATTCGGAAGGAGACTTTCAGCGCAGGCATGCAGAAAGCAGAGGCAGCCAAGAAGTTGAACGATGATTTTGCTGAGGCTTACTACTATGCTGGAATCAATCTGGCTCGCTGGGCAGAGACCAATGGGATGGTAGCCTCCTTAGGGAAAAAAGGCGAATTCATTGCGAATATGGAAGGGGCAATCAATCGTCGCACGCGCCAAGGGGAAGACGGAGAGTCAATTGATGGCTATGGTCCGAGGCGAACCCTAGGGCGAATGTACAAGAAGTTGCCTGGCATTTTTGGTGGCTCTCGAGAAAAGTCATTAAATGAGTTGGAGTACGCAGTTGAAAACACCAATCGAGCAGGAAAAAAGGTCGTGCTCAATGTTGTTTTTTTGGCTGACACGCTTCTCGATCGAGGCTCTCAGGCTGAACGGAATCGTGCCCATCAGCTTTTAAGAGAGATCTCCTTGGAGGATCCAGCAGATTTAATGAATCCCTCTTATATTCCTGAGAATAAAGAGGATCTTAAGTTTGTTCGAGATCTGCTAGCGGGAAAAAATATTCCTTAATTACCCCTAAAGTCTGATCCACGATCAGCAAAGTCTTTTCAAACCTGATCTTAGTTTAAGATGAAGGCTTGAGGAGCTTTTCCATTCTTTCATAAAATTCTGCGATTACTACTGTTTTTGTATGACGAAAATCGGGTCCTGGCTGAGGAGTCGAAATCCACCTCTCAATTTCATCAATTTGTTGGGAATCGAGCAATTGAATTTGGGCCGGAGTAAAATCGACCGCAGTAGCTTTGACCTCGGCTGCAGTCAGCCATTGCTTCGGTATCTCAAAATATTATACGCTCGCTCATCATCAGCTTGCCTTTGAGCTTCAACTGAGAGACCGCGGCTTTGGATTCCTTCAAGGAGAATTCAGTTGGACCAGATTTAGATTCAGAGGCGGACTCAACAATGAAGCCTGTATCAACTATCGCTGTGAAGAGAAAATCCCAATGGCAACTCTAAAAGAATTATTGGCTACGCCGATCAGTGTCAACCGAAATTCAGACTGCGTAAATCATGTCGCCAATCAGGGGATCTGTCCAAAGAACTCGTACTAAGTGCAGGTGATATGTGCCCCTTCAAAGCCATCCTTGGTCATAAATCTATTGAGTTGACCGTGGATCTTTACGGGTACTTTACAGCGGAGCACGTCGAGCAGGTTTAGCCTCATGATAAATAAGGCTATTTAGTTTTTATTAAGATCCTAAAAGTTGCGATGGATCTTTAATTTCTAGCAACTTTTTCGCAGATTCAACAATCTGTTTCTTGTATTCTTCGATGTGTAGAGTCGGATCATATTCATCATCTGCATACCGTTCAGGAAGGTCTTCGATTTCGCTAGCAGCACCCACAAAAGCTAACAAGATTGGA
>JBMSSC010000153.1:0-4783 GCA_049424145.1 Bdellovibrionia bacterium
CTAATATAATCTCCATCCCAGTGAGCGCGACTAAAGAGATCAAACTACTGCCAGTCATGAGAGTTGCTATCATTTATCGCCCCCGCTTTTTTTCCATGGTTTAACTCAGGGTTTTTTGCTCATCTTAGGAAGATTACCATGATTTTCTGATGAAATCAGATTTGACTGAAATCATAAATTCATTATTGTACAAAAATGAGTGGATTTAAATTCTTCATCCTTTGGCTTGGGCTTACCGTCAGTGTTACTGTTTCTTTTGCCACCAGTTTTTATCCTCAACCGTTTGATCAAACGGTCCAAGAAGCTCCCTTAATCATTCGAGGAAAAACTGGCGATCACTCCGCGGATTGGAGTAAGGACTCCGAGGGCGTCAATCGAATCTATACTTTTTATGAACTCAAGATCACCGAGGTCATTAAGACTCCAAAGAAACTTCAACTCAATGCCAACGGCACCCTTTTGATGCGAGAAATGGGAGGAGAAAAAGATGGCATTGGGCTGCACATCCCGGGCGTTTCTCAGTTTCAAAAGAACGAAGATGTGGTGGTCTTTTTAAATCCCACCTCCGATAGCGGCGTTTTTGATGTTCATGGGATGGCCATGGGAAAGTACTCCATTGAAACGGACGCCCAGGGCCGGGAAACTCTGAGCGGCATGGGGGTCTCCTCTGCGCTCCCGAGCCCGGAGCACCTTCATGCAGGGGAGCTCCCCGCTGCTCAAAAGAAATGGACTCTAGAGGATCTGAGAAACCTCGTTCATCATCAAGAGGAGAAAAATCCGTCTGCCGACCCTACGGCTGACACCCACCCAAACTCAATCCATGGGGAAGTGAGCGCTCCAAAGTCCAACAGCACACCACCGCAGAACGCTTCAGTCCTCAGTGAATCCAACGAACCCTCAGCCCCTCTGGAGAACTCAGGAGTATCTTGGTTTTTTGTTGCCCTCGGTCTGACCTTCACACTGGGTCTCATGACTTTATTTATTTTTTGGATGAAGAAAAACTCGTAACTAACCCAGACTCAAAAAAACCTACCTTAGGCATTGAGCTTGCACTCATTGAGGCGCGTCCATGGCTCCCCCAGTGGTTCATGTCAGTTGCTTCAGGTGCCGCAGTCAACGCGTCGGATTTCAAGTGATCCTTTTGGCGCTTGCTTTTCAACTGCTCACCCCTCCCACGTCTGCGTATGTCAAAGCCTTAGGTACCTCTGGAAAACCCCTGCACTGGGGCAAACGTTTCTTTCTCTCGTTCTTAGGAAACCCGGAGAATCAATCTGAGCTCGAGCATCAGGCCTTATCCCAAGCCATGACTCAGGGGTTAAGAAGATGGCGCGAAGCCACTTCCAACCAGCTTCAGTTTCGTTACAAACAAGGCGTGGATCAACGAAAATTTGAAACCCAAAGTCAACTGGATCAGCACTCTCGTGTGTATTTCATCTCCCAATCTCATGCCCCGCCTCAGATGAGTCGCAGCGTTTTGGGGATGACTCAAATTTGGTACACGGTGAATCAAAATGAAATCTTTGAGGCCGATATCGCACTCAATGATCGAGATTTTCAGTTCACGAATCATCCAAAAGACAGCACGCTGCACCCCCCCTTTTCTGAGACGAGAAAACCTCGCGTCTACCTCCAGAACGTGCTCACCCATGAACTAGGCCATGCCATTGGACTCTCCCACAGCGCAGCCCTACAAGCCACCATGCTGTTTGTTGAATCTCCAGAGCAATCCCACCTCTCTTGCGACGATCAAATTGGAGCTCAAGCTCTTTATCCTGCCAAAAAGGACTCCGCTCGAGGCTCGATTGAAGGCACCTTGACCTTCCCCCAAGACAAGCCCGTCTTAGGCGCTCACGTGGTGGCCATCTCGGAATCCCGAGGAACCGTGATGGCAAGCACTTTGACCGATCAACAGGGCCACTATACGATTGAGCCCTTGGAGCCGGGCGGATACTTCCTCATGGTTGAGCCTTTTTATGCGGACCCTCAGGTCCTCCCGGAGTACTATCAAAACTTAAATCGCTCCTCGCCTTGTGATCCCCAGCAGACTTGGAAACGAAGCTTTCTTGTGGGTGATCCCAAGCTTTTAAGCGTCTCCTGGACCTCTTTTCTCCACGGGCCCTCACCCCTGGTTCGTATCCGGGTTGAACCCCACCAAAAGACCCGAGTGAAACCTTTCGCTCTTTCTTGCGAGCAAACACCCGAGAACCGAGCCTGGGGAAGACTGGCTCTCCCGTTGGCTTGGTCTTTTGATCCCTTTTCGAAGGGTTTTTTTTTCCAGGACCCTCCGATTGCGCTCAAGAACCTTTCAGCAAACCCCCGAGCCGAGGAGATCCACTTTGACCAGGAGGCTCGATTTGCCTTTGTGGACCATCAAAAAAGAATCCCCTCCCCTGAAACCCTCCCCCCGTATCATCTTCCGGAGGTCTCCGGTCGCCTCATCACTCATGCCCTCTCCTATAGCCTCTACTCCCCGCTTCAGGTCTCCCTTCAGCTTCAGACCGCTGAACACGCCGAGATTGCAACCCCCAGAAATGAACCCGTTTTCCAGGAGAGCGAATCGGGCTTCCAGGACCAAGACACCCGGCTGCAAACCGAACCCTTAGAAAAAGGGGATTACTTCGTTCACCTCACGTTCAAACCCCTGACTCAGGACCAATACCCTGCGGGCTCAACCTCGTTGGATTCCGAGCCCTTTTTCCTGATTCTGGGAAGCTTGGATGCTCCCCCTCCCCCACTCGAAGGAACCCTGCCTCATCGTCCCCGATGTCGATCCGCTGAGACCTTTCCTCACGAAGGGGACTTGGGGGGCACAAATGGAGATGAATCAAGCCCTTCTGTAGGAGCCTGCGGACGTCTTGAAAAAAAACGATCTCGTTCTTCCCAAACGCAAATCGCCTCTTTCCTCTCATTTCTGATCAGTTGCCTTTTACCCTGGATCGCGCTTCGGAGTGAAAACCGACTTCTTCTGCTCTTTGAGCGAATCAAAAAAAGTAAACTTTAGAGGTTTAGTTTTTGTTGCGAACCCATTGCCCCATCGGTAAACTAAAAGCATGAGAGCCCAAATCAAAGCCCCTTGGTTTTTTTATTTTCTCTTCCTTCCCTTTCTTTTCACATCCTCCACCCAGGCTGAAATCAAGCCCGAAAGCGTTCACCTGGCAGAAAATAAAAAGACCCAAAAATACGTCAAAGACGGGCTGATTTTAGGCGGAGATCAAGCCATCACCGACGTCGTCGTGCAAGATATTCGACGGGCCATGAACCCTCAGTTTGAACGGGTGGTCATTGACCTGATGGGCCAAAATGGAGGAGAAATCAAGACGTTACCAAGGGCTCCCTACTATCAGATCGCCATGCAGGAGCCTGAAAACCGAATCGTGGTCACCGTCTGGGGGCAACCCTCGCTGAAGTTTAACGCAAAAAAAATCTCGCGCGCCTTTCATGGAAGCCGAGTGGTCAAAAACCTCGTCTTACTCCCAAAACTGGAGGAGGATTCCTGGACATTTGCTTTGGAGCTGAAACCCAATGCCCAGCTTGAGGTCTTTGAACTCGCCAACCCCATTCGTCTGATCTTAGATATTCAACAGAAAGCCGCTGGAGCGCCCCGAAACCGCTCCTAAGACTGTGCCCTCGCTCTGCAAGGCACTGAGAGATCCGAAGAAGCAGCTCTTGACTTTTTTAATCAAGAACTGTATCTTCTCGGGCTGCATGAACTCGAATAAAAATATAATTCGGACAAGCTCCTGGATGCTGGGCTTAGCCCTTTTGACCTCCTCACCCCTGGCTTGGTCCTCAGGAATGCAAAGCCCTCTTACCTTTGCCTCGGAGCAGACACCACCCCAAAGCCCTCGAGGCGAAGGCGACTTTGATCCCAATTCTTATTTGACTCCCCCTCAACCCGAGAAGACCAAGCGCAGGCCGATTAACTCCGACAAATCCCGTAAAGCCGGCAACACCTATGATTACTCAGACCTCATAAAAGTGGAGTTAAAAGAGGGAGACCTCATCTACGGACTCAACGACTATCGAGAACGCACGATTGAAGGTCTTCAATCTCAATCCACCCATCAAAAAAAGCCTGCTTACACCATTGACCACTTCAATAATAAACTCATCGGCTTTCTCAATGATCCAAGCCAGCCACAACTCTACCTTCCCGACCTAAGCTCACTGAGCGAAGAATCAACAGAACGTTTTCATCGCTATCAAGACTATTTAAGCCACCATCACTACTTTCAAAACCCTAAGGCGAGGCAAAAGCCGGAGAACAGCGAGGATTTGGCATTAAAAAGAGCCTGTAAAGCCGCCATTGAGTTCACTTTCAACTTGAACTCTGCAGCACCATCGGAAAGGCATACCCTGCATTTTATCTTAGATGGACTTGAGGAAGAAGGCGCTTTGGACCCAATGAAATCCAATCGAAACTACTCTCAATTCACCAGCACGGAGCTCAGATTCCTGTTTAAACTTTCCATACTTCACCCCGAGATTCTGAAAAACGTCCGATTTTATCGATACGGGAAAAAATTAGAATCGCCCCCCTGGAGGAACTCGGACGGGACATTAAACCCCCTGTGGAAAACCTACTGGGAAGCACGCGAAAAGCGCGCGGAGACACGGCTAAACCAATCTTGACAGCTTTAATCAGAAAAGCTAGAGTTCAGACCCGATGTTCCCAAAAAAAAATAAGACCCAAATCACTGCTTTTGCCCTGAGCTTATTTTTCCTCATCCCCCTTCAAACGGCTTGGACGATGGAGACAGAACTCAAAAACTCTGCTCTGACG
>JBMSSC010000154.1:0-4710 GCA_049424145.1 Bdellovibrionia bacterium
ATCCACTTGGATGAAGGATCCAATCTTCGCAGGATTGCTTCTCCCTAATGCAGGAGCTTTTAACTTCTGCCGCCAACTTGAAAAGGTGGAGCGTGGAATATTTTTCTCCTTACAATATGCCGATACTGAGACCGGGTGACTCTCTGCTTCTTGAATCCTCTTCTTCCAGGTTTCAATTTTGATGTCTTGGCCCATTTTTTTTCCTCCCTTAAATTGGCCCTGACATTAGGGAACTCCTCTTTTAATTTCCAGGAAGGTTTATGAAGCGCTCACAGCCGAAAGTCTTCTGTAGCCAGTAGACGCAAAACTAAGGTTGGATAATTTTTATCGCCCGTAATCATCACCACAAAAACCATACGAAGAAGTACTATTAAAGCTAAAAATACCGCTAGCTTTATAAGTAATCATTTATAAAAATTGAAGAATAAAATATTTTAATTTGATGGAAAAATCCCCGGACGGTAGCCTCAAAAGTTAATATCCTAGTTCCTGATTGCCACGCGATCCGGGCTTTGGGCACACGAGACATTACTTTACTTAGAACATCAAGGTTGGTAGAAATGCTCCGCTAGGAGCCGCTTGATGCGGATTGAAGGCGTATGAAATTCAGTTTTAAAGGAAGTATGTATCCGCTCTGGAGTATGGGGTTACCCTTGGCCTGCTTTTTATTTTCACAGTATGTAAGCGCTGTCCAGCCCACTGTTTTTGTTCAAGGAATTCAGCAAAGTTGTGTACAAGTTACGAAGGATCATCGTGGCAAACAATTAGGCATCAATTCTCTAGGCGTCTCCGAAAGTGCATTATCGGGCGGAGCTATTCATTGGTCTAGTAATGGAATCGTAGTAGATGCCAGCACTACTTGGGATAGTGAGATCGGCTCAGGGGAATTGCAAATAATTGGAAAAGTGGTCAGCGGGCCTGCTCCTGTCCCTCCTTATACGCCAAACATTCCCGGCCTAAATTTTCGATTCTGGTACTATCCTCAGGGTGGGTACAGAGCTTGGGTAAAGATAGATCAATCAACCGTATCTGATAGGGATCGAGGGCAGACTTTCTTGGCAACCTCTGTTTCCAATAGGACTTCGGGTGGGTGGGTGTCTACCAATGATGGTTGGCAGTACTCTTTATCAGTTGAATCCCAAGTGACTCAAAACAGAGTAAGCGAACTTGATCTGGAAACAATACGCGATTTATCCAACGCCACTTCTAATCCGGATCCGCGGGAAGTTTCGTTAGTCGCTAACTATCAGTATCGGATCCTCTCTCCTGATTTTTGTAATGGATTTGATCCGGAATTACTTAGGGTACTGCGGGAAAAGTCGTCTTATGAAATTATGAGAACATCCGTCTGCATAAAGTTGATTCCCACTGAGGCAAACAATTCGCAAATAGGTTGGTCTCAAAGATATGAAACAATTTTACCGATCCGAAAGCAGTTGACGGACTTGATCGTTCAAGACTCTAGCCCACTTGATCGATTTGACTCGACCCCTTTTAGAGAACTTGTTCAAAGCTTATGGAGAAGAAAGGTAAATCAATTTAATTCATGGGCAAATCACAATTTCTCTGGAGAGCTTACCCGCCAAGCGGGATCTTTGAAAGATCTGGCAAGAACCTTGGATAGTCCCGCAAATCCAACCTCAACGTTACGAATGCTTGAGTCGATGAAGCAATATCAGCTTGACCAAGTAGCGAGAATCGCTGCTTTACAGGAGTTAAAAGAAGTTCATCAAGAGCGGAGAGAAATAGCCGTAGATAAAAAGTATCCAGCGCTACTCGATCAAATTGAGCTTTTTGCACAAACTGCGGACGTGGACTTTGAACTTATTAATCAATGTATCGAGAGTACTCGGCAGCTTGCCCGTGAATACCGTGAGCAGGCCAATCAGCTTATCTTGGAGCGCGATAGTTATGCTGTTCAATTCTAGAGGTATTCACTCACTCTTGATTTTTGGGCTGACAACCATCCAATTGGGTTGCAGTTACCAGCTAGAGATGGATATTAAAAAGTGGGTGGAGAGAGAATCCTATGAGTATTCCCGTAAGGTGGTCAAAGATGATGCGAGGGGACGCTCGTATAAAGTGGCCAATTCCCTGATCGAGAAACTTAATGCAAATGAATCGGAGTTAAAAGAAGTCATCCAAACTGCAGAGTTAGAGATGCCTCCTGCAATGCCAAGTCATTATGGCTTGGAAGAACTGGTAGAGTTGAATCGAATTTATCGAAAGCAATATCTATCAGCAATGGAAAGGCTAATCATACCGGACTACAGACTCAAGAGAATGGAGCAGGAATTAGAAATTTCACAAACCAGTTGTGACGAATACTTTAAAGACAATCTTCTTCCACCTGTCGATATTGCTTCTGCGGCAGCCTTAAAGAGTGGCGAGTCCTTCCAGATTTATCTTGGAATGGGTTTTAATTTTGGTGGTGGAAGTGGTGGAGTAGATCCTGCCGGAACTGGTCTAGTTAATGCTGGAGGTAACGGCGGCATTATTGAAAAAATTGTCGATGAGCTGATTAATAAGCCCATCTCTCATTTATTTGCAACTGAAGAGGAAAAAAATGCGCTTAAGGATGCAGCGCGGATTTTTCAAGAAAATCTCCCGAAGGAGGAAGAGCGAAGAAATATCGCTGTCTCAGCATGTAAAGACATACTCAAAGGTGATTTTAAAAAAATTGAATCACAAAAACAATTTATTCAGGGACTCAGAACAGAAATCATTTCTTCTCTGAATTTGATCCAGTTCAATATGTCATCAAGTGAGCGAATGGTCCAAGAACAGCTAAGCAGAAAAGACACCGAACGAAGAAAAACTGCCTACCTTGAAAACGTCGCTTCAGAATTATTTTCAGCTAGAAGCCAAGTTTTAGGGAGCTACGGGAGGCAGCTTGAACGAGCTGTTGGAGTCCTAATTGACCACGTTCATTTAGGGACCTGCAATCAAGCGGTAGCAAGTTTTCACGCAGCATCTCAGTCTCTCCGAATTTTTGATGATTACCTTCAAGCCGGAGATCTGAATCAATTTAACCGAAAAAGCCTTGCTATGGGCGGAATACTTGAAAAGCAGCGCCTAAATCTCTTGGCAAAAGGGTGCAAACTATGAAAAGGCAAATCCCATTCAATCTCGGTCGTACCCTTGCGATGTGGATACTAGGTTTCTTGGCCTCCCTAGGAACATTGAATGACGCTCAAGCAGTTCCCCCTCCTCACTTTTATCTCTACTATAATATGTCAGATCCGGTTGCATCTCCTCAGCTCAGTGCATTCTTTCGATCTTGGGATGATTTAGGACTTCAATATGGAAATCTCTATACGCAGTTTACAAGTCGGATGAGCTCTTTCTCTTTCAAAATTACTGAGGAAGCCAATCAAGCACAAGAGTCTTACGTTAAAGCAAAACCCCAATTGCAACAGCTTCAATCGCCTCGGTCACCCTACCGGGAAGCTCGACTTAGATTTTCAAACCAAATTGCTGCTCATCAAAACTTTCAAGAACAGCTGCGAGCACTTCAAAATCACAACCAACAATCCCCAGATGGCGGACAACCCTCCCCTGCGGGGAGACATTTAGATCAAGATTTAAAGGACGCCATTGAATGGTCTCAAATTCGTACATCCCTGATACAGCCATTTAACGAAGACCAAGCATTTCTTCAAAGTTTTATCAGAGGCGTTCTAGACTCTGGCCAACAAGCCCTTAACGAGCAAAGACTTGAAGATGCAGAAAATCTGAAACGGATGGGCGATCATCTGAACGAAGAACTCTACAGAATGTATCCCGGATCCGTCAGAGGAGTTGACGAGCTTCAACAGGTGACTCTTCCCGAGTCATATTATCAGAAAAGATTAAATGGTATTCCATTAAGATCTAATCCTACTTCTATTCAGGGCAAGGAGTTACGAGGTCATTTCAATACCTTCCTTGCGTCACGCGAAGTCATTCAAGACAAGTGCCGGCTGGCAGCTGGAAGTATTGACTGTGCGGGTGTGAATCAGATTTTGTCTCAGACAGAGCTCAATTTACTTCTTTCGGATCGATTGCTTCATCAGGGCTTTCATCAAGAAGCTACAAATCTTTTGGAAACGGTGACTCCCTACCTGACCGGGCTAAGAGGATTTTCCGGGGGGCTTTTGAAAGGAAGCATTGAAATAGGTGCAGGACTCGCAGCGATCGCATTTTTGCCAGCAGAATTGACGTTTACAGCTAGCGCCGCGGTGTTGGGGTATGCCACCTATCAAGCCTACTCATTTTTTGCTGATCACTCCGGTGAAGTGACTCAGATTCTTAAAGAGAAGTGGCAGGACTTCATTGGAAGCTCTCCTGAGAGAAAAGGAGCTTTCTTAGGCGAAGTCACAGCAACCATAGGCGGACTGTTCCTTGGAGGCCCAATCTCTGCCGAAATCAAAGGCGCCTTAGAAGTAGGTACAGAACTTCTATTGTTTAGGACCGCTACATCTGAAATGGCTTTAGCCGGTAGGACAGAGGGCACAATTAGCGGAGCTCTATGCGATGCGCTCGTGGATTTAAGCAAGACTAACCCTCGTGTAGCTTCCGAGCTTGCTCAGTCGCGAATGGGTCGTTCTGCAGTGCCTGTAGCAACCCCAGAAGTCACCATAGGTGCTTCGGACTTTGCAAGCCTCACTGAAGCTCAACAATTGGAAAGACTTGCACAGGCCCCTCTCGGGGATTGGGAAGGTCCTGTTT
>JBMSSC010000155.1:0-4676 GCA_049424145.1 Bdellovibrionia bacterium
CAAAAATCACAGCACCCGATTTTAACTGAGCACTTCGTCTCAGCTGCTCAGGCAAATGATGTCCATAAAATATATTATCTCCCAAGATTAAACAGACCGTGTCATCTCCAATGAAATCTTCCCCGATTAAAAACGCCTGAGCAATCCCTTTTGGCTCAGGTTGAACACGGTAACTGAGCTTGAGGCCAATTTGGCTACCATCTCCCAACAGAGATTCAATCAAGGGGAGATCCCGAGGAGTGCTAATGATGAGAATCTCCCTAATTCCGATCATCATTAAATTAGAGAGAGGATAATAGATGGTGGGCTTGTCATAGACGGGCAGTAACTGCTTACTGATGGCCGTGGTGAGTGGGTAAAGACGAGTTCCACTTCCACCTGCCAGTATAATTCCCTTCATGACTGCCCCTTCTTGAACACTGAATCAATCCACTCCTGATGATCTAAATACCAATGAATGGTCTGAGCAAGCCCATCCTCAAACTGAAATTGACGCTTAAAGCCTAACGTGGATTCGGCTAGCCGATCATCAATAGCGTAGCGCCGGTCATGACCGAGTCGATCCTGGACAAATTGAATCGACCTCAAATGGGATTTACCATCTTTGCGAGGCTTAAGTTGATCGAGCTTTTCACAAATCGAGCGAACCACTTGCAGATTATTTCGCTCCGCATTTCCTCCGAAGCAGTATGTCTGCCCTACTACTCCACGGGAAAGAGCAAGAAGAATTCCGTTACAATGATCTTTCACATGAATCCAATCCCTCACATTGCCACCATCTCCATAAACAGGAAGAGGCAGACTCTTTAAAGCGCAAAGGATCATATGAGGAATCAACTTCTCAGGATATTGCCTGGGCCCATAATTATTCGAGCAGTTCGTTGTCAGCGTGGGAAGCCCATAGGTGTGATGCCATGCTCTCACTAGGTGATCACCTGCTGCTTTTGAAGCTGAATAAGGCGAGTTTGGAGCATAAGGAGTGGTCTCACTAAATCGCCCCGCTTCTCCTAGCGAGCCGTAGACCTCATCGGTAGAGACCTGCAGGTATCGAAATTCTTCTTTCTTTCTATTTTTATTTCCATCTAAAGACCTCCAGTAATCCAGTGAAGCATTGAGAAGACTAAAAGTGCCCTGAATATTCGTCTCAATAAAAGCCGATGGTTTTTCGATGGAGCGATCGACGTGGGACTCAGCCGCAAAGTTCACAACCGCATCAATTTGAAACTGGGTCAAAAGCTCAGAAACTGCCTTTGAGTCGCAGATATTTCCAATGATGAGTTGAAAGCGATCATTTTTCTCAGCCCAGCTGAGATTCTCCAGATGGCCTGCGTAGGTGAGTGCATCTAAGACCACCACTCGAGCCCCTTGTTTCAAAGCAATCTCAACAAAATTACTCCCTATAAATCCAGCACCCCCAGTGACTAGAAAGCTTTTATTTTCTTGATCCCTCATAAAGTCTCTTATACCTAAGATTTGAGGTGCCCAACAAGTAGAATCCTCAAAGCTTGATTTCAAACTGACCTAGAGCCCTCTTGTTGATCAGGGAACAGTCTAGACTCAAAGATAAGCCTCTTTCTTTTCGCGAAAAGAACTCCATCCAAAAGCCCAGCAAAAGCGCATCCTACCCGGCTAAAGAATTCAGTCCATGACTTAGCCCTGCGAAGAGGGAGTAGGATCTCTCGAAATAAAACGTAAAGAGACCTCGGCATTTGAAACCAAATGGGAATCCGATACAAATTTTTCCAAAAAAATAATTGATTTCTAATGAAGTAATAAGCATAGCTCCGCGAAGGAATTCTTTCATAAGAACTAGCTACCTCATGAAACCCATCAGCGCCTCGCTCCACCCAGAGCTTCCAGCCCGCCTGGGCCAGTCTGAGACAAAACTCAGTTTCCTCAAAATACAGGTGATAAACAGACGGGAGCCCACCTAATTGGTCATAAGCCTGAGCCCTCACTAGAAGACAACATCCGGGGATATAGGAGTTCTCAGGCAAAACTCCTCCTTTCCAGTCCAGCATGGAGGTCAGCCCAAGTCTCGGATTGATTCTACCCCACGCACCCCAAATTCGTCCTTTGGATCGCAAATCCCATACGCGAGTTCCTACTGCTCCCACACGCGGCATGAGACTTAGCACCTGAACCATTTTCTCCAGAGCAGACTCACCTAATTGAAAATCAGAATTCAAAAATAAATAAGCATCCGCCGGCTCACCTATAGCCAATCGCCCTCGAACCGCTTGATTCAGAGCTCCAGCGTAACCCAGGTTTTTTTCCGAACGCTGGTAAAGCACTCCAAGCTCCCTCTGCTGCTTGCTTAGGCTGACGTGTGGCCAGTTTCCATTATCAAAATGGACAACCTGAAGCTGGAACGATCGGGTGTGATTCAGTCGAGACAAAAGGGAACAGGAAAGCCTCGCTGCATCTTCAGCACTTCTGTAATCGACAATGATGGCTAGGATCTTTTTTATCACCTTAAAAACCGTGTTTAGTCAACTGAGTCCTCAGACTCAAATTAGGCTCTGGTCTATTCTTCAAAAAACCAAACGAGCTGAACAACTGATGGATGAGGGCCTTCATTTTTTATGGATCCGCTGATGAAGATAAAAAACGACTTACTCTGAACGCAGGGTGAGACCAAGAAAAAATCATTCCTATCTTTGAAAACTCCTTTTTTAAACCGTGCTATTTGTCCAAATTACGCCGGATCTTGAAAAAGAATCAAGCCAATCCTCAGCGATTTTATCTTAAAGTCACATCCCGATAGATTTGACACCCCTCTTTTGGATCGCCATCAAAAATTTTTTTTCTCTCCTCAATCACAATACATCTATCGGTGAATTGCTCGATGGCTGATGGATCATGAGTAATAAGTAGAATAGTTTTTCCCTTCTGATGGAGGGCTCGAATCCGATCTAAGCACTTTTTCTGAAACCCCACATCTCCCACAGCAAGAACTTCATCCAACAAAAGGATAGGAGCATCGAGATGAACCGCAATGGAGAACCCCAGACGCATCAGCATACCACTTGAGTAGTTGCGAACGGGAACCTGAATGAAGTCCTTGAGTTCTGAAAACTCGACAATGAGTGGCATTGCCTCTTGGGCGGCTTTTCGACCAAACCCTAGGATTGCGGCATTTAAATAGATGTTCTCCTCCCCGGTGAGATCGCCATTGAAGCCAGCACCTAATTCAATTAAGGGTGCAATTCTTCCACACACTGAAACTTGGCCTGAAGAAGGAGTATAAATGCCACAAATCAGCTTCATCAAGGTACTTTTTCCAGCCCCGTTTCTCCCCATAATGCCCACAAACTCTCCTGGGCGGATCTGAAAACTCACGTCGCTGAGAGCTTGAAAAGACTGAACAGATCCAAAATCAACCTTTCCTCGAAGCGCATTGACTAAAACTTGCTTGAAGGAAAAGGGAAGTCCTGTGCGAAGAGAGAAGTGCTTGGATACGTTATTCAGCTCAATTGCGTAATCCATTAGATTCTCTCCACGACTTCAACAAAATACTTTGAACTTAAAAACGAGACCCCAAGAAAAAAGACACTAGCCCATGCCAGTGATAATGCAACGGAAGAAGGCTCAGGCCAGGCTCCATGAATTAAAATATTTTGTAGATCCATAAAAACAGGAGCCACTGGATTGAATTTCACAAGCCAACGGTATTTCTCAGGGACCATGTGACTGACATAGATGACAGGAGTGGCATAAAACCAGACTTGTAAAACGACTCCGATGACATGCTTTAAATCTCTAAAATAAACAAAAAGCACAGAAAGAAAGTAGGATAGGGAGTAAGTGATGACAAATAACAGAGCATACTCAATGGGAATAAAAAAGACAGAAAGTCCAAGCTGACAATCCGTTAAAAACGCCACCCCCAAGATCACAGGCAAAGCCAACAAGAGCGTCACCAAATTTGTCAAAGCACCCACAAATGGGAAGACCTGAAGCGGAATAGGAACTTTAGAAAGAAGCCCCCAAGATCCAACGATGGAATCTGCGCCTTCGACGAGCGTCTGAGCGAAAAAACTCCAAGTGATCACCCCACTGATTAAAACCGCCATAAAGTGGGGCTGAGAGACCTTTAAGACCATCTTAAAAGCAAAGTAGTAAACCAGCGCCATGAGCAGAGGAGACGCAAGCGTCCAAAAAAAACCTAAAGCTGAGCGATGGTATTTAGTCTTTAAATTTCGGGTAATGAGGTTAAAAACCAGAAACTTCTTACCCAAGCAAAACATGTCACAACCGAAAGGAGATACTAATTTTCTAAACGTCATAAAGAGATCTTCCTACTCTCACCTGAAAAACGAGCCAGGTTTGTGAACCACACGCCTAAAAGCGAGCCTTCTTGTTGAAGCCGAATGGAGTCCAATCGAGGTAGAAATCCAAAAAAGCGTGCCACCCCCACCGATGGTGATTCTCAGAGGAGCCTTGTTGATAATCATAGGCAGAAGACTATGAAACAGATTGAACGAAGTCAATGAACAAGGTGAACAGAGAGAGCCCACTGATGAACTCAGTGAGGTCATTCAACGACATTCGACTTGATCGTTGTAGTTAGAAGTCCTCAGGATTGAGGAAGTGAATTTCGGGGATAGGAAGAGAAAGAAGAAAAAAAAATGGGGGCATCGAGCTAGGTTAGCGCCGAGCTTCCTCGGTACTAG
>JBMSSC010000156.1:0-4667 GCA_049424145.1 Bdellovibrionia bacterium
CAGCTCTGCTACTGTTCCTGTGTTTTGAAGGATGAAATGAGCGTGTTTTCGTCTTTGTTCATCGCTCCACTGCGAAGCCATTATTTTTTTCGCGAGATCAGGCTTCATGTGGTCGCGTTTTTCAAGACGTTCGAGGCGGAGGGTTTGAGGTGCTTCAACCACAATCACGCCCGCGCACTCCAGGTTGCGCCCTGCCTCAAGCAAAAGAGCTGCTTCATAGACCACGCGCTTGTGTTTTGGCGAGAGTTCAAGGAGTTGTCGCACCGATTCGGCTTGAATTCGGGGGTGAAGAATCCTCTCTAAGTCTAACTTGGCTTGGGGATCGTTAAAAATAAGAGTTTTCAGAGCGGCTTTCTCCACAGTGCCAAAGCGCTGGAGGATAGCCTGCCGCACGGGCTCATTATTTTCTAAAATCTGTGCTGCAAGGGCATCAGCATCAATCACGGGGATTCCTGCCTCTTTGATCACTTCGGCAACTTGGGATTTTCCAGAGGCAATTCCCCCGGTTAAGCCCCAGACTTCGACCTTTTCAAGTTTCTTTGCCTCATCCCAGTAGTGATCCATCTCCTGTAAATTCGACTGCTCTGGGGTTTTTTGTTGTTCCTTCAGACGGGCCTCAACAAAGCGAAATCGCCTCTGAAAGCGATCTAAAGTTCCCCGAAGTGCGGCCTCGGGATTGATCCTAAGCAGGGAAGCGACGTTGGCCAGAGTGAACAAAAGGTCGCCGAGTTCGGACTCCACTTTTTTTCGAAGTCTCTGGGTTTCCAAGCTTTCATGGGCTTGCGAGGCAGCGGATTTCAGGTGTTCCTCTAAGGCCAAGACCTCAGTTTTAAACTCCCCTAACTCCTCGTCGACTTTGGACAAGGGGCCTTGGAGGTCGGGCCACTGAAAGCCTACTTGAGTGACTTTTTCAATGACTCGACTGGCTTTTTGAAGAGCGGGTAAGTTCTTAGGCAGTCCATCTAAGATGCTGGCTTGAAGATCCGAGGCCTTCTCTTTTGCTTTTTGTTTTTCCCAAGACTGCAGAGCTCCCTCTGCCGTTTGGACGGAGGTATCCCCAAATACATGCGGGTGACGTCGAATGAGTTTGTCATTGAGACCCTGGGCTACGTCATAAATGTCAAATGCCTGTGCCTCCCGAGTCATCTCCGAGTGCAAAAGAACTTGCATGAGCAAGTCCCCGAGCTCCTCTTGGAATGACTGTTGAATCTTGGGAGTTTTTAGGGCTTCGGTGTCTGAAATTTGGTCTAAAACATCTAAGACTTCATAGGCTTCCTCAATGAGGTAGGGTCTTAAGCTTTGATGAGTCTGAGCTCGATCCCAGGGGCATCCTCCTGGGGCGCGTAGTCGGTAAACAGTTTCAATTAACTGAGCAAGAACGGGAAGCCTGGGGGAGAGAGGGGAGTTCATTCTGAGGGGTCTAGCATGAGGGGTGAGGCAATTCTAGCTTCAATCTCAATTTTAGTTTAAACTGAAAGAACATGAAGTCGCAGCCTAAAAAAAAATCCGTTCGTCCCAAAAATCCGAAACCCCTCCGATCTCTGGCCCATTGGCAGTCGTACTGTCAAGGTCGACTGACGGAAATCCTTCAGGTGGTGGCTCAAGTCCCCCGATTAAAGAAGTTGGGGCCAAAAGTGGATTTGAGGAAAAAGCAAAAACACTCCCCGATCCTTCAGCTGCCCATTGGAGGAAAAAAAGGAAAGTCCAAGGGTCGCTTTGCTGAGCCTTGGCTGGTTGAAGTTCAAGTCGTAGGTCAACCGACGATGCTGGTCTTAAATCGATCCTACAAAAAGAAATCCTACCCCACCGATATTTTGAGTTTCCCCTCGCCCGCTTTCTTTTTTCATCAGGGCGTCTTGGGTGAGCTGATCTTATGCCTGCCCGTTTTAAGAGCTCAAGCAGCCCATGTGGAAAAGGAACTCAAGCGATGGGCGGGAAAACAGGCCTCTCACACACTTTTTGCTGAGTTTGATGTGGTCTTAGTCCATGGGGTTCTGCACCTGTTAGGCTTAGATCATGATCTTGGCGCTGCGCAGGCCCAAGAAATGGCGGATTTTGAGATCCAAGTCTTAAAAAAACTCCACCTAAAAAGCAGTCTGGGAGAGCTGCACTTGGGCTTGATTCAACGAGTCGCCTCAGGTATGAAACCCAAATGAGTTCGAATCAAGCCGCTGTCATCAGTCCCCTTCTTCCCCATGAAATCCGTGAGCGTTTAGAAATTCTTCGAGAAAAGCTCGAGTTCCTTCGAGGTTCTCTTTGACCTGACGGTCAAAGAAAGAAGGATTCACGAACTCACCGATCTGTCTCATCAAGATGGCTTTTGGAATGATAACCGAAAAGCTCGAGCTCTGACTCAGGAGAAAGCTCGCCTGGAAGCTGAGCTGAAGGAGTTTTTTGACCTCGAGTCTGCCTTTGAAGACGCAAAGACCCTTTTCGAATTGGCTCAAGAAGCCAATGACGAGGCAACCCTTCGAGAAGTCTCCACCAGTCTTGTTCCTTTAGTGACCCAGTTTGAGCAAGTGGAGTTCCACAAGATGCTTTCGGAGGAGGCGGATCCGAAGAACGCCATCGTCACGATCAATGCTGGGGCTGGAGGCACCGAGTCGCAAGACTGGGCTCAGATGCTCTTTCGCATGTATCAGCGCTGGGCTCAGGATAAAGGATTTAAGGTTCAGGTCTTAGACGTCCTCATGGGCGAAGAGGCAGGAATTAAAAACGTCACCTTGACGGTCAGTGGATCCTACGCCTTTGGTCAGCTCAAATCCGAAGCAGGCGTTCATCGTTTAGTGAGGATTTCTCCCTTTGACTCCAATGCGAGGCGTCACACTTCGTTTTCAAGTGTGTTTGTGACTCCCGAAGTGGATGATGATTTTGAAGTGGTGATTAACCCTACGGATCTGCGAATTGATGTGTATCGCGCCGGTGGAAAAGGGGGGCAAGGCGTCAATACCACGGATTCAGCCGTGAGAATCACCCACCTGCCTTCCGGAATTGTGGTGGCCTGCCAGCAAGAGCGTTCTCAGATTAAAAACAAAGACTTAGCCATGAAGGTCTTAAAGTCTCGTCTCTACGAGCGGCATCTTGAGGAAGAACGAAAAAAGCAAGCCGCCATTGAAGATTCTAAAAAAGAGATCGCCTGGGGGAGTCAGATCCGATCCTATGTTCTTCACCCCTACAAGATGGTCAAGGATCATCGCACGGGATTTGTGGTTTCCGTTGCCGACCAAGTTTTAGATGGGGACTTAGATGGGTTGATTAAGTCTTATCTGAGCTGTAAAATGACAGGAGAGTGGGCCCGTGGGGGGGCAACGGATGATATCACCTGAATCAGCGTCGGATCAAAAAAACAATCACTTCCGGTCTCAGAACAAGCGGAGCTCGGAGGAAAAAAAAGCAGGATCAAAAGCTCAGTTCACTGAGCCAGAAAAGCAAAGGCTCTTTGGGGACATGGAGCGATTGGATCCCGTTTTTGCTGAGAAGCTATCCCCTTTTTTAGAGGGCCTTTATCGTTACTACTTTCGGTGCGAGATCTCAGGTTGGGAAAACCTTCCGGATCAGAAGGCCCTTTATGTGGGCAATCACAACGGACTTTTAACGTTTGAAGTGCTCATGCTCTTTCATGCTTGGTGGAAGCGTTTTGGAAATGCCCGTCGCGCTCTGGGTTTAGCTCATAATGTGGCCATTGATAATCCATTTTTTAAGTGGATGCTGCCGCGACTGGGAGCGATTCCTGCCGATCCTCAATTGGCTCTTGAGGCGTTGAGTCGTGATTACTCCTTGCTTGTTTATCCGGGTGGGGAGAAAGAATCGTTTCGCCCCTTCTCCGAGCGAAAGAAAGTGGATTTTTACCAAAGAAAAGGCTTCATTCGCTTAGCTCTCAAGGCCAAGGTGCCCATCGTACCGGTGGTGAGCATTGGTGCTCATGAAAGCTATGTGATTCTTCATCGAGGCGAGGAGCTGGCTGAGAAGCTGGGCTTAAAGCGGCGGTTTCGACTCCATGGATTGCCCATTACGTTTCGGTCCATTTTTTTCTTCTGGTGTGTGAGCAGTGGGTTGTTCACCTTCTTTCCTTTGCTTCTTGCCCCCAGTGCGTTCTTTTCCATTTTTATTCCCATGCCTGCTCAAATGACCTTTAAGATTCTCCCACCCATTGATCCTTGGGCGCTCTGGCAAGCCGATGCATCAGAAGAAGAGAATCTTCAGCGGATCTATGATCATGTTTTAGAGAAAATGCAGGAAGTCCTCACTGCAGAGTACGCCAAGCGGAAGTACCCGCTGTTTGGATGAGCCAGAAAGTTCTGAGTTTTTTTTAAAACTTCATTGACTTTGGTCGTAGGTTAGCATAACTCCTTGATCACTGATTCGCTGAGTCAGTCATTCAAAATGCGGGGGCGTAGTTGAGTTGGTTACAACGTCGCCCTGTCACGGCGAAGGTCGTGGGTTCGAGTCCCATCGCTCCCGCCATTTTTTGATGAGAATGTCGTGACAATAAAAAAAGGAATCTTGCAATCAGAACGCAAGGTTCCTTTTTTATTTTCGGAGGTTGGATTTAGGAATCACGTGGTTTTCGGGCTCTCCTCACTTCGTGGTGGGTCATCCCTCGAAAAGCCCAAACTTCTATTCCGCTGGCTCAAGGGCCACATGAATATTCGCTACCTTCCATTCAG
>JBMSSC010000157.1:0-4664 GCA_049424145.1 Bdellovibrionia bacterium
ACTTTTGATTGGAGATTCTCTGAATCGCAGGTCGCATCTTTAAATGGGAGGCGTGCGATTGAGACCCCGGGCGAACGGGTAGCCCCAAACGCTCCTCGTACTTCTTTTCCAGACGAGATAAATGCGCAATTTCCAAATCCAAATCGAGCTGGGCTTGCTTCTTGACCCGAATTTCAGAGACTCGTTGATCAATGGCTGTATCATCCGTCAACCGACCGGATGAAGGAATTGATGCCTTGGCAAACGACAGAAGTGTGAGCCCAACGATTAACCCAAAATTAAACCACACGAGCTTTTTCATAACCATCCTCTTTTGTTTCAGCGCAGCCCTAGGAGCAAGGCCAATGCCAAAAAGAAGAACACCCCCTCAAACCGACTAAGTCCTTGATTTAATGACGTAAAAACTTCATCGTTTGGACTCAAAGGAATTCCAATGAGTAGATTTACTTGTTTAACTTTTAGACATTTGAGAAGAGTATGAACCAATCATGGCAAGCTCTCACCAGTCCACCGACTCCAAGCGTTCGGATCTCATGCCCCGTCAGCTCACCTCGCCCACCCCGGGGCGCCCCATTCGCTTAACTCGGGTTCGTCAAAATAACCTGAAAGCCATCAGTGTGGAGTTTCCCGCCAAGAAAATCTCTGTTGTCACCGGCGTCTCAGGCAGCGGAAAAAGCTCACTCGTCTTTGACACCCTCTACGCCGAAGGGCAACGCCGCTACGTAGAGAGCCTCTCCACCTATACGCGCCAGTTTCTTGAAAAAATGCCGAAGCCGGATCTGGATGGCGTGGAGAACATCCCTCCCGCCATTGCGCTGGAGCAAAAAAACCACATCGTCAACTCCCGAAGTACCGTAGGGACCCAAACGGAGATCGTGGATTATCTCCGACTCCTGTTTGCCAAGATTGGAAAAACCCAATGTCTGCAGTGCGGATCGGAAGTCAAACGCCGGGACGCCGATAGCCTTCTGCAGTGGGGTTCAACGTGGCTTGTGGGGCGAAAAGCCCTGCTTGTTGCTCCCCTTTTAAGCGATGCAAAAGCCAAGGGACCTGAGAAAAAAACCAAGGGACAAAAAAAAGCTCGAGCCCCAGGCTCCCTGCCCAAGCGCCCTCCGCTTCTCTCCCTGCTTCAAGTCCTGAAAGAACAGGGGTTTCAACGCGTTTTAATTCAAAAGGCCCCAACCTCCTTTGAAGTCCTTGAGATTGAGGAGATGGACCCAAATAGCCCGCTTCCCACCCAAGCTCAGCTTTATGTCGTCGTGGATCGACTCAAAGTGGACACCCCCCCGGACTCAAGCCTTCGCGCCAGGCTCTTAGATGCCATCGAACAGGCTTTAGCCATCGGTCAAGGCCGCTTGGGTTTTTATGACCTCTCCACTTCGGCAAAAGACGGGTGGCACCTGTTTGACCAGCGCTTTGCCTGCGTTTCCTGTGGATTGGAGCACCGACTTCCTGAGCCCCACCTTTTCTCCTTTAACAGTCCCTTAGGGGCCTGCTCCAAGTGCAGCGGATTTGGGCACACCCTGGACATCGATGAATCGCTCGTTGTTCCCGATCCATCGAAAACGTTAAAGAACGGAGCCATTGATCCCTTCTCTAAGCCCTCGTTGGCTGAATGGCAGAAGGATCTGTTTCGCTTTGCTGAGCGCAAAGGGATTTCCATTGGGAAGCGCTACCGAGAGTTAAGCGCAAGTGAAAAAAAACTCCTGTGGCACGGAGACCCCAGCGACTCAACTTTTCCCGGGATCTTGGCCTGTTTTGAAACCCTGAAGCGCTGGAAGTATAAGCTGCACATACGGGTCTTCATTCGCCGCTACCAGAATCAAACCCTCTGCACCGAGTGCCAAGGGGCTCGTTTAAAGCCTGAGGCCTTAGCCGTCAAACTGGCCGGGCTCTCCATTGCGGATGTCTTAGATTCATCGATCATCCGGTGTTTGGAATGGATCCGCAGCGTTCTGCTCACCCCCAGCGAAAGAAAAATTGCTCAAGAGGTGTTCTCTCAAGTGGAGCGCAGGCTTTTGTTTCTCCAAGAAGTAGGCGTTGGCTATTTAACCCTCTCACGACTGGCCAAGACCCTCTCCGGAGGGGAGTTTCAACGGATCAACCTAGCCACCCAGCTCGGCAACGGCCTCTGCGGCACCCTTTATGTCCTGGATGAGCCTTCCATCGGGCTGCACGCCTCAGACACTCAGCGGCTCATTCGGGTCCTCAATCAACTGCGCGATCAAGGCAACACGGTTGTCATCGTTGAACACGACTTACAAGTGATGCGAAGTGCAGACTGGCTTTTAGAGTTAGGACCCGCAGCTGGCAAACGAGGCGGCGAGATCATTGCTCAAGGTCCTGCTGAGAGTTTAATTCAAACCCCAGGAAGCTTAACGGGCAAATACCTCAGCGGTGATTTTAGGATCACCCGGGATCGCCCCCCAAGACCTCCTTCTAAACGAAAACTCACCCTGCAAGGGTGCCGGGAAAACAACCTCAAGGACCTCCATGTGGATTTTCCCCTCAATCGTCTAGTCGTCGTGACCGGACCCTCAGGCTCGGGCAAAAGCACCCTGGTTCACAAAACTCTCTACCTAGCCTTAGCCCAACTCTTGGAGCGCTCCACGGAATCTCCTGGCCGATTTCACCGCCTCTATGGAGCCGAACAGTTAGGTGGGATCGTACTTCTCGATCAATCCCCAATTGGAAAGTCCTCACGCTCCAACCCGGCCACCTATATGAAGGCCTGGGATGAGATCCGAAAAATCTATGCTCATCAGGTGCTCTCTTTAAGACGAGGGTACATGCCTCAGCACTTTTCCTTCAATGTGGATGGAGGACGCTGCCCGATCTGCAAGGGAGAGGGTGAGATCACCCTCGACATGCACTTTATGGCAGAAATTCAACTCCCGTGTGAGGAGTGCGGCGGCAAACGATATAAGAAGGCCATCTTAGATGTGACCTACCAGGGTAAAAACGTCGACCAACTCCTGCACACCACAGTGGATGAAGCCTATGGACCTTTTCAAGACAAACTCGTACTCGCAAAAAAACTAGGCCTCCTCCGCGACGTTGGCTTGGGTTATCTGCAGCTGGGGCAATCCGCAACCACTCTATCGGGGGGAGAAGCTCAGAGACTCAAGATTGCAGCCACCTTGGATGAAAAACCCGCTGACAATCTCCTTTACGTGTTTGACGAACCCACCACCGGACTTCACTCTGAAGATGTGGGAAAACTAATGGGCGTGATTCAAGACCTCATTGATGCCAAACAAAGCGTCATCTTAATTGAGCATCACCTTGATGTGATCGCTCAAGCTGATTGGGTGATTGATCTTGGACCGGGCGGAGGAACAGCAGGAGGAGAAATCGTGGCTCAAGGAACTCCTGAACAGATCATGCAATGCCCCGGGTCTCTTACGGGTGTTGAACTCAGAGCCCAAGGCTACCAAGGATAGGAAAAATACCTCGGTACAAAACGACTTGGCGGCCCGTCCAGGGCCGCTTTAAGCAGCAGGTGCATGCTTCGTTTTTTTCAGCTGGGTCAGTTTGATTTTATTCTTACCAACCTTCTTTTCGAGGGTGTACCTCACCCCAGCTTTGAGTATGTTGATCGCAGCATTTATGTCGCGATCATGACAAGCTCCACAACTCGTGCATACCCAATGCCTCACGTTCAGCTTGCTCAACCCTGAGGGGCCCGTGAGAGCATCACAGCTTGAGCAAGTCCTAGTGGTATTTTTTGACTCAACCAGTTCTACCACTCTACCGCACGAACGGCCTTTGTAGAGTATGAACTGTCTGAGTTGGGCTAGGCCACTGGATGCGACACTTTTGCCGAATCTTTTAGCCATTCCCCTAAGATGATCATTTGTAATGTAAATTTCTTGATAAACTTGGACTAGCGCATGACTGATTTTATGATTCCTATCTTTGCGCTGTCTTCCTATTTTTTCCTGAATTCTTGCGGCTTGCTTTCGACTACCGCCCCTTTGGGCTTTAGCCAGTTGATCTGCTGAATTCGCTAATTCAACAGGCTTTTTATAGACTTCACCGTTTGAAAGCGTCAGTAAATCCTTGAATCCCGTATCAATCCCCACTTGGGTCTCCGAAGCAAGGACCACCTGCTGGTGTTCAGCTTCTTTGAAAATAACAACGGCATACAGCCCAGACGGCTTTTTGATCACCCTCACGGTAGCTGCGATCTTGCCTTCGGGCAGTCCGCCTGTGAATGCATGAAAGCAAATCCAGCCTAGCTTCGGCAATTTAATCTTGGAATTTGCAACATCGATATTACAGTCACCCGGAAACTGAAACGAGTTCAGCCTATTTCTTTTACCTTTAAACCTCGGTTGACCACTGAGTTTCTTCCAGCAACGTTCCCAAGCATTGAAAGCCTGAAAAATCGTACCGCTGATGGCTTGACTGGAGACTCCACATTTTTGAGAATGACCTGACACTAAATTAATCAAATCAAAGGCTGAATATCCCAGTCCTGCATTTTTACGGAATTCAATGGTTTTGATCGCTCAATTGTAAACGCCAGTTAGATGCCAGAGTGATTTTTCAACCTCTCGATCTAGTTTTTTATTGCGTTTCAGCTTGAGTTCTCGTGCAATCATAATGACTTAAAGCTGGCTAACATGGAATCCGCAGAATGGGAAGCAAGTCTTTTTACT
>JBMSSC010000158.1:0-4653 GCA_049424145.1 Bdellovibrionia bacterium
AAGGCACTCGCGCCGAGCTCACGGCAAAGATCTACGGAGACGACTTAGGCACCCTCATGGAACTCACCCATGGGCTTGCAAAAACTCTAAAAACCCTTCCTGACTCAGGCGAAGTGTTCCCTGAGCTCAAAGGAAGCCTTCCACTGCTTCAAATCCGACCCAAGCTGGATGTTTTGGCGCAGTACTCGCTTTCGGCTGCTCCCGTCTTAGACGCCATCAGTATTGGGATGGCGGGTCAAGAGACGGGTTATTACTACGAAGGGCTCAGGCGAATTCCGCTCGTCGTCAAGCTCAGTGAGTCCTTGAGAAATGATCCACGGGGACTAAGACTGCTTCAAGTGTCTGTTGGGGACCCCCTCACGGTTTCTTTGGATCAAGTGGCTGAGTTTGAAAGAACCCAGAGCCTAGCTCCGATTTTACGCGAGGACTCCCAGCGCAGATCAGCCGTGCTCATTAATCCGCGCACTCGTGATATCCAAAGCTTCGTCAAACAAGCTCAGAGCACCATTGCACAAACCCTCACCCTTCCCCACGGGTATCGAATCCAGTGGTTTGGCTCATTTAAAAACTTAAGTGACGCCAAACTCAGACTCTCTCTGTTGGCACCTCTTGCCTTACTCCTGGTTGCAGCCATGATCTACTGGGCCTTTGAAAGCCTGGTTGAAACGTGCATTGTTCTGGCCACGGTTCCCCTCGCGCTTGCGGGCGGAGTTTTTGCCCTCGTGATCACCCAGATCCCCTTTAGCATCTCGGCTGCCGTGGGGTTTATTGCGCTTTTGGGAATCGCCGTCCTCAATGGTGTCGTCTTAGTGCACACGTTTCATGATTTAAGAGAAAAGCAGCGTGACCCGCATTGGGTGACTCATGGAGCCTCCCTCCGCTTGCGCCCGGTGCTCATGACCGCTTGGGTGGATATTTTTGGGTTCATCCCCATGGCTCTTTCTCAGGGCGTGGGCTCAGAGGTACAAAAACCGCTTGCCACCGTGGTCATTGGGGGAATCTTCACCTCAACGCTGCTCACCTTGGTTGTTCTTCCTGTGGTGAGCGCACGCCTTCTAAAAAAAGATCAAAAACAAACGGCTTAAGCCCCTCTGAGCAACTGACCCGCAATCTGAACAGAGTGATGGGGAAAAACTTGGTTTAAAAGCCTAAACCAACGGGACTCAGGCCGCCCGCTTGAGGCTTGCAAGTATTCATGCAACAAGTGATGGGCCTGCGGTGAGTGAGCTTTGAACTCCTGCCACTCGGATAAAAACTGAGCGGGATCCTGAGAGCGGACGAGATGCACTAAGAACTCCCCAAAAAGGACTCCTGCATCCTGAGACTCTGCGTGGTCCAAAAAAATGGCCACTGAACCCAACGGAGATAAGCCCACACTGAGGCCTGCAATCCACTCAACCATCTCCTCAAAGCAGCCTCTCACCTGGGCTTGTTCTTCCTCAGTCAGCGTCTCAAACACTTCGGGGTATCCCGTGGGATCAATGATCACAGGCTCCCAGATCAGAGAAATCCCATGGGCCCCCATGGACTCTAAGATCTCTTGACCTAAGGATTCAAGCACGTCGGAGGCCCTCAGATCCACCAGGGACATCCCTCCTGCCACCTGAACTCGAATCATCAGAACCTGCTTGATCCGGCCCTGGGAGTTTACCCCCCCTCTGATGAATCGCTGAAGGAATTGACGAAGCGGCTCAGAACGCCCCAAAACTCGGTCCGCACCGGAGTCGTGATAAAGCCCCACTCGCACAAGATCACTCTTGAGGTCATAGCCTTTTAAGCAAAGGGCAAAACACGTATTGACTCCGCAAGTGTAAAACGCTTGCCTGCCCACAGGAGCAATCCCGCACTCAGGGTCATCCATCTCCACTTCAACAGCCCCTGGGTAAAGCGTTTGAAAAGCCTCAAGCGAGCGGCAGACTTCGCGACTGGCATCGGAGGACGAAGACTCCCGACTGAACGGCTCATCGCCACTCTCCTGCCCTAAGAACCTCTCACCCCCAGGCGTTGAGATCTCAAGCAGGTTGGTCTGTGCCGAGAGGCGATCCTCTGGACCGGCCCATGCAGACGGCAAGAAGCATGAGATCATCACCATCCCGATTCCCACGTAATCAACGGATCTCCTAAATACACGGGTCATGAATCCTCACTCCTTTGATGAGCGATGAAGAACGGGTTCTCCACCCCAGGTTTTGCTCGATGAGCGACTCAAAGAACTCAAAGTCCCTTCTGTCTACGTCCAATCGGACCAATTGAGAACTAGAAAGTCGTCCGATTATCGAATTGCTCACTTTTTTAACCCCTGGGCTTTTTAACCAGGAGATGAAGTCGTCCCTCTACGGTGGCACAGAAGGTGCTTTTTTCTCCCCCATCAACCCCCAGAGGAAATCCAACGGTATGGAATTCATGATCTTATTTGGAATGCTATTTACGGCGCTGGTGAATGCAGCAGGAGCTGCATCACCGGAGGAGCCCGGCTTAAAACCTGAGTTGACTACTGAGCAGAGAAAGAAGCTTGCTCAGTTTCATGAGAAGATGGCCACCTGCCTCAAGTCCAACACATCTTTCAGTGATTGCCATAAGCAGATGCGAACGGACTGTCAATCCGTCATTGGGCATCATGCCTGTTTGATGCGAGGAGATGCTGCGGGAGTAGCGGATCCTACCCGAAGTGCTCCTCAAGCCCCCGTTCATGAAATTGCTCGAGGCAACGGGCGGCTCAGTGAGACTCCTCCAACGCCTCCACAGGAACCCAGCTCAAGTGAGCAACCCCCTCAAAACCGCATTTCACTTGAGGAGGCCCAAGCCATTGCTCTGAAGAAATTCCCCGGAACCGTCAAGAAGGCGGAGTTGGAGCGAGAAAATGGCCTCTGGGTGTATAGCTTTAAGATCGTAAGCGACCAAAAAACAATCGCCGAAGTCGAGGTCGATGCGATGAGTGGGAAAATCACGGAGTTTGAACTGGAATCTGAGACCTAAGAAAGCCCAGCGCCCGCTGCATCTTCCTCTATCCAAATCTTAGGTTTTTTGTTAAAAGATCTCTAAGGGGACGTTCCGGCTTCGACGGGAGTACTGAAGTCTGAGATGCATGTCGAGGATGTCACCGGCCTCGTAAAAAAGTGACAAAATGTAATTGGCAACGATTACGCTATGGCTGCTTAATAGCTCAGTCTATTTAAGTACCACGTTTTGCCTGTGCACTCCCACGGCCCAGGACAAAACGTCATTGAGTGGGATAGCTCTCCTCGTCTCGTAGGCGCAAAGAGAGCGAAACTTAAGTCTACGGAGGGCTTGATGAGTTTGTTTATGGACGCTTCAAGTCTTATCTAAAACATGAACTACACATGTAGATTCTTTGTACGGATTACTTTCGGACGTGGGTTCAACTCCCACCGTCTCCACCATTTTTCACCAACATATAAACGATCTGGAGCCCTCGCGATGCGGGGGTTCCTTTATCCACATCTGGCGCTTTGTCAGCAGCGTTTTCCCTCTTAAATAGCCTACCAAGTCGGTCAGAGGCTTGATCCACGGTCTACCGACGTCTCACGGGGTCTACTCACTTGATGGTCGGAATCTGATGACCCTAACGCTGCCTTACTTGATAACTAACTACATACGAAGTAAGTATGTAGTCTATGAGTAAAGGTGGTTCAAACAGACACAGTGGAGATGGCGGACGCTCCAGTCGCGTTCTACTTACGCCAGCAGCACGAGTTCTCAAGCGGTTAAGAGAGAAGAAGAAGCTCTCCATGCGAGAGCTGGGGCAGATCCTAGGCGTCTCAGATAGCTACATAAGCCAGGTAGAGAACGGACGAGCGAACGTACCTGAGGGCGCAAGGCTTGAAGAGTGGCTGGAGCCACTGGGGGCTCCAAGCCTCAAGTATTTCGGAGAGCTTTGTAGGGATTGGGAGAAGGAGAAGTCTGAGATCGAACGAATCGAGGATCTTCTTCCAAAGCTAAAGCCGCGAGATCTCAAGATCGTGCTGAAGCTGGCGCAGTCTCTCGCGGCGGATGATCTCAGCTAAAGCTACTTGGGCCTACGAGTCAGAGTCACTTGGTAGCCACGTTTCTCTAACTCATCTGCCAACTCACCATCAGTGAACCTGCTAAGGCTGACTGGCGTCTTACCCATAGGGTCTATCTGTTGCCATCCCGTTAGAGGATCGAACGATCCACGTAGCCGCTCTTTCACGGGCATTGATTTGAGTACATCCTCGACGACAGGGCTTCGACCATCTTTCATAAGGCGATCACGCTCACGGATGAACGACTTCAGGAAGTAGATGTCGATCTCAGGCATCTTCTGGCGTTCTTTGCGAACCCATGAGTGCAGGGCCATGATCGTGAGGCCACGGAGCCTGGCAAACTCTGATCGAGACAAGCCAGCCTCAGCTAACATTCTATCGAGGCTGTGTGAATCCATAGAAACCATATTAGTTAATGCTTTCGTACTCATAGCGTTATTATCGCCTACTTTATAGACGTTGTCTATATTTGTCTCAAAATACGTCAGACAACGTCAGACTTGACAAGACAACGTGGCGCGTTATATCCTGTGTTTGTAAGCGACTGAGCCCCTTAACAACTCAGCCGGAAAGGAAGATCTTATGAGTCTTAGGATTGGATCTGATGGACCGACTAGCCTTGCTCCAG
>JBMSSC010000159.1:0-4636 GCA_049424145.1 Bdellovibrionia bacterium
TCGAGCGGATCGTTTATCTGAATCGATCAGGCCCCTAGATCAGCCCCCATACGTTGGGGCCATGCAAATCATTCAAAGAACATTAAATGAAACCAGAAGCTCTGGGCCTCAACCTCTTCATCCCTCCGTCGTGTGTGGTCGGTATTTAGGTCCAGTCGCCTTTGAAAAACCATTGCCGGAAGAAGAAGTGAAGTTTTTGACAGCCCTATTGGCTCGGGAACACTCCGAATCCGAGAAGATGCAGATGATTCAAGCTGCCTCTCTTGCGTTTCATCAGGGAGCCCTTGATCCAGGAGTTGTTTCACTTTGGAAAATCTACTGGAAGTATCTCTCGCTTTTTTCAGTTTTTTCGACTCGGCCCCTTCCCAGTTTTGACCTTCTTCAGTTCCAAATTCGATCTAAAATCATAGAGGAGGTCTTTGCTTCAACTGGAGTCAGGCCTGATTTAACGGAAATTTCAAATCGGACGCGGGCTGGGCTGTCCTGGTTGAGCCAACAGCTGAATCTTGGTGGTGCTCGAGGTATCTGAACAGTCTGGACATGACAACTTAAAAAAACCGAGCGGATCGTTTTGCTGGAAGAAGAAGAGCTCATGATGGAGCGCGTCAAATGAGCAGGCGCCGCACTGCCTGGAGCTTGGATTTCACCCCTAAGATTGGGCTAAGAAGGCAGGGCTAAGAGCACCAATTTTTTAAAGTAATCAAAAAGTATTTCCGATAGCAGGGGAGTGTGGCGGGTGGAGTTGTTTCAGCGTCAGTTGAATTTTTTGTAGCAATTTAATAAATTGTGTTTATTATTTAAGTCCTAGGGGGATAGAAAAATGGAAAATGCAGGCAAAATTAGACTCGATCATTCTCACTTTGAGAATTTAGTTTCAGTTGTGCCTGAATCCGATATGGTGCTCGATCTCAAAGGACAGGTCGCAGCGATTCACCGATCTCAAGCGGTCATTGAATTCAACTTAGATGGAACGATTTTGACTGCAAATCGAAACTTCCTCATGACAGTAGGCTACACTTTGGATGAGATTCAAGGCAGACACCATCGTATGTTTTGTGATCCCGTTTATTCTAGCTCAGCTGAGTATCGATACTTCTGGGAAAAACTCAATCGTGGTGAGCACGATGCAGGTGAGTTTAGGCGTCTGGGAAAAAACGGAAAAGAAATTTGGATTCAGGCCACTTACAGCCCCGTTTTGGATGAAAAAGGAAGACCCTATAAAGTAGTAAAAATTGCATCCGACATAACGGCTCAGAAATTAAAAAATGCCGATTATGAAGGTCAAATTGCGGCGATTCATAAATCTCAGGCAGTCATTGAGTTTCAGATGGATGGAACCGTGGTTCATGCCAATCAAAATTTTCTGGATACTCTAGGGTACACATTGGATGAGATCAAAGGCCAGCATCATCGGCTTTTTATTCAGTCAGATTTTGCAAACTCGGTTGAGTACAAGCAGTTTTGGGAGAAACTGCGTCGTGGGGAATTTGACTCAGGTGAGTACAAACGGATTGGAAAAAATGGTAAAGAAGTCTGGATCTCTGCGACTTATAACCCGATTTTCGATCTGAGTGGAAAACCCTTTAAGGTCATTAAGTATGCTACGGACATCAGTAAGCAAAAGCTGAAGGATCAGGAGTTAGCAGCCTTATCGCGTACGCAAGCGGTGGTGAGCTTTCATCCCGATGGGACCGTGATGGAGTGCAACGATCTTTTCTCAAAAGCGATGGGTTATCGTTTGGATGAGATTAAAGGCAAGCATCACTCGATGTTCTGTGAGACCTCGTTTTCTAGCTCTCCTGCTTATCATCAGTTTTGGCAGAAGCTCAACGATGGACAGTTTGTGGGCGGAACGTTCAAGCGCTTGGTCAAAGGGGGGGGAGAGATTTACCTTCAGGCGACCTATAACCCGGTGTTTGATTTGAATGGAAAAGTCTTTAAGGTGGTGAAGTACGCCACGGATGTCACGGCTCAGAAAAAGACGACTTTGGAGCTGATTAAGACGCTTGCTGAGACCTCCAACCAATTGGCCGCCTCATCTGAGGAGCTTGCCACGACTTCCAATCAATTGGCTCAGAATGCCAAGCGCACCACGGAGCAGTCCGTATCCGCAGCGGCAGCCTCAGAGGAGGTTTCCAAAGGGGTTCAAACCGTGGCGACCAATACGGAGGAAATGTCGATTTCCATTAAGGAGATTGCGAAGAATACGGCCACGGGCTCTCATAAGACTCGAGAAAGCTTAAAGAAATCTCATGAGACCACCGTGATCATGAACCAGCTCGGGGAGAGTAGTAAGGAGATCGGATCCGTTATTAAAGTCATTAGTTCGATTGCTCAGCAAACGAATCTTTTGGCCTTAAACGCGACAATTGAGGCAGCACGAGCAGGGGATGCCGGTAAGGGCTTTGCTGTGGTGGCCAATGAAGTGAAAGAACTGGCTCGGCAGACGGCGAGTGCAACGGAGGAGATCGGAGCTAAAGTCAGTACGATTCAAGGCAATACGAACACTGCCGTTCAGGCCATTGGAGAGATCTCCAAAGCCGTGGAGGAAATCAACATGATCTCCACCACCATTGCGAGTGCGGTTGAGCAACAGGCCGCAACGACCAATGAGGTGTCCCGCATCGTGGCTCAGTCCAGTGATGCAGTCCGAGGGATCTCAGCTACCGTGAAGGAGGTTTCCGGAGCTGCGGCTCAGAGCTCAACCGGTGCAGCTCAGCTTCAAGGGGCGGCGCGGGGCTTAAGTGAGCTGGCAGTGCGCCTGAAAGACCTTGTTTCTCGCCTGGAAAAAGACTTCTAAGTCTGATTCACTTTCAAACTTCCTTTAAAAATGCCTAAGCTTAAACTTGCTTAGGCATTTTTTTTGTCTTAAAAGAGAGACTGAGTTGAATTAACAAAAAGTGAAGAAAAGAGAGTGAGGTCTCTCATGCATGCTTGGCATGATGTGGAGTTAGGAAGCTTAGCACCGAAAATCGTTAACGCGGTGGTGGAGATTCCTAAAGGTTCAAAAATTAAGTATGAATTAGATAAAAAAAGCGGCTTAATTAAGGTCGATCGAATCTTATTTAGTAGTGTTCATTATCCTGCTAACTACGGGTTCATTCCTCAGACGTATTGTGAGGACAAGGACCCGTTGGATGTTTTGATTTTAGGTCAACAGCCCGTGGTTCCTCTTTCGATCATGCAGGTGAAGATCATCGGTGTCATGAGGATGCAAGACCAGGGTGAAGCGGATGATAAACTCATTGCCGTTCACTATGATGATCCCGAGTACACTCACTATGAGTCGATTCAGCAGCTTTCTCCTCACCGGATCAATGAGGTCCGCCGATTTTTTGAGGATTACAAAGCGCTGGAGAACAAAAAAGTCGTGGTTCAGGATTTCTTAGATCGCCCTCAGGCTCTGGAGATCCTGCAATCGGCGATCGATCTCTATCGGACTGAGTTTAAGTCCACCTCAAAAAAGTAAGTCATCTGAAAGCAGGCCGCCCGAACTTGGGCTGCCTGCTTCTATTGGTCCTTTTTTTGCTTCTGTCTGACTTTGATGTGTGCCGATATCGGAAAAGTTTATCCTTCAGAACTTCATTTGCTGAAAAAAGAAATGGATGTTCAAGGCGATTTCATGGAACAGGAGCGCTTGGAGAGAAAATCTCAAGTGGATCAATTGCGTCTTGAATTACAAGCTCTCAAGCAGGTGATGGAGAATCTCTATCCTGGTTTTTTAGCCTTGTGGAATGAGGCGTACGAAAAAGAACGCTTGAGTTGGGATCCTGAGGCGGCCTCCTTTGATCGTTGAAAACCCCCAACAGGGCGAATGGTTCATCCGGGGAGTGATCCTCAGTGGACTGAATCAGATTCAGGATGACTTTGTTTGAAAAGTTCATCGAGGTGAGTTTTATCGCCTGCAACCCAAAGAACATCGCCTGCTTGCAGAAGAAAATCTGAATCCGGGTTGATCTGCCGATGATCGGAGCGCTCGATTCCCACCACCATCGCATGAAACACTTCACGAAATCCCGATTGACGGATGGTTTTGCCGGGAAATGGACTTTGTTCCGTGAGTTGAACTTGCCTGAGTTGGTAGTTTTCAGTGGGAACCAAATTGGCGAGGTAGCCTGATGGATTTTCCAGTTCCTTTCTCAGGAGTTCGACTTGATCATCCGTTCCTAGGAGAATGAGTTCATCTCGGGGGAGTAAGAATTCATGGGGCTTCGGGGTGACAATGGAGACGCGTCCACGTTGAATGGCAACAATATTAACGCCGAAGCGAGCTCGGAGGGCGGTCTCCTCAATTTTCTTCATCACCAGAGGCGAGTTGGGGTGGACTTCGAGTTTCACTAGGTGAGCATCCCAGGGGGCTAGGTGCTTGAAATGAGAGATCATGTCATGATTGGCCTGAGCTGAGGGCGTTTTGCTTTCAAAGGTGGCCAGGAACTGTCGCTCCAGCCACTGATAGGATCGCTCGAGTCGGCGGTAGAAGAAGAAAAAAGCAATGAGTAGGGCAAAGGAGCTCACGAAGAAGACGTATTTGGGCGGGAAGAAGTTGGCGCTGAGAGTGGCCATCAAGAGGAGCGCTAGGATCTGAGAGCCTGGGCGAATGAAGGGGCGAAGACTGAATTTTCCTTCAAAGGTTTTA
>JBMSSC010000160.1:0-4572 GCA_049424145.1 Bdellovibrionia bacterium
GTTCAGGAGCGATTCGGACATGAATCGCCTTCGGGGAATCTCCCGCTTTCACGCCAGAGAGGATGTCAAGAGAGGAGCCCTAAACCCAGGATGGATTCCAAACCATCCGTGCACTACCCTACTTGTAGCGGCCAACTTCCCTGTGCGCGCCAGAGTTGACTCTCGATTGTCCAATTTTTTTCACCAGCTCACGCAACTTACCGCTGAATAAATTGACCAGGCCAAGCTCTCCCTGTAGAGAGGCGAGCATGGCATGCACACGGTCTTGAGACGGCATTCTTAATAAGTGGGCAACAGAAGAATCGGTCCTACGCCATTCCCGTCGATCCTGGTTCAAACGATTCATGAACTCCATCAGTTCAGGCCGATGGGAATCCGAAATTAACCCCTTCTCGCTGAGGAGCTGAAGAACTTCGCCATGAGCCAACACCCCCATCAAAGATCTCTCGGTCCCCACTTGATGACTGAAGGTTGACCAGATTTCTGCTTCGGCCAACTTGAGCTCTTCAGGAGAAAGCGAGAAAGGCTTAAGAACTAGGGTCTGAATCAAGCTGCGTTCAAGAGAGTACCAATCGATCACGTGGCATCCGTAGAGGCTCAACAAATTCTTTAAAACCAAGCCTTCTGCTAACCCCTGGGGGACATTGCTCCCATAACGCAAGAGGCCTGATTCACTCCCAAAAGCCTCCCCTGAGAAACTCTCAACAGCAATAGGATATTTTTTTAACTCCTGAATGGCTTCCAGGAAGTCTTGCCGAGTTCTCAAAGGGGCCTGGGACTGCCGCCCCAGAACACGCTGAACAAAGGACTGGAATTCTTCACACTGGGCCTGATCTTGATACGAATCCTGGACCATTTTTTCAAGAGGACTGAGGTAGTTCGCAAGGGCTTTTCTTTGTTGCTCCAATTGAAACAAAAGAGCACCACTGACTAAAAGCGAGGCCATCATGCCGAAGGAAAAGCCCACCCAAAGCGACTTCTTCCTCTCGAAAAGAAGCCCTAAGCCAAAAACGACCCCCACCCCCAAAAACTCAAGGATCGGTCGCAGCCAAATTTGATCAAAACGTCCGATACCCACCGGAGAAGAGCTCAGATCGCCAATTGCCCACTTTTGAATCAAATCAGCCAACCCGAGGAGGACTCCGACCAGGAGCAGAGCTGAGAAAATCCCAGCCGATGAATTTCTAATGGATCTTGAAGTTAGAAAAATAACCACCGGAATCACCCCTAAGATCAAAACTAAGGGGAATCCAGTGATCTCAAGAAACTCATTCCATTCCACCGACGCCAATCCGTAGATGAAAAAAGCATGAACCAACAACAAGAAATAAGGGATCCAACAAAAAACAACATCATGAATCGGAAGCCTACTGAACCAACTTTCACTTCCCTTTCTTTTCAACGTAAAGGCCAATCCAAAGGAGAGAAAAACTTGAGCAACCCAAAGTGGGAGCAACAGTAAGAATAAAAGGCCTTTGAATTTTATGAAATTTTCATCCAAGCTCGTTTGAAAAGGAGAAATCAGAAACAAGACCTTCCAAAAAAATGGAAATAAAAAGACTGGAGCAATCCACCTCCGATTGATTTTTAGATACCCTACAACAGTATTGATCAATAAATTCATAGTTATTTCAGCCTCTTACTTGGGAACTCAATCACTCGATCGGATAATCGAATCGCTTCTTCTTTTGAATGACAAACATACAAAACTGACATTTCAGTTCGATTGAAAAGATCCAATAACGCAGAGAGAACTGCGTCTTTAGAATCTGGGGAAAGATTGGCGGTTAACTCATCGAGCAAAAGCAACTCGGGCTCAAAAGCCATGGCTTTAATCAGCCTCACCTTGGAGTGTTCACCCAAGGAAAGATGGGCCAATTTTTTTTCAGGCACTAGCCTAAAACTCTCACACAACCCATGGGCCAATTTAGAATTCCAATTTCTATGAATTTGAGACAAAAATTGAAACAATTCAGAGACTTTGAGTCCCAGGGGATAGCTTTCAGGGGCAGAGGTAACCCAACCCACTTTAGAAAAAATTTCAAACGAATCGTAATCCGCCAACGGGCGATCCCAAAACAAGACCTCCCCACCTTCAATTTTTCTCACTCCACAGATGGCTTCAAGCAGAGAGGTTTTCCCCACTCCATTTTCTCCCATCAAAGAAATCAATTGATGAGGGCCCACTTCGAGCGAGAAATTTCGACAAAGCTCTTGATTCCCTGATTTTAAGTTCAACTGATGAATCGTTAATGGACGTCCCTGTTTCATATATCCCCTTTGTTCCCGTAAAACTTAAGCCTGTTATTGATTTCCTCAAGGAGATCCTCTTGAGCAATTCGCAAAGACTTTGCGGCTTCAATTAAGGAATCGATGTTCGAAATCAAAATCTCTTTCTTTCTTTGGTCTGAGACTTCAAGATTGATCGGAGGAATTTTAAGGCCCAATCCGCGCACGGACTGAGCTAGTCCAAGACCTTGGAGAATCTGGTAGGCTTTTGAAATCGTGTTCGGATTGATCCGGTGTTTCAGGGACAACTCCCGAACACTGGGTAAAAAATCACCCTCTTTTAAAGAGCCCCTTAAAATCGCCTGTTCAATTCGATCGACAATCTGCTGATACAGAGGCACGTCACTGGACATATCGAGCATGAGGTGATCTATCATGTGAACTACTGTACTAGCTATGTAGTACACTTACAAGGAAAATGCCAATTCCCTCCCCTCTCAGAAAACCAAGACCCTTCTCCTCTTGCCTTTTTTCGCCCTTGGAATCGTTGATCGCCACCTGTGATTAACCCACTTCCCCCCCCAAAAAAAACTCAATTCAGCTGCTCCGTGTTCTATTTTTCTTCTTTTATTTCAATGAATTCATTCACTCGATCAAATTAATAAACTAATAAATATAAATCGTTCAAGTTATTACACAACTCGTCGAAAAGTAACCTAGAAGAGGAGTCAAATTCTATGAGGATCAAGACGGTTTCGACCTTAGCCTTTGCTGCACTCATGAGCTCGTGCGCGTCCAGTAGCGTTCGGGTCACCAGCTCTCCTGAGACGGCTGAGGTCTCCTATGTTCGAATGAACGGAACCTCAACCAAGATTGGAGTCACTCCCCTGACCCTGACCTCTGAAAGTTTTCCAGACGCCTTTGGTAATCATCTACAGCTCACCGTCTCCAAAGACGGGTACGCCATGCAATCCTTCCTCATTCCCAAAGTTTCCTTTCAAAGCCAATCCCAAGTGCACGCTCTTTTGAAGGAATCGAAGCTTCCTGATTCGTGCTCCAACCAAGACAAGTCCATGAATGAATTGGCTCAGGGAATTGCTGAGTCCCAACGTCTGCTCATGAAAAAGAATTACTCAGAGTCGGCTCACATGCTAGGAAACCTGATCTCGAGATTTCCGAATGTTGCAACCCTGCACTTCTTGATAGGAAACTCTCATTACCTCGCCAAAGATTCCCATTCGGCTTTGGAGTCCTACAAGAGAGCTCGTGAGCTTCAGCCCAATAATCCTGAAGCCACGCGCATGATCGAGCGCCTCGAGCAAATCCGACCTACCCGGTCTTTCACTGGAGAGGGGAATTGAAATGTTTTATATCCTAGGACTCCTCATTTCTGCATCCAGTATCCTGATCTCAATTCAGCATTTGAAGCAAAACGTTTTATTCTACTTTGATTTTGTTGCCGTTTCCGTTGTTTTCGGCGGAACGGCTGCAGTCGCTCTTGTGATTCTGCCCTGGGAGTATTGGTTTGACATCCTAGTGGCTGTGAAAAGACTGCTCTCTCCTCAAGCAAGAAGTTTTAAAGCACTCGCCACCGAATGCATGTATTTTATCCACACCCGAGGTCAAATCAGCCAGGAAATGAAACAAGCTCAACTCCCAAGCGACGTTTTAAAGGATGGTGAAGAACTCATCTCTCTGGGCTTTAAGCCCGACAAAGTTGAGCTCATTTTAACGGAGCGGATTCATCAACGAACGGCAAGCTATCACACCATTGCCAATGCCCTGCGATCTTTGGCCAAGTACCCCCCCGCTTTTGGCCTCGTAGGAACCGTGTTAGGTCTGGTGAGCTTAATGAGAGCCGTCTCCGATGGAGCCCCCCCAAAGGAAGTGGGGATTCGGATGGCCGTTGCCCTTCTGGCCACTTTCTATGGTCTTTTGGTCTCTAACCTCATCATCAGCCCTGCGGGTGAAAATTTAATGAAACTTGCCACGGAGGAAAAAAAGCAGGCCGAGCTGGCACTTCAAGCCGTCCTTCTAATGGCTGAGAATGTGACATTACTGGAAGCCCAGGAAGTCCTCAATTCCTTCGTCCCTCGGGTTGACCGAGTTAACGTCCTCTCAGAACTTGGACTCAGTTCCACTGAGGAGAATGCGGCATGAGACTTTTGAGACGTCCCAAAGTCATTGAGGACCTCTCGACCGATACGGACGGGACTTGGATCATCAGTTACGCTGATATGATCACGCTCCTTCTTTCCTTCTTTATTATCTACTTCACCATCGATCGCTCCACGGGAAGCACTGAGAAGCCCCAAGAAACTCAACAACAGGAAATGATTCAAG
>JBMSSC010000161.1:0-4554 GCA_049424145.1 Bdellovibrionia bacterium
GCAGTCTCATCGACTTTATTTTCTTTTAGAAGGCCAGGACGAGCTGAAAGCCCAGCAACTTGAGCCGCTTTGGAGCATGAACGTGCAAGCCTGCAGAAGACAGCTGCAATGGGGTGCCTCCGAGTATGAGCTTTTGCTTAGGCGTGGTTTTTCCGTGGCAGAGAATCGACTGGGAGAGCTCAAGCTCAGCTTGGAAGTTCTGCTTGTCGTAGTGGTCTTGATGTCCTTGCTTTTGCTGTGGTTGGGAGAACGAGCGCTTCGCCCTTTAAGTGAGCTCATTGGGCTTGCTCGGTCCATTACGCTGCGCGGTTTGAGAAAAGAAGATAAAGCGTTGGTCCCTCTGCTGCCCATCTCTCGTAAGGATGAGGTTAGTCAGCTGGCTCGCGAGTTTCACTCGATGGCTACATCCCTTCTGGAGCGCGAGAAAACCGTGGAGTCTCAGAATCAAAGACTGCAGCAGCAGAACCGCTTGCTTCGGGAGATGGGAGATTTAAAAGAACGCTTAAGACATGCCGAAAGCCTGGCTGCCGTCGGTCGAATGTCAGCGCAGGTGGCTCATGAGGTGAGGAACCCTTTGCACTCCATTGGGCTTGAGGCGGAGATGGCGGCTGAACGATCCTCAGCCTTAGGGGATCCCTTCTTAAAGCAGTCCCTTCAATCGATCTTAAGCTCAGTGGATCGACTTCAGAAAATTACGGAAAACTACCTTAAGCTCTCCCGGCTCTCGCGTGGGCAAAAAGCTTGGGTGAATTTGCATGAGCTCCTCGGGGAAGTGCTGAGTTCATACGCGCCTGTTTTTCAGGAACAAAAAATTCAAGCCCACTGTCAAATCGAGTCCCCTGTCTTAGGACAAACTCCTGAGTTTCTCGTGTGGGTGGATCGAGACTTGATGGTTCAGGTCCTGGGAAATTTGCTCACCAACGCCATTCAAGCCATTTCCGAGAATCGCTTAGAAGACCCTGATGGTCGGTTGCGAGATTTAAAAGGAGTGATTTCCATTTCCATGACTCAATTGGAAACCGGTGCCGTTGGGTTGAAGATTCAAGACAATGGGCCCGGAATCTCTGATTCGGTTGCTGAGAAGATTTTTAACCCGTTTTTTACCACTCGAGCGCAAGGAACAGGACTAGGTCTTTCTTTTATTAAGAAAGTAATAGAAGATCATGGCGGGAGTATTCGTTATTTGAAAAATTTAAGTGCTCAGGGGGCTTGCTTTGAGATGCTGTTTCCTCACCCGGATGCTCTGCAGATGAAAGAAATGAGAAGCCCGCTTGGGGGAGAAAAAATGGCAAATTCTGAGGAATTTCAAACCAATCTGGCTCCCAGTGAGCCTAGCTCAGAGGGGAGAACTCCATGCCCAGAATTTTATTAGTGGATGATGATCCTCAGTCGTTAGACTCCACACGTAGGATTTTGGAACTGGAGGGCATGCAAGTGGTCACCGCTCAGGATGGCCAGGCGGCTTTGGAATGGGTTCGTCCCACGCGCGAGCGAAAAGCAGAGGGGTTTGACCTGGTGATTTCGGATGTCAGAATGCCTCGACTCTCGGGGCTTGAGTTTCTAAAGGCGGCCTCTTTTTTTAGTGACAAAATCCCGGTCATCCTGATGACAGCTTATGGTCGCGTGGAGGATGCTGTTTGGGCTATGAAGCTCGGTGCAGTTGACTTTTTAACCAAGCCCTTTAAGCGACAAGCCCTCTTAAGCGCCATTGAGGGGGCTTTAAAGCGATCCTCTCAAAGATCGCTTTTAGATCCGGGGAGTTCAACCCCTTCTCTCATTGGGAGTTCTCTGGTTATGGAGCAGCTTCGTCAGATGATCGCTCAAGTGGCTCCCACCTCCGCGCCTGTTCTCCTTCGTGGGGAAAGTGGAACGGGAAAGGAGCGTGTGGCTCAACTCATTCATCAGCAAAGCGCTCGCTCCGCAGGACCCATGATTGCCATTAACTGCTCGGCTTTGCCTGAGAACTTAATTGAGTCGGAGCTGTTTGGCTTTGAGAGGGGGGCCTTCACGGGAGCCACCACAGCAAAAGAAGGTCTCTTTGAGGCGGCTCATGGTGGTACTCTTTTACTCGACGAGATTGGAGACATGCCGCTATCTCTTCAGGCAAAATTGCTTCGGGTCCTTCAAGAAAATGAAGTGCGACGCCTCGGGTCCACTTACTCACGAAAAATCGATGTGCGAGTCATCGCTGCCTCCCATCGGAATTTAAAAGAGAAGGTGAAAGAAGGAAGCTTTAGAGAAGATCTCCTGTATCGACTGGAAGTCATTGAGATTCAAGTACCTGCGCTTCGAGAGCGCTTGGAGGATCTCTCTGAGCTGGCCTCCTGGTTTTTGTCTCAGGCCAACGCCAAACATGGCAAAAGCGTGAGAACCATGGATCCGTCCGTACTGGAAGTCTTTCAGAGACACTCTTGGCCCGGCAATGTGAGGGAGCTTTCCAATATCATGGAACGAGCCGTGATTTTTGCTCAAACCGATACCCTGAGTCTCTCTGAGCTTCCAGCTCATCTCACTTTGTTTGCTGAGGCGGGCAGTGGTAGCCAAGAAGCCTCTTTGCTTTCGAACTCCTCTATTTGTGTTCCCTTGGGTACCACCTTGCAGGATGTCGAAGACCTGTTGATCCGAAAAACGCTGGAAGCCACCGCTGGGGATAAGAATATGACGGCCAAACTCCTCGGGATTAACTCCAGGACCATCTATCGGAAGCTCGATAAACGGCCCTAGGATCTATAACGTCTCGTTTTTGGTTCGCCCGAGGGAGATGCGTGAGGTCACCGCACAAAGGGCCTCAAAGCGCTGTTGAAAGAAGCCAGGCTCTGAAGTGATGCGTGTTAAAAATGTGCTTGAGATCAATCCTGCGGGAAGGTCTCCTTGGAGAGTGGCTCGGTGGAGTTTCTTTCCTAAAATTTGTCCCAGGTATCGGCACGCAAGCAGGAGAGCCACTTCCTGTTTTTTAGCCTTCAACGCGCTACGCACCTCCTCTGGAATTTGAAAGGAGTTCAGAAGGCACAGTCGGGTCGTTTGACGAGCTTCCTGTTCAAAGGGAAAATTAGGCGGGCTTCCCTCGCTTAAGGCCTTGAGTCGCTTTTGGTGATCGTCCAGAAGATCACATTTGCGGTGAGGGTTTAAGATCAGGCTTCCAAAGAATCCAAAGCAAGCCTCAAGGCAGAGTCGATAAAAGTCCTCTAATTGGTGAGAGTAAAAGAGCTCTGAGCGGCTGTGGCAGCGCAAAATATGGTGAGCCGATAGATCTGCAAGCGTATTGTGACTGCAGGATCCAAGGTATGCAGCCGAGAGGCGGGGCAAGTACAAGGGGCGGTTTTGATTCACATGGTAGCGAATGAGGCTGAGCTCTGCGCGATTAAAGAGGCCTTCCTTTTTGACTCGCTCGAGGAAGTTGAAGTTTTCAATGGTGTAGATGTTCAGAGATTCAAATGAAGGAGGGGAGACACCTAAAAACTCAGCAATCGTGCTGCCGTAAAGACTCATCTGATGCAAGTAGTCATCGAGCGCACCAGAGTGGAGGCGTAACAGGGGGTCAGCCTCAGTGTCGTTCAGGGAGTGGGGCGTAGTCCTCGAGTTGGACTCCATTTCCTGATCCTCTTCAGGACCAGCTTCTGCCCAGTTGATGAGCGATTGTAGCTTCGCCCAAGGAGTACTGGAGAGGACACAGAAGATGTTCTTCTTCAGCACCACGGCTTGGCTTTGAACATCCATCTCCTGGCGAGTGGCTTTCCAAAATAACTGGTCGTCATTTTGATGGATGATCACATGAGAGAGGGATCGCTTTAAAAACGATTTAGAAATCACCTTAAGCTCTGCCGGTAAATGGGGGCTACTCACGTGTAGCTCTCCATAGAGCACAATCATTTTCAGGGGCTCTTTTCTTTTCTTGGCCTGAAAAAATAAATCCGTAATCACGCCTGCTGCCCATTGGTCTCGGTTGTGAAGATCCTGCTCTTCACTGGGACGAAGCAGGCGCTCGGGGCGGTTTAAGGCGATCAGAGGAACCTGGTTTTCTCTAGCCCACTGAAAAATGGGAGCATAATTCTTCCAGGGAAATCCCCATTGCTGATCATAGGAGATGGCTTTTAAGAACTCAGTCGTGGAGAGTTGACCCCGTTGATACCGATTTAACTCGTTTTGATATTGGCTCGGCACCAGCTCAAGCCCAATCACCCAATTCTCCTGCGCTCGAACGGCACTTCGAATGAGCCTTAAGGCCGTTTTTTGAGCCTGATCAAACGTATGAAAATCGGCAATGAAGGTGACCTCGGCGTTTTGAATGGCTTGGACGAGCTCAGTTTTTGCAATGCTCTTTAAACGAGGGCTAAGACGGGCAAAGTCCACTCGCGCTTGGCGTTCGTATCGCTGAATGGACTCGGGGGGTTCTCCTAAGAGTAGAGCCACCTCTTGTTTGAGGGACTGGAGTATCTTGCGTTGGAGCTTCTGCGCTTTTTGATGGGTGCTTGGGGCTTTCGTGTTCATGGCTTCAGTGGGTTAAACTCCAGCTTTGAATGCATCCCTGGGAGGATCTCTCGGAGTGAATTTGAA
>JBMSSC010000162.1:0-4525 GCA_049424145.1 Bdellovibrionia bacterium
TCGGATGCCTTATATCCTCCTGCTAAACCAGGAGGTTTTACGGCATGTTTGATAAGATCAAAGATGTCTCAGAAGCATCTGTTTACAGCAATTTTGTTATTTATATTGAGAATAATCTTTATCAAATTCAGATTGAAGCTTCTCAAAACTTCCTTCATTGCATTACTTTGACCCTCTCAAAGACTTAGCTCACTGATCAGTGTGCCTGGGATGTCTCAATTAAGGTTCGCAGATCTTTGATGATCACTTTACAGCAGGGGAGTGGCGATTGGATGTTCCGATCCGCCCGCGGGTTTTAATCGCTGGACGCTAGATTTGACTTATTGAAGGACGAGGCCAATTCTCAGCCAGTGGAACTGATTGCTGAGGTAGAGGGCTAAATTTGACAAAATGGAACCCAAGAAAACCTGACTAACGACCCAGCAAAACGACATGGGGTTAGCCTGGACCGAATGATCATTCAGCCCAGTCCTTCAGATCAGATTTTCGGATCCAAAGCTGATTCTCCTGCTCAATCACCTCGTACTTCTGGGCTCGAAAGGTTTGATTTTGTTTAACAACACCTGAGTTACTTTGCCACTCGCCGTTTTGATCAAAATGAAGACCATGGGCGCGGCATCGAATGCAGGAGACGGATGAGTTCAGAGGATAGGCAATGGTTCCTTGACTCAATGGGGTTTTTCGATGAGGGCAGCGATCCTCAAAAACGACGATTTCTCCTTGATCGGTTCGCCACGCCACCGTATTGAGATTGAACTTCTTAATATGAACGGGTACCTGTTGGATCTCAGACGAATCAGCAATCACCACCCATTCCGATTCAAGAATCTCCCGAGACTGCTCCTGCTGAGACTCTGCTTCTTCCCCTTCGTGCTGGTTTTCCTGACGAGCGGAATCGGCATCAGAATCCGCATACGTCCTGACTGAGGAGAACCGATCAAACTCCACTTTTCTCAATCCAAGAAATGGCTTGGTTTTTAAATCTTTTAAGAAATCAGCTCGACTTCTCATCCATGAAGAGGAGCACGATGAAGGAAAGAAACGAACCAATGACACTCTGCCCCAAGAACCGAACTGAGTAGAGAAGCTCTCCATCGGATAAACGAACAGAAGGAGAGGGAGGCAGAACCGGGTGCATGAACTGAGGAGTGGAGCTCTCATGATCCGTAATTTGTAGCAAGCGGAGGTCCAGAAATCAATCTGAAGGGAATGCAGCAAAAAAGCCTGCTCAATAACGGGCTTTTTTCAACAAAACCGAGCTTGTTTGACTGCTAAAGGGATCTTCAACTGGCTTGAGGAAACCAAGAATAAAACCGCTTAAAAATCAAACGAGGGGGCTTCGGACGAAAAATCTTCATGAATGAACACCTGTTTATCGCCAAATGAAATTAAAGGCTTAAGTTTCCTCTGTTCATAAAGCCCATGAAAAAGTGGGCGCAGCTCTCTTTTATTGTGAAAAGGTAGAAGCTCTAAGAACCTAAGCGCCTGACACTGACCGAAGGCTACAAACTCCTCTTTTCCAATCGGATTAAAAAAGAGACTCAAATGGCTCAAAGACGTTGAGGAGCAAAGGGACTCAATCACGCCGGTATCAAAACGATTATAGAAAAGCTTCAAATGGGTGAGTTGAGGCAACTGAGCCAAAAGCCGAGCCTTGTCTACATCCAAATGAACCGACTCAAGAGTAAGCTTTCTTAGTTTCCTTAAAGACCGAATTGCATCAAAAAAAGGTTCATCACTCACCATGAAAAAACCCGTGTTAAAGCGAATCCGAAGGTTTTCTAAAGACCGGAGATTGGAGAGCGCGGAAGACTCCTGTAAGCTCAGCCCAAGAGAACTCCTCAGCGCTACATCGAGCCCTAGATCTTTAAGGTTACGAAATTCCGAGAGAACCTTAAAATCCGTGTTTCCCAGGAATGAAAGAGAGAGTTCCTTTAAATGCTTCAGTCCCAGTAGAGGTTCCAAGCCCTTTTCCTTCGTCAAGTTGACTTTTTGGAGGTTCAAGTGAACGAGTGAGCCAATCTGAGCAATTTTCTTTAAGACCTCCTCATCAACTGGGGGAATACTTAAGTCAGTAAAAACTTTCAGAGTCTGAAGTTTTGGACTCTCCTGTAAGTTCTCTAAAAGTTCAACGAGCCAAGCATTCGTGCAAGAACGAGGAAGGCTTCCCATCTTGAAAACTAAAACCTGAAGCCGCTTCCATTGTCTGAGATAAGTCCATGGAATGGCCTGACCTTGGCCGGGACAAAAATCTGAGACCAAAAGCCCCAGCTCCCTAAAATCTTGAGACTGAGGGTCACTGATAAAATCCACTAAATCCTGAGGGGTTTTTACGGTCACGCGCACTGCGCTGAGGGGATAGGTGGCTTTTTGCGCTCGGTAGTCCGAATAAAGTTGATAAGGGATCAAATGAAGAGAATCATCCCGCGTCCAACGGAGTTTTGTTAAAAAATCAGAATCCCTCAATGTCGCCCGGTTGTTCTTAGACGTCTGCTTAAACGAGAGCAGATCCTGGGGATCCAGGCGTTTGAAGATCTCAAGAGCCATATCCTGATTATCGGAGATAAAATCTGAGATAAAATCTGAGATGAGATCAACATCTTTGCGCACCGGCAAACGCTCGGAGACCAAACGAGCGGGGTGGGATAGAGGGAGATCGATTTGAGGCTTTTTTAGGGTCCACTTGGCCCGCCCTAGAGCGAAAGCCTGGGAACTCAGAGCTAAAAAGAAACACATCACCCATAGGACCCGCACACTCAACCTCATTTCCTCAAATCGAACGTCTTTTTTCACGACGACTGATTTATCTTATTTTTTTTGATATTCAAAGTATTTAAAAATTAAAGAATAAAAAAAGGAGAAGTTTTTACCTTCTCCTTCACTTTTTCTTTATTTCAGCTCAGAACTCTGAACCGATTTTCAACTAGCTTAATTTCAAAGCAATCAAAAATGCGTAAAGAACCAGAGACTCAAGCAGAGCCAAACCGATGATCATAGGAACAAACACTTTGTCCCGAGCGGCAGGATTTCGGCCGATGCCTTCTAATGCAGCAGCTCCAACTTTAGCTTGTCCTAATGCACCACCAAAGGCCGCCAAACCAATGGCCAATGCAGCTCCTAATGAACGATAAGGATCGCCGCCTGATTGAGCCGCTTCCTCAGCTGCAAACGCAGCGGTTGCACCCAAGCTCATCATTAAAGCACCCATCCATGCAAGGGTCTTACGAAAATTCATGTTCAAATCCATCCTTTCTCTCTTTGATCAGTGATCATGTGACGTCGACAATGAAATATAGACCATCGTCATTAAACAAAATACGAAGGCCTGAATGAAGGCTACAAACAAACCTAGACCATAAAACACTATGGGAAGGAAGTAAGGAACCAAAGCGCTAAAAACTCCAAGAACCATATGGTCGGCTTCAATGTTGCCTCGCAGACGCAAGGCCAATGAGACGGGGCGAGCAATATGGGACACCAACTCAATGACAAACATCAACGGAGCAATCCAAATCACAGGGCCAAAAAAGTGCTTAATGTAGCCCAAGCCATTGGAGCGAAACCCGACAAAGTTGTAATAAATGAAAACAAAAAACCCTAATGCCAACGTTGTGTTTAAATTATTGGTCGAAGGAGCAAATCCAGGCACTACACCTAAAAGGTTGGTTGTAAAAATAAATAAAAATAAAGACCCGATCATGGGAAAGTACTTGGGAGCATCGTGGTGTCCCATGACGGACTCCACCAGATGAAACAAGGACTCAGCCAACATTTCAAAAAAGTTCTTATAAGTCAGACGAGAATCAGGTACCAACCCGCCCTCTTGCGACTTCATCGCACGAGAGAGTTGAAGTCTGGCAAAAAAAGTCGTGACGATTAATAAAAAACCGACCAATAAGGTCATCCCCACGTGGTTTGAAAGCTCTTTCAAATAGGGAATGTGGGATAAAAATAAATATCCATGTTCTTCATGCATTTTTTAAAATCCTCTGACTCCAAAAAAACCCACCTGCTAGAGGCACAACAATCCAGGTACTCATTCCTAAAAAAACACTCAGCAGAGGGATTGGAGATCCTTTTAGCAGAACTATTGTGAAAAGTCCCAGGCAAACTAACTTAAAACACCCCCAAACCCCGATTTGTACCTGATACGCCGCATTGAACTCAGGGGGAGAGTCGATCACCTTGAAAACCAAAGAAGCCAATCGTCCCAATACAAGAAGGTTCAAAAGGCTTAAAGCCCACAGTACGGCATTTAAACCTAAGACGGAAGCCCGCTCAGAGGGGTCCTGAGCTAAGAAGAAACTGAGGCCTTCTGAGAAAATTAACCAACTGACCGCAGCCCCACCAAAGGGAACCCAAAGGGCCTTTTCATTCTCGTCGTGTGAAGGGGGAAAAAGAAGGGGGTTTACCACGGAATCTCTGTTCTCGACTCAGTCTAACCTAGGAAGGGCTCTTGGACTTAAAGACCAGAGCTTTCCGGACCTTAGCCCGGTTTGCGTATCTTCGGATGTCCAATTTTCGG
>JBMSSC010000163.1:0-4500 GCA_049424145.1 Bdellovibrionia bacterium
GACGACTCTGGCCAAGCTGACGAGTGAGGCTAAAGCGCGTGGGCTTCGCGTGGGTTTGATCAACCTCGATAATCAAAAAATTGGGGCCTTTGAGCAGTTAGGGATTTATGCTCGGATCTTAAATGTCCCCTACCGCTCAGCAGGGTCCATGGATGATCTGAAGTCCGCTCTGGCTGATTTTCAGAATCTGGAGCTGATTCTCGTCGATACGCCCGGCTGTTCACAAAAAGATCCAGGCTCGATGGAGCGCGTTCAGGAGAAGTTTAAGCTGTTTTTTGGTCTCCGACCCTTTCTTGTGCTTTCCGCAACCACGCGAGACATTGAGTTGTATGAAATCTCAGGTCGCTTCTCTGTGTTTCGTCCGGAGGGTCTCATCATTTCTAAACTCGATGAAGCCAGTGTTTATGGCTCTATTTATAATGTGTGCCAAAAGTCCAAGTTGCCTCTCGTGTATTTCACGACCGGGCAAAAAGTTCCCGATGATTTAGAGGAGGCCACTCCTGAGCGAGTGGCGTCGCTATTAGTGGAATTATAGGAAGACAAATTTTTTTTATATTATGTTATGATTTAAATAAATCGAACCGGGGGTGAGCAGAACATGGGTTTAAATCAAGGGATTCAGAAGTACCGCGACAATGCTCGGAGGAGCTCTGCAAAATCCGTAGGTTCCATGGATGTAAAGGTTTCGGATCAAAAAACGACGAAAAAGCAGAAGTCGATCTCTTCTTCCTCCACGGAAATTCAAAATGCAATTGATGATCGAGTTCAGGCGGAAGAGCTTGCGAGAAGGGAAGAGGAACTCAAGAATGAGCTCGTTGCTGAACTTGAGGAGGAGACCAAGCAGGCCTCAACGTTAGTCAAGGAAGACGTTTCTCCAGTGAATAGTTCGCGAGAGAAACTCGTCTTAGAGTACGCCCCTTTGATTAAGTACATTGCACAGAAAATTGCTGCCCGGCTCCCGGCCAATATTGAGTTGGATGATTTAATCAGTTCAGGAGTCATTGGGTTGATGGACGCGATGGAGAAGTACGATTCCACTCGTGATAATAAATTTAAGACCTATGCTGAGTTCCGTATCCGCGGGGCAATCCTCGATGAGCTCAGAGCTCAGGACTGGGTGCCGAGATCCGTTCGTGAGAAAGCCAAGTTATTGGAGCGTTGTTTTGCCAAGATTGAGCAAAAGCTGGGACGGCAAGCCAAAGATGAGGAAGTCTATACTGAGCTCGGAATTTCTCAAGAAGAGTACTACGAACTGTTAAATCAGGTTCGCAGCGTTTCTCTTTTGTCTTATGACGACATTTCTCATTTCTCCAAGGCCGATAAGCGGGCCTTGCATGGAGCAGGCGATGGAAACGCAAAGGGGCAAACCCCTTACAGCGAAGTGAATGTGGCTTATATTAAAAAAGTCATCGCTCAGGCCATTGAGGAGCTTCCCGAAAAGCAGCGTTTAGTTCTAGCTCTCTATTACTATGAGGATCTGAACTTAAAAGAGATCGGAAAAGTCCTCGATGTGACGGAGTCGCGTGTGAGTCAGCTTCACACGCAGGCCATCATTCGACTGAAGTCCAAGCTGAAGAATCGTTGGGATGAGTTTACGATGCTCTTTGGATAGCCAAACTCAAGAGGCCCCTATTTTACGGTTCGGGAATCTTGTGTCTGAGTGACTCTTAAGTTTGGGTGAGCGAGTGGTAAAACTCAAGAACTGCTGATTTTTGGGTCTCGTCTTTAAAAATAAACTGAATTCCCGCTCGGTAGGAGTAGGGTTGCTCCGAGATGACGTGGCTGGTTGCGTCATGTCTTTGGCACCACTTCACGCATCCTTCTACGCTTAAGGCCTGAGGCTTCTGAAAGTGAACCATCACGCGCTGCTCTGGGCAGAGGGGGTGTTGACTGAAGATGCCTGTTCCTTCGACCGTTAAGTCATTTAAAACCACGCGAACATCTAATCGCATGGGTTCAGAGCTGGGGGCTGAATCCTCAGCGATGACCTCGATTTGAGCCGTGATTCTTTTGATATGAATCAGCAGACGGGCTCGAAGGCGTTCCTTCTTTTTTGGATCCGAATTCGTGCGTGCTTTAGGAGCTTTATTTTGCCAAGACATCAATTCAAGGATCGGAGTTTGTTCAAAAAACTTAACCTAGATATGAACTCCTAGACTTAAGGCATAGCGGCGATCTTCTAAAATTCCCGTATTCAACGACATTTCCTCGGCATAGGTGGCCAGATTCAGCGTCAAATAATGAAAATCGAGTCCCAATCCTGCAGTCCAGTACCCTTGGTTGAGTCCTACGCGAGCGGCAAGAGCCTTCCAGTGGGTTTCTAGACCAAGGTGCAGGTTCTTAAAGAAGCTTCCGTTCGGATTGTTCAACAAGTCCGTGGCTTCAATAGCAAAAGTTGTTTCTTCTAAGAATCCGAGCTCTTCGCGGGAAACGGAGAGTCCCAAGCCGATACTTGTGGGTTGTTCGGTCGGGAGGCTGGAGAGGTTCAGGAATTTGATTGGTAAATTTCCATACGTTCCTGGGAGCAGGTTTTGAATTGCCAAGGCGGCAGAGAACTCAAAGTCATTCCACTCAGCAAAATCATAGGTGGCACCCAGGTCAAAGTTAAACATGGAGCCATTTCCGCTGATGCCGCTTAAGCTAAAGGAATTGCCCGAGAGGTAATCCACGATCCCATAGTTGGGGGTAGCAGAAACTCGGTAGGTGAGGTGAGCCGTGACTCCGATGGACAGGGAGTCATCAGCGAGAAAGCTATGACCAAACGTAAAGGCGGGCCCAATGTCCCCAATTAAACTCGATCCTAGACGATAGGAGCGCTCGAGAACTGAATCAAGCTGAAAACTTCCCACAAGACCAAAGGCAAAAGCGTAGTCCCGATCCTCGTTGGAGGCTAAGTAAAAAGCGGGCATCACCACCTGGGTGCGAGTATGAAGGACCTTGCCACTTAATGCACCCAGGGTGTTTCCTAAGTTGGATGTACCTGAGACATTTTGAAGGACACTGAGGGAATTGGCCGAAGTATCCACGGGCATGAATTCAAATAAGGTGAATTTCGTCTCCGGATTCGCCATGACACGAGCTGGGTTGTTAAAAAAGTTCTCGTCATAAAGTCCCGTGGTCATTCGAACTCCACCCATGCCGGCACTTCGGGCGCTTTGGTAAGGGCGGATAATCGGATCTAAGGCCAGAGCAGAGTGGGGGTAGCTCCAGGATCCTACCATGAGGCTTAGACTGGATAACACGAGCGTCGTTTTACGAAAATTCATGGGAGTTCTCCAATCCCCAAGCTGAGCAGCGTGTAGCGAAACATATGGGGTGCTGTATCGATTGCATGGGAGTTCACGTTGGAAATAATGCTATCCGCAAGTGAGTTTCCAGAGGAGCCTAGGCCTCCACTGACGGAAAGAGCGGAGACACCGGCTTGGATTTCATTTGTGGCAGCCAGCAGCATCTGGAGGGAAGGAGCCCCATTTAACCAAGATTCATCGGCTTGGGTGAGATTGATGCTGGTCACCCCACCGGTTGTGATCGTTTTTCCCGCGGGTGCCCCACAGGCAGTGGTTTCAGTCAGGGGGGTAGGCGTATTGAGGCATACGTCAGGATCTTGGACCAAATCTGTTCTTAACAGTTTGCCTCGGTTTTTCTCATCATTCACCCCCGATGCGTCCTCAGCGAGGATTGCAGCCATCAGCGAGGAGGCGGTCATGAACTTGATGAGTCCTTGGGTTTTAGAGGCTTGGATGCGAAGACTTTTTTGGTAGGCTTGAAAGATCTTTTTTCGAATCGCATAGTTTCCGCTGGGCAGTGGGTTGGTGCTTGAGGTGGTTCTGAGGTGCCCGGCCAGTTGATTAATCAAGCTTCCTGCGCTTCCATTGCCCTCTAAGACGGCTCCCATAAAGACGCTGATGGTGATTCCCAGTTCTTCTAGGGTCTGAAACGCCACTTCACTGTAGGCTTGATCGGAAGTTGCTGTTGAGGTTGAGGAGCTAGAGGTGAGGGCTTGGTAGTACTTCAAAGCGCAGGTGAAATCCCCTAGGTTAAAACAGGCCCGAGCGGCTGATAAGAGTTGCTTTTCTCCGGTGGGAGAATCCATGGATTCATAGAGGTTGCACCCAGACAGAGTTAGAAGAGTCCAAAGAGCAGGAAGGATCCCTAGAGGCTTGAGCACTTTTTTCACTCGGTTCGTTGTCATATTCATCTAGGGTATGGGAGAGCCACCCCGTTGTAAATAGGGCGAGACGAAAATCCCAGGGTAAAAAATGAACCTTCCCCTTCTTCTTTTCTCAGCTCTGATCTTCCAGTGGGCGTGCCCTCTGAAAGACCCGTGCAGGAGGGGAGGGTTAAAGCGAAGCTAGATCCAGCCTTGAGTGCGGAGAAGTTCTAAAACTTGAATCTTCAGCTCTGCTACTGTTCCTGTGTTTTGAAGGATGAAATGAGCGTGTTTTCGTCTATTGCTGCGCTTTTCACGATCATCTGGACCAGTATCCGCATCTATGAAAC
>JBMSSC010000164.1:0-4399 GCA_049424145.1 Bdellovibrionia bacterium
GTCCGAAGAGCGTGAGGCAGCCTAAAGAATCGGCAAGATGTGTCGCCCACCTACATGGGATTGTGGAAATGTTTAGGGATTGTGGAAATGGATGGATTCCTCAAATCTGGACCCCCCTGAAAAAAAACAAAGGAGCGTTCCTGGTCCATTTGAGAAACAAAGACTTCTTATGACCTCGGGTCTATTGAAAAAGCTCGGTCATTTGAGCCTCCAGCGCCCGGATTTGCTCCAGTTTTGGATTCCCCGCCGACACATCCACGGCGTAGTGATGAGCACTCTCCAGATTCCCAAGCGCCAGTTTCACTCGGAGTCGGTGGTTTTTTGAGTTCTGAGCCAGCATGGCTGAGGTGCCCGCTAAGTGAAAGTAGGGGTCAAATTGATCCGGACTCACGGTGATTTTTGAGATGAGCAGGCGTTGGATTTGAGCGAGTTTTAAGGCCTGCTCCTCGGGATCGGATGAATTCAGGAGAGGGACTAAGTGAACGTCCTCCAGTTTTTGATTAATGAAGGCGATTCCTGAGTTGAGCTCCGTAAAGTGGCGTAGCGTGCTTAAGGCTTGCTCAAGCAAGAGCAGGGCTTGCTCTCCTTCGGGTGTTTTTGGGCGCCTCAGGATCATGGCCTGATGGGTGCCATCGGCTCCAACGAGGATGAAGCGGTCTTCCCAGCCTAGTCGACTTTCAGCACTGAGGTGGATTCCTTGAGGCGCCTCTTCAGGTGGGAGGGCTGGATTTTGAACCTCAAACCACTGAAGTGACCAGCGCTCAATGGAGCGGTTCTCACTCATCTCTGCGATGGAACGGCGCAGAGCGGTATGCCGGATGGAGAGGCAGGACCAATGGGCCAGCGAGGGACGGGTGTTTTTGAAACAAGAGCGAAGGTCCTCAGGGCTGTACCGGGGCTCAGGCGTCTTAGGTCCTTCGAGGCTTAAGCTGATGTCCGGATCTCTTAAGTGGGCCACGACGTGTCCCACAAATCGAGTGGGGGGAGCCACCTCGTAGGGGAGAGAGTAGAAGATGGGTTTTCCCAAAAAAAACTCAGGCCAACTTCCAACCGTGTAGAAGAACGGCAGACTCACCCAGCCCTGCGTTGGAGGCAGAGTGGCCTGAATCGTAATTGAAGACGACTCCAGCCAGTCGGGGTGACTCATCACACTCCATTGGACCACCTTGGGGTAAAAGGAGAGGATCACGGCAGTGGCTCCAAATGCAATGAGACGAGTTCTGAGTGAGCGGACCTCCGTTTGAAACACGGGGGCCTGCAAGCTGTAAAATGGAGTGGATTTGGGTTTGGGAAGTAATCCCCAGATGCGTTGACCGAAGGTGGCCCCTTGTATTTTTTTTTGAGGCCACCAGTAGAGCAGAGTGATCATTAGCCCACTGAGGATCACTTTTTCGTTGGCCACTGGAGCCAAGTGTAGGGCGTGCACGGATCCTAGAATCATCAAAATAATGAGGGCCCCATCGACGCCCCCCGATAGGAACTTTAAGCCCAGGCTAGCAGGCTTGCTGTGGATGGTGTGTCCTCGAATCTGGGTGTGAGCAGGATTCATGCTTTTTCCTCAAGGGCTGTGGGTCCCAAGCGTCGGTTTTTTTTTTTTTTTTTTTTTTTCGTCCCTTTTGAGTTCTTCAAGTCGAAAAAATCCACAGGGATGAACTCTTTTATTTTAATTTATAAAAGAAATAAAAAAACGAAATAAAAAGCAGATTCTTTGAATTTGAGAGAATGATTCGAACAGGTTCACTTAAGGCTCAATTGACCGGGAAGGCAGAGGGGAATCGAGCAAGTGAATTTGATTTGAAAAAAGTTAGAATGAAGCCCTTTGCAGCTTGTGGACTCAGTGGAGGTACACGGACTTGAACCGAGGACCTCTTCCATGCCATGGAAGCGCTCTACCAACTGAGCTATACCCCCGCTCAGTCCACAAGCCGTCAAAGGGAACTGCTATTCGTTACCGCGGACCTTGTTGATTGTAAAGGGTTTATTTTTGAGTCCGAGCAGGAATTTCAAGGGGTTGGACAGAAGGGGTGAGCCCAAAGAACCCTCACGTTTTTAACTTCATAAGAAAGTTCACTTTCTGATCCCAGAGGAGGACGATTGGTTTTTCCTGAGCCGTCTCCAAACTTTCCTTTTTTAGCCTAAAGCCCGTTTTGTCTCTTTCTTGTTTCGTGGGTTGTTGGTTTTTTTTTCTCTCTCTTTTCTTCTTTTCTCACATTCCTCGAAGGACGTTATGGCAGCGAAAGCTGTCAAGAAGTAGTTCGTTGGTGTTTTCTGTGAATTAAATCCAGTAGATGCGATACTGGTCTTTGTTAGTTTATTATTTTTTGTTTTAGTTTAAAAAAATAAGGTATAATCAAGTGAGTTGACCAAGGTTGGGAGTGGGACCCCAAGAAGCCAATCCTGACCTTCTGTTAATTAGGCTTAGAATTGAAGCGGAGAGGAAATAGGCTCTTTTGAGCGATGGTCAACTGAGAGCCGGCAGAGGCAGACCCGGAGAGTCTTCAGGCCTCTTGTTCTTCTTCTGATGTTTTTTGCGTCAGGTACTTGCTTCATCGCCGATGATTAGATCCGGGGGGACATTCATGATCCGTTCTTTGAGGATGAAAACGTTCATTTTTTTTCATACGTTCCTTCTAGTCTTAGCCCCCCGAGTTTGGGCCGGTTCGAACTCAGAGAGCACAAACGCGCCTCAGGGAGAAAAGGCCTGTTCCGTGGGATGTGGTGCCTACGAAGCAAAAAGAAAGCTCCTGGAGACCCCCTCTGGGTGTGGACCAAAAACGGCAGATCTTTCCTTGAAGCCCGTGATTTACAATGGAAATGTCTACCGTGAGTGGAATCAATGCAAAGATGCGTTTTTAGCACCCTGGACCATGTCGGGTCTGGATGCCCGCTGTGCAGCTTGGAAACTCTACAAGAAAGCGGAAAAAATTCACTATGACTTAGAGATTGCTTATGCTTCAATCGCAGCGCTCTGCTTTGCTATTCCGATTGATTTGTTCGGTAAGGCTTGCGGAGTGGGTTTTGCCGGGACTATGGGGGGGGATCTCGGAGCGACAAAAGCCTTTGCCAATTCAGCCAAAGATGAAGCCACTATCATCACTGAAAACGCAACCACGAAAGACCCGGTTGCAGTCCTTTCCACTTCTTCTGGCGACACCACTCAGCCTTTTTCGATTGTCCAATTAGCAGATCGATTTCATGACATTTTGAAAGAAAAGGAGAGGCGCCAGGCCATTGAGCTCAGCACTCTTCAACTAGATTACACCGGTAAAGTCATCGGAGGTTTTGCGGCCTTTTATGCAGACCTCAACGCGAAGGAAAAGAAAAAGAAAGATCAAGCCGGCAAGACTCAATGCGCAGAGGCTTTGAAAATAGGCTTTCCAGGAAAAAATGTGGACTCAGGTGCTCGAATCATCGGTGATACGTCGAGCGCTGATGGACGAATGACAGGAGAAGGAGGGGGGACTTCAGGCACCGGGGGTAACGGTGCTGCCAACTTTCTGGGGGGAGAAGGGGCGGAGGACGATCCAAGTAAAAACCTTAATGAAATTTTAGCCTCCGCTGCCACGGCAGGGCCTCTTGGCGAGTTAAAGAGTGCTTTTTCTGATCTCAGTAAAGTCCCTTCCCTTTTAGATCAGCAAGGAGTGAACCTGCGGGATCTTATTAAGAGAATCGATCAGGGAGATTCCTTGGCTGCTCCATACTCATCAGTACCTGGTATTTCTGGAGGAGTCCTCGAGGCTTTAAATGAAATTGAACCCGATTTGAATCGAGCTAACCTCCGTGACCGTTCGGCTGAGGAGGCTTTTAAGCTCTCGGGAGCAGATTCCATCATGACTGCCTCAGGTGGAGGAAAATCACCCGCATCGAGCAGTTCTGCAGCTCCCTTTGACCCATCCAGTATGGCAGCGCTTTTTGGACAAAAAGCTCCCACAACGGGTACGACTTCCTCTGCTGAGTTGCAGTTTGGGGGACGATCCTCAGCCTCAGTGAATGGCCAAAGTTCGGACATTTGGCATACGGGCATGAAAGCCTCGATGTTTCAAATCGTCTCTTCAAAACTCGATCAAGTGCGGGATCGAGTGCATCGGGAGCAATGGGCTTCGCCTTTGAATCGTGCCCTGAATGGTTTATCTGCTTTGACTGGTAGGCCCTCTTCTCACTCTTCTCCTTAGCCTGTTGCGCAGAGTCTCTCTTCCGTTGATCGCAGGAGTGGGTGCGCGTCTCGCCCGATGATTGAGTGGGTGCTTTGGGTGTGTTTCATCTTGCCTGTATTGATGGCAGCATTCGCAGTGATTGCTGCCGATCTCGAAGCGCTAAACGGTGCCTAACCTTGCATGAGTGTTTGACCTTGTTTTCTCTACAGCGCTCCCTTTTAGTGCCTGCGCAAGATGGATCAGGT
>JBMSSC010000165.1:0-4357 GCA_049424145.1 Bdellovibrionia bacterium
AGCGAATTCCCCGCATCGCGCAGCCTGTGCATGATCGCGATGACGCGGCCCATGTCGCGCGGGTGGAGGCCGATCGAAGGCTCGTCCAGCACGAACAGCGTGTTCACCAGCGCCGTGCCGAGCGACAGGGGTAAGACCATGAGAAAATAAAGTGGGTAAGTGGGGCAGTAGGGAAACAGGCCCAAGGAGACCACGTTGAAAAATAACCCCACGACCAAAAGCATCCGCTCCCCGTAGCGAGGCGCCAGTTTTCTGATGAGGCCTCCTTGGATGAAGGCCCCCAGCATGCCTGAGACCATCAGAATTAAGCCCGTTTTATAGCCAGCCTCTCCCGTTTCTAAATGGAACTTGTGCTGAAAAAGTAGCGAGAACGTTTGTTCCATCGTGGAAAACGCAAAAGTAACAAAAAAGAAGGTGAGCAGTAGGGACCCGAGTTCCGGGTGTTTCATGGCTTCAGAGAGCTTCTGAATGCTCAAGGGGTAGAGGCCTCGTCGGGTTTGTGTCTGGTTTTTGGCCCGAATCTCAGGTGATAAAGACTCAGGCAGTCTGACCAGGGCCAAAAGAAAGTTCAGACCACAAATCCCAGCAGCAATGAGCCCCGGAGCTGCTAGGCCAAAACGGGCTGAGGCAATCCCCCCTAAGGGCGGTCCCAAGGTGAAGCCAATGCCAAAAGCTGCTCCCAGTAGACCCATTCCCTTGGCTCGTTCCTCAGGGCGGGTGACATCCGCAATATACGCCTGTGCCGCTGAAATATTGGCTGCAAACACTCCACCAAAGGCGCGGGCCACCAGCAGCCAGTGGAAACTCGGGGCAAATGCAAAAATAACGTAAGATAAGGTGGATCCCAAAAGAGACATCAGAAGAATCGGCCTTCTGCCCAGACGATCCGATAGTGCACCCCAAAGCGGGGAGAAGAAAAACTGCATCAGCGAGTAGATCCCCCCAAGGATCGGAAGCTGAAGCCCAGAAGCGCCGTAGTGCTTGCCATAAAGCCCCACAAGAGGGATGACCATTCCAAATCCAACGAGGTCCACTAAAACAGTGGTAAAAACCACAATCAAAGGGGAGTTTGCTTTCTTTTCCATCGAGTGATTCATCGCCCAGTTTTAGGTCCCGAGCAAGGTCAAATCCCGTAAAGAGTTGAAATAATGGTTCTTGCGAGATTCACCTGGAGCAAAGCTTCCATCTGGGGAATGAGTCCAGGGCTGGTGAAGTTGAAGTCGGTGATCTGATCCTCAATCAGATCCAAGGCTGCCAGCCGAATGGAGTGAGCCTTTAAATGTCTGGAAATCCTCTGAGCAATTCGCTTTTGGTGGGCATCCAAGGTCACCGGTGAAAGCCTGCTGCCTTGGTCTAAGTTCACCCGAAAATCGCCGGATAAAGGGTGCTTTTTGACTGAGGCTAGCAGCTTGCCGTCTAAAAACCACAGGCGAACCTCACCGGCTTGAATTCCAGGTAAGTACCTCTGGAGGATCACGGGCGTCTGAAACCCGTGTGTTGCAGTTCGTAGGAGTTTTTTGGCCTGATTCATCTGAGCCCGAGTCTTCCAGTTCAAGCACTCCACTCCTTTGCTTTGGGCTTGATCCAGGGGTTTTAAAACAGTTCGTCCGTACTTAAGCCCAAATTCTTTAAGAGTATCCCATTGGCAGCTCACGCAGCTCTCAGGCATTAAGCTCCCGAGTAGGGCTGCTTCAAACTTTTCGTTTCGGAGGAAGAGAATCGGGGGAGGATTAACGATCTCAAAAACTGGCGACTGCAGCTGGGCAAAGGTGAGCAGCTTTAAGGGGTGCAAATACGCGTGATCCACGGGGGGGTCCACTCGGTAGTGAAGGCTCGTGAAGTCCTTGGGGCTGAATGGCTTGGACTCTCCCCAGATGAAGGAGTCTTTTTTTCTATCCGGGGACACGCCTAAGAGTGGGGCTGCGGTGAGAAAAACTTCGTTTTTCTTAAGTCCTATGGATCGAACATCACACCAGAAGGAATTCAGTCCGAGGTGACGGGCTTCTTCCATGAGCCTTAAGGTCGTGTCGTTGGGGTGATCCAAGGTTTCCCAAGGATCGGTGATCCAAAGGATTCGGTTTTTTTTTCTTTTGGGTAAGCGGGGTTTGAACACTTCCTTAGCATAAGGTTCACGTTGATATTTGACAAGATGAACTGAAGGAAGAGAAGGGGAGCGCTGGGGTTTGTGATGGGCTTGAGAAAAAGTGGCGGCTTTTTAAAAGGGAACCGCCTGATCCCCTCTTGTTTAAGGCTTAAACTGCTCGGTAGTAGCTCGTTCTCAGAAAAAATCGAATTTTTCGAAAAAAGCATGAGTATCAGGTGTCTGCGCGAGGCAAATGTTTATTTTTATCTTCATATTTATGGGTTAGATGAAAAGAGTGCTGATAGACATGATCCATCAAATAGAGCAGGTCTTGAAGGATTCTAAGACTGTGGAGAAAATGACCTCTATCACAAGACGCTTGAAATGTTCACGCAAGTCCGTTTCCGTGAAGCAGGAATTTTGTTCTTACTCAAGTCAGAGGGCTTGCTAGATCTGGTCCTTGGCTGCCCCGGTCTATATTCCTAAGAGAATCATTAAGAATCAAAAATCATAAAGTGGAACGGCTCTAAGTTTTTTAATTCGAGATAGAAATTCTCCTCCCAGCGTCCTTGCTCGATGAGTACCTCGGAGGTTCGGTATTGAAATAAGTAAGTCATTTTTTGAGTCCCCCTGGCTTCGACTTGCTCCAAAAGCGGAGAAATAGTAATGGGGGCATCTCCTGCTTGCCTGTAGGTTCCGTGTCGGAGTTTTCCCATTTGGATGACTTGGATGGGATCCTGCTCGGTGAGGTCTCGGATCTTCATGAGATTCTGAATCCAAGTTTCAGAACCGCTTGTTGTGTTTTGATTGACTTCGGGTTGGAGAGTGATCATGGCTCCTGTGCCTAACTCCTCTAAGTAGGTGTCTCCCTCGTGGCGTGGTCTTCGAATGCGAGTGACGCTCGAGAAGTGCCGCAGAGAGCGAAGTTCGGAAAGAGCGATGAGTTCATCTAGTGAGAGCTGCTCTCGTTTGTAGTACGAAGAGGTTTGATGGGAGTGCTCGAGGGTGATTTTTTGAAGGATCGTGATTTCTTTTAATTGGCTTTGATCCGATTTCAAGGAACGTAAAAGCGTTAACAGCCAGCGTGGGTGAGGAAGTCGAAACGGGTATTCTTCTTCTAAAGGATCGTAGAAGCGGGCGATCACCGATAGATCTTGGATTTGGCTCCAGCTGTGGAGTTGTTTTAGGGAGTCGAGGGTGAGGAAATCAAGTGAGTACAGCTCGGAGAGGTCGAGTTCTATTTTTCTGTATTCTTGGGATTGAGAGTCTTGAAAAAAATCCATCATCTCCTGAGCCGTTTGAAATTGAATTCGAATGGCGCTGGAGGGGTAGGTGGCTTTAAAAAAAGACCCGCTGAAGTAGCTTTGAGCAGAGACCTGGGGTGTCTGCTCAAGGGAGTCTTCTCGCGTGAGTCTCAGTTCTTTAGCAAATTGAGCGTCTAAGATTAAGTGAAGGAACCTTTGATTCACTGCGCGGGCGGAGATTAAGGTTTTAAGGTCCATTCTCCTGAGGATCTCTCGCAGCATGTCGTCAGGAAGGTCCTCAAGTGAAAGCTCCGTTTGTGGTTGCCAAGCGCTGAGCATCCCAGGGGAATCGTGCGGGTGGGTCTCTTCAGTGGCCAGGGCGTTTTGATTGAAAAGTCTTAAGGTGAGAAAAAATAGGGATAAAAAACCAATCTGATTCCATCGCTTCACGGTAGCCCTCATTTTTTGTCCCGAATCCCAAGAAGGAGTTCTTATTTTCATGGTTTTTTTATTCTCTTTTGTCAACTTGCTTTTAGCGGATTAATTCAGAAGATCAGCATCGGGAATTCTCTAAAGGAGCAAAGGATTCGGGAGAAAGAAGGGATGAAGATGGCCATAGGCCCGGAGGATTTGAACGGGAGGAGTGGAGAAAGGGGCCTGACTCTTTGAGATCGTCTTTTGTAAGAAGACAACTTTTTGCCCCGTCCCCTGCCGATGAGGTGGGCCAAAAGAAGAGGCAGTCGGTTCAGAGGTCAAATGTGATGTGTCGAAAAGATGAGGGATTTTCTGGATCATTCAGCGATTCATGCTGCCAGCGGCCTGACTCAATGAGCGCGTTTTGGCTTTTGATTTGGCAGAGTTCCATCAGTTCGTATGAATTCTTTTGAAGCACGTGTTCCACAAATGGGGAGTTTAAAGGGGGTGCCTCACTGATTTGAGGGTAGGTCCGGATTCGAATGGTCTCACGCTCCAATGCTAGACTGACCCAGTTGGGGAGGTGGAGAGTTTCGTTCATTTTTTCAACCCAAGA
>JBMSSC010000166.1:0-4279 GCA_049424145.1 Bdellovibrionia bacterium
GGATGCCTTATATCCTCCTGCTAAACCAGGAGGTTTTACGGCATGTTTGATAAATGGCGTCAGTAAAACCTTTGGCTTTATGAATCTTAGGAAACGTCCAAATCCTCAAATCCCATAGACACTTGGTTAATTAAAACCCAACTCATCACTAGACATGCTCCACATCCACCTATTCCAAGTACTCAACACATAAATTTTCGCATTGTGAAAAGGCCGTCACCGCTTTCGCTCCAATGCAGTCGGCATCAATCTTAAGGAGGGTCAAATTTTCTAAAAGAACAAGAGCTTTTGCGCCTTCAGAGCTGATCTTTGAGGATCCAAGATCTAGGATCTTTAGCTTCTTGAGTGAAACTAAAGCCTTCGCTCCTTCGTCTCCCATATCAGTATCTCCAAGGTCGAGCTCTGTCAGATTCCCGAGCTCCGCGATGGACTGAACTCCTTCATCGCTAATTCGAGTACAAAAAATTTTTAACCTCTCTAACCTTTTGAGTGAAACTAGAGCCTTCGCTCCTTCGTCTCCAATGTCAGTGTCTCCAAGGTTGAGACTGGTTAGATGCTCCAGCTCTGCGATGGACCGAGCACCTTCATCGCCGATTGCGGTCCAATAAAGGTCCAGTTGCTTGAGCTTTCTGAGCGGAACTAAAGCCTTCGCTCCCTCGTCTCCAATATGTGTGTCTCCAAGGTTGAGACTGCTCAGATTCTCAAGCATTGCGATGAACTTAGCTCCTTCATCACCGATTGCAGTCCAACACAGCTCCAGGTGCATTAACTTTTTGAGTGAAACAAAAGCCCTCGCACCCTCATCTCCAATCTGAGTGCTTCGAAGACTGAGGCTGCTCAGATTCTCAAGCTCCGAAATCGACTTAGCTCCTTCATCGCCGATTGCAGTATTCACAAGACCTAGCTTCTTTAACTTCTTTAGTGAAGATAAAGCCTTTGCTCCTTGGTCGCCTAAATCATAATTACATGAAAGGTCGAGATCCGTTAGCTGATCCAGAAGTGCAATCGACTTAGCTCCGTCATTACCAATTCCATTAAACCGAACATCGAGACTCTCTAAATCTTTAAGATGACCTAAAGTCTTCGCACCTTGGTCTCCTATATAACACTCATAAAGGACTAAATTTTTTAGCTTTTTTAATTTTGTGAGCTGATTGACTAAGTCTTTGGGACTGCTCTCTTTTTTTGTACCTCCTGAAAGAGCCAATACAACAACATGATTCAATCGCGCGAGGTCATCCCAATGATCAGGAATGAAGTTCAGCTTGAGGGAGAGTCGCTCGAAATGATTCGCATAGGGCCTGCTGAAAAACTGATCGAACTCCTGTCGGCTGTTCAATTGAAGACTAAGAGCACTGAGTTTATAAGATTTCTGAATCCTCTGATCAAAATCATGAAAGCTCATTGTCTTGCACACGCCCGTGTCGCCAGATTCCCTGAGTGCTCTTAAAAATTGACTCCCCTCTAAATCTTGATCAAAAACCAGGTTTCGGAAAAAACTGGAAGTCTGCCTCATTGAACAGAATGACTGTTGATCCAGCCGCTTTAAGATCTCAAAAACTATGTCTTTTGGTAAATCCTCAAAAGATAAAACTTCTTTTTTAGCCTCCGTCTCCAGTCCAGTGGCATAAGAAGGATTTAATTGCCCCAAAAGAAAGACTGGCCCTAAAATACTCATCTCAATGAGAAAAAACCGAAGCATGCAGATCTTGATTTTTTTCAATAAATAAAATTTCATTAGGCGATCGTCCTAACAAAAAAAACCGTTTCAGTCAAAATTCTTAACCCCATCCAGCCATCAACTGGGATTTCAACTTGCCCTGGATTGCCTGATCGCTCTTCCTCTTGGGAAATCTCCGATGATGAGAATCCCAGTGCGATTTTTTTCCGATGAAACCGCCATTCGTTGATGGGTAGACGAAAAATGGCTGCTTTTTTTTTAGATTCTAAGCCCTTGGTCCAAGTTCAATGAGCTTAGCACTTCGCCTATGAGGATTTTTTTAAAAAAGTTTCCCTGCGTTTGTGGTGTCGAGATGATGAGAAGGAAAAGGACCCTAAAAAATCACCCAGAGAATCAGCGCGTTATCTTGGTACTGAAAGGAGTCAAAATACTTCTTAAACTCACCTAGGGATTCATTTAAGTCCTGGTCTTTACTCTGTAACGCGACCAGAGCATCAATTAACTCCACGGGAACACCATCCGTGGATAAGATTAGCCAATCCCCAGGCTTGAGGCGATGCTCCACGATTTCAGGCTCCAGGTCCCCGACCATGCCCAAGGCCATCAAGGGAATACTCTGACTCGGATTAGGTTGCTTGAGAAAGGGATTCACCAGGCGACTCAGGCTTCGGGGAACCACGAGGTTGGTTTTTTCTGCACCCTTTTCTCCTCTTCTTATTAAAGAGGCACTGCACACACCGACGTTTGCCAGCGCCAACAGATCCCCGTCGATAAATCCGGATAGAACAGAGGCTCCTCCTTTTTCATGAATGGTTTTCCCTCGATTCCCTTCATTGATTTTTTGGTTTGCAAAAAGCATCGCATTAAACAAGACGTTGCCCAGCAAGGAGAAGTACTGCCGCAAGACAAAGGGCAGCGTGGCTTCTAAATCTCCTGCCTCTTTGAACAAAAAGCTTTGAACACTTTCACAACCCAATTTGGCTGCTTGGCGTCCGGGCTCAGGGCCTCCAAAACCATCGGCAATCACAAAAATTCCCCGTTCCTGATGAATGAGGCAGTAGTCTTCCTGAGCGGGGCAATTTCCCTGACTCGAGAACGTCGCCATCCTACGAATGGGAAGATTGCCTGAGGAACTCTGAGTCATGGCGAAGCCTGCTCTTTCTTTTGAAAATAATGACTGAGCTTCCTTAAGGATCGCTCATGATAAATATCATCCACGGGTGCCGCATCGAGACACTCTTTAAAGAGTCTTTTTGCATTCTCAAAATCACTGTAGCTCTCAGCCAAGATGGCTTCAGTGTAAATCTGTTTGGCTCGGTCATGTAAAACCCCACGAATCCGGTTCATCCCTGCATATCCTTCCGGATGATCGGGATTGATTCGTGTGGCTTTCCGAAAAAGGTCATAGGCCTTAGAGAACTCCCCAGCAACTTCTGCCGACTTTGCCTCGGCAAGTACGGGTTCAAGCTCCGCTCGAATTGTTTCTCGACACAAGGAAATCCCTTGCTTAGACTTCACTAGAATTCTAGAGTCAGTTGCTCCTAAGGTCATGACCCCTTTAAAAGCCGCAATCGCGGATCGACACCGATTGGCTTGGGCCAGCTTCTGAGCCTCACGATAGGCTTCCCAGGCTTTCTGATTGACTACTCGGATGACTTCTTTTTGGAGCGCAGCTTGCTTTTTTCTCTCTGCATCTTCTTCAAGCTCTTTTCTCCAGGTCGCTACCATCACATTATCTGGATCTAAGGCCAGAATCTGCGTGAAGAGTTCAGAGGCGACATCAAATTGCTTTTTGATCATCCGCTGCTTTGCATCTTCAATCAAGGCATCGAGCTTTTCTTTGCGCTTCTGCTCCTCTTCCTTCTTTCTTCTTTCCTCTTCTTGAGCCTCGAGTTTTCGTTTGCCTTCTCGAGCATAGCGCTGAATCTCTCGTGAATCTTTATATTCAGGAATCAGTTTAAAAATCTTATCGAGTTCAAACAAGCACTTATCGTATTCTTTATTGCGATATAGATCGAACGCCAAGGTATGCTGAGCCTCAACAAAGCTTTTTTGATCAGGAGATAGGGTTTCAAAACTCATGACGGCCAGGGGATTTTTGCTTGGATCTACGAGTGAACTCACAGCGGGCGAGGGCTGGGGCTTCGGTCCTTTTGATTTCTTCAGCGGCACCTCCTCTTCCTCAAGAAGAAACCCTAAAAAGAGGATGATGGCCACGGATAAGATCATTTGAGTTCTCTTGGGAAGCTCCCTAAATCGCTCCAAAAGAGTTTTTTTAGACGAACTCTGCGGACCAATACCCACAATACTAGACTGCGAAGGAAAGGAAGGAATCCCATTTTGGGACTTATTCAAGGAAGAATCCCTACCGATTTGCCCCGAAGGCGAAGGCGAGGCGCTTTCAGATAAGGCTAAATCAAAGGGATTGGATTGAGCTGCAAAATCACCCTCATTTTCAACGACTTCCTCTTCAATTGCAGGAACAGGAAGAAAATTCTGCTCATTTTTTGTATAGTTTTTATTCGTTGCTTTAAAGTGAAACTGAACGGATCCAAATCGATTCTCTTCGTCGGCTGATAGCTCAGCGGTTATTATTTT
>JBMSSC010000167.1:0-4264 GCA_049424145.1 Bdellovibrionia bacterium
AAAACAAATGCGTCGGTTCTGAATGAAATTAAAAACCCTACGTTCATCATGGGAAGAATGGGAATTTGCATGAAAAAAAAGCGGTTAAAACCTTGGATCTATTCACTGAGCCTGAGCCTCTCCAGTGGTCTTGTGGGATGCGGAAAATGGATTCATCAGGATGGATCCATTCCCCCTGCAGAGGTAGAAAAAAAAGAAAAAATCACAGCCAAGTCTCAGGTGAAATCAGATGAATCAGAGAAGAATCCTCCGACGGAGATTCCTATTACTCCCGAATCGATTCATGAAAAGATCGATCAGGTGGGCTTTCAAGTCTTTGGGCAATCCTTTAAAGAAGCCTACTTGAATTCTGTCCAGCGTGCTGCGAAAACATTTCTGACTTACCAGTATAAAAATATCTCGCTCCCACTCTCTAATTCGATTGTCGTTCAGGGAACAGATCCTGATTCTGAGCGAAGCTGGGTTCACTCGGAGGTTTCCTTAGGTGCACCTAGCCTTTCTCTCAATCATCAGGAAAATCTAGATGTGCTCATGAGTTCAGAGTTCATCGAATCGGCTTATCAAAAGCAGCTCGATGGTTGCCCCTACTGGCTGCCTGCTCAAAAAGAGTGGCAAAGTGTGACCCAGTGGAGCCCCACTGATGGGCCTCACCATCAAGCCATTTTAAAAACTTTTGTTTTTGAAGGGTCAAAAAGAGAGTCGGTGGTCTACACTCTGTACTGTGGGCTGTCTTATACGGATCACCAGTTCATGCGCTTTGGGTACTTAATCCCTCATGTGGTCAACGGAGTTCATTATTACGTCGGAACCCAAGGGACTCTCAAAGATCACTACTGGGCGTTTCGATTTGATTCAAAGGAAAGTGCCACAAAACGTTTGCCCTTGTTTCAAATGACCCGCCCTGAAGGGGTGATGGGAGGTTTTGAGTTTTCAAAAGAGGAGCATCAGCAGCAAGCAGAGACCCTGATTGAAGAGCTCGTCAATCAATTACCCCGATGGACTGGCATTCGTTATTCTCACTCTTTGAGGTGGAGTAAAGAAGAAAAGAATCAGGGTATTCTCACCAATCACACTCAGGAATCCTTACTCCAAGGAGATTCAACAAAAGCAGGCTTTCTCACTCGAATTACGGAGTACGGAGGCATGGACCTGGGAACCCCAGGGTTAATTCAGAGTCTCGAGCTCACGCAGAAAGTCGTTTGCATGCAGCAGATCTTGGAACAGTTGAAGACTCTGCACTCCAATCAGATCTACTCCCGTGACATTAAGCCTGAGAACGTCTTGTTTTTTGAGGGATCCCAGGTGGAGGGTGGGGCCAGCTGTGCCCTAATTGACTTTGGGGCGGCTATTTGGACACCGACTCGGGGTCGTCTCATCGATGCGGGACTTAATTTTACACCTCAATACTTTCCTTTTTTAAGAGCGGGAAATCATGGTTTTTTTGTCAAAAAAACCGAGTTTACCGATCCATTGGAATCCTCCGATGAGACCCTGAAGAAACAGAAAGAAAAACTCAGTGAGCGTGTGGATTTATTTCAAACCGGGTATCTGCTCGCCTACTTGATGTCCACTCCGAAGGACAAGTGTAGCCTGCAAAGCGAGATGGATCGATTAAAGGGCCTTCGTGATAGTCATCTGATCCAGAAAACACTGACTGAAGGGTGTTGGGCGCGAGAGTTAATGAAGTTTGATGCCTCATCTCAGTTCATCGTTGATTCCTCTCTGCCTTCTTTCTCGATGGTGGCCCGAGCCCTGCTCCGAGCCGGTCTCGATGAGTCTGCTCAGAAGCGATCTTCTCAGACCGAAAATGATCGTCCCAAGTGGAATCTTTTGGCTGCCAAATCGTGTCTCTATCTCGGTCGAGGGTGCTCTCAAGCGATGAATCACGACCCGAAGCAGGGCCTGTTGGTCAATGTGCTTCAGGATCGTCAATTGAATCATTCCTCCGGGGAGGGGGCTCTTGAAATCAAAATCGATCACGCACAAGATCGCTATCGCATTGAGCGGCTCCACAGGAAATAGAAGGGAAGGGGCCAATTTAAAACTGGGCTCCTACTTTTAAACGGGTTTGAGGAGCAGGGCTCACTCGGACGCAAAAGAAGGGAAATTTTTGCTGATCATTGATTGCTTTCAGGTTGAGGGCATGTCCATTGTGCAAGTTTCCCCGCCATTCAACGATGACCAACGCATTCCTGTGGTGATCCAGGCAATGGGTTAATTGTTGAGAGGTCTCTCCCTGGCAGGAGGTGAAGCTTCTGACTTGGTTCCGTTGGGAAGTCGTTGAAAAAGGACAAGCCTCAGCTACGATCGTGTCTTTTAATTGCGGGTATTCGTGCTGAAAAGAATCACTGAGGCACTCAAGAGCTAAGAGAGTCGAGGGTTTGGGCCCATGAGGACACGGCTCATCAGTTGAGGAATGCGAACAGACATGGATGAGATCAACAGGAAGCCTGAGACGCTCTGCGAGTTGAAGTGCAAGGGTTAGGGCTTGACTGGATCGCTCCTCTCCACTTAATGGCACGAGCACAGAGGTGATTGGATGGGTACTGAGATCGCGATCCGTAGGAACGAGGAGCACGGGTTGAGTGCTTTGCGTTAAGATGCTCTGGTGAGTTCCGCTTTCGTCGTTGCTCAGGGAATGAGGCTGACTCATGAGGATGAGTCCACAGTCATAGGTTGTAGCTTTTTTTTGGACTTGTTCGCTCTGAAGAGGGGGGAGAAATGGATGAACGACCAGATTATTTAGCGAAGGCCAGGGTAAGATTTTCTGGATGAAAGGGAGCTTTTCTTCAGGAACCAAAATGTGGAGTTCGGCTTGAAATTGCTTTCCCAGTTGGAGAAAAGAGTGGAGGAAGTTGGAATCCGTCGTGAAGTCAGACTGGGGTAGAATGCAGGCTAGAATGGCTTGAAATGGATTAAAGGCGGATTTTTTTTGATCAACGAACTGAGGACTCATGGCGTGAGTTTCCAACTCAAGGGATAGAGCTTTCCTCGATAGGTCAGCTTCAATTGAATTTTAGAAGTGCCAGTGGGTAGGATTGGGGGATGATGAGTTGGAATACGAATGCCTTGCGGGGTCAATTGGATTCCTAATAGATGAAAGACCAGCGCCTGCCAGCATCCCCCCAGCGTTGCGGCGTGAATTCCTAGTTCTGTGTTGGCCATGTGATTCATGAGGTCCATATAGAGGCAAGTCTCCCAGGATTGAAGAGCTTGATCCTTGAGTCCCGATCGTGCCGCTACGGCGGCGTGAACGGCAAGTGAGAGAGAGCTGCCGTGATCTGTCTTGGGCTCATAATAAAGGTAATTAGCCCGCATGATTTCGGTTGAAAACTGGTGCGGAAATAAAAAAAACAACATGAGGACATCGGCTTGTTTAACGATTTGAAGTTCGTTGAGCTCTCTCCAATTTAGCAGACGCTGCAGGGGAGGGCGATTTCTTTCGGACTCCTGCAATTGAATGGGCTTAAGAGAGAAAAACCCTTGAAATTGCTCAATCACTCCCCGTTCGTTGGGGGAGGGAATAAAAATCTTTTCAAGGAGGGTTTTCCAAAGGTTCACTTCGTTCCATTCCAGTCCGATTTTTTTTCTTAATTCCCCAAGGCGATCAGGAGCAAGAGCGAAGAACCATTGAAAAACCTCATGGGCTTTGGCAAGATTGAAGCGAGCCATCCAGTTGGTGAAGGCGTTGTCTTGAACATTGAAGTGGTACTCATCGGGTCCGACTACGGTCTTTAGATGGTAGAGCTCACCGCAACGAGTGAGGCGACTGACCCAGAATCGAGCGGTTTCAAATAGAATCTCTGCGCCACACCCCATCATGAACTCATGATCCAAGGTGGCATCCCAGTATCGAGATAAGGCGTAAGCCACATCAGCTGTCACATGAATTTGCTGTTCACCCGTAAAAATCGGGACCTCTGTTTTTGAGTGATTGAGGCTAAGGCTCTTGGGGGTCACATCGAGACCACTCACTGTGGATTCCCATGCGTAGCATGCTCCACGGTAACCCAAAGACCGAGCACGAATTCGGGCGCCTTCGAGCGTCTGGTATCGATATCTTAAGAGAGTTTTTGCAATCTCCGGTTCCGTGTATAGATAAAATGGGAGCATAAAGATCTCTGTGTCCCAAAAGATGTGTCCCTCGTAGGCTCGACCGGTGAGCGCTTTTGCAGGAATCGAGACTTGCGTGTGGGCGTGGGCTGCGATCTTCAGGTGGTAGAGATTAAAACGGCTCGCTTGAGTGAGGGAAGGTTGCCCGTCT
>JBMSSC010000168.1:0-4177 GCA_049424145.1 Bdellovibrionia bacterium
TTCTTGAACAGATCAGACTTTCAACGTCTCAAAGGTTTCGTTCTGTACTTGACAGATTTTACCGAGCACAAGATGTTTTTTGGTGCTCGAACCGTATATCTGAATTTCAAAGAACGAAAACTCTATCTAGCTTAACTGGAGCAAAAAAGGACAGCCGAACTCAAGTTCGGCTGCTTTATATCTTCCTGCTAAACCAGGAGGTTTTACGGCATATTTGATAAAAAAAGCCCGATTCATTTTTGAATCAGGCTTTCCAAAGAACCGAAGTCTTTGTTGAGCTTACTTCACAGCATCTTTAAATTCACGGCCTGGACGGAATTTTGGGACCGTCATGGCTGGGATTTTAATTTCTTTGCCGGTTTGTGGGTTGCGACCGATGCGAGCTTTTCTCTTCGTCTTGGTGAAAGTTCCAAAGCCGATCAAGGTGACATCATCGCCTTTTTTTACGCTCTTTTTAATGGTGTCCAAAGCAGTGTTCAGGATCAATTCTGCGTCCACTTTGGTTGTCTTAGCATTTTTTGCCACTGCTTCGATTAATTGAGCTTTATTCATCTCTGTCTATCTCCTTAACATGTTATCTAACTCAAGACCCGCTTACCTAATTGACAACTCCTCAGTCACTCTCACATCTCGAGGTTCTTGCGGAAAGCCAAGCCTAGCTAGGTTGAGATGATGACTAAAAGTCTTTGCGCTGTCAACGATCGTTTTGAAAATAGTTCAATTTTCTCGCACTATTTTCAGTTTTTGAATCATCACTTCCTGCTTAGGTCGATCCATCATCCCCGTCTGAACCGCTCCCAGAGCCTCAAGCACATTTTGACCACGAACCAAATGACCAAAAACGGAGTGCTTGCCATCGAGCCATGGAGTAGGCACGAGGGTGATGAAAAACTGGCTTCCATTGGTATTTGGGCCTGCATTGGCCATCGATAAAACTCCAGGACCACTGTGCTTTAACGTCGGATGAAACTCATCTTTGAAGCGATAGCCGGGTCCGCCTGTCCCCTGCCCTAAGCGGTCGCCCCCTTGAATCATAAAGTTCTTAATGATTCGATGAAAAATGGTCCCATCGTAGAACGGCTCGTGAGAAGGCTGCCCAGTTTTTGGATCTGTGTACTGCTTTTCTCCGGTGCTTAAGCCAACAAAGTTCTTCACCGTTTCAGGGGCTTTTTCCTCTTCCAATCGGCACACCATTTCACCCAGCGTCGTTTCAAAAACGGCGTAGAGTCCTTTTCCTAATCCTAAATTCTGTTCGATAATTCCGGTCACTTGAATGGACCTCCTCTTCTGGCAGAAGCGGTACCATGAAACCCCATCGTGCTCAAGCAGCAGCTGAAGCCTTTTTCCAAGGTCCTTGAGATTTCAACTCAAACTCATCACAACAGGAGCACGAAACAACTTAGAGAGAAAGGTCTTCAACATGGTCACATTGGAGGGAAAATGAAGCCTCGCACACGCTTCTTTTGCCGTTACCCACTCATACTCCGTGTGCTCTTGCTTCGAAAGGCTCACCTGAGGCGGCTGACCTGAGATTGGTCCTAAACTCATGGCAAAGCCATACTCCAGGTATTTCGCCCCTTTTTTTTCATACTCAAAGCCATACTCAATGGGCTCAGGCACACAGTGAAACTCAAGCCCACTTTCCTCAACAGCCTCCCTCAAGGCGGCATTTGCTAAAGATTCACGCTTTTTTACTCCACCCGTCACAGGCTGCCAAAAACCCCCTCGTTCAGGCGTCGTTTTCAAAAGTAAAAAAGAATAGACTCGGGTGGTTGGATTCTGAAAGTAAATCCAAACTTGTACTTTCTTCTGCAATGTGGAACTCGGTGATTTCGGTTGAGCGCTCTTTTTTTTAATGGGCATAGTGGTTGGCTTTCTCGATTTAAATCTAACTCATTCCACTGCTACCCGCTCCCCCATCGGTTGTCCAGCATTGCTTGGGATCGGATCAAATCTCTGTTCTTAAAAGGGATCACGACATCATCAACCATCTCCCTTTTTTCCGATTGGACTTCACCCTACTCCACTTCTGTTGGTTGCGCCCTGAGAACCTGAAATATCAGGCCAATGCCGCTGCTCGATGAACCATCACGCCGTTATTGACTCTGATACTCCAGGAAATTTCAGCTCATTCATTTTTCACATTTTTAAAATAATCGGTCATCAATCCCCACAAAAAAACTTCCTCTGCCAAGACTCAACTGAGAGGTGAGCGACGCTATCCGCTTTAAAACACATAAAAATAGTCGGATAAAATTTTTCTTACTCAGAGATCACTCCTCCATTGCCTAAACGCCCTGCTTTCAAGTATAAGACGGCTATGCCGATGTAGCTCAGTTGGTAGAGCAACGCTTTCGTAAAGCGTAGGTCGTCCGTTCAATCCGGATCATCGGCTCCATTTTCTCTTCACAATGGCTTGAAACTTCAAAAGAATTTAAATTTTCTAAGATCCGCCCTTCTTTAAGACTCTCTGGGCTACCTTCTTTTTGATCAAAGAGCGCCTGCACAAAATACGGGGTCACCTCGGAGCGATTTGAATCGGAACTCATCGCGGATTTTCAAGGCCCTAGCCAGGAAATGCCTCGGTTGTGCCTCACCCCAGCTGATGCTAAGCTATGCCCATGAAAATCAAATTCAATTCTCTATCGGACTGGAAAACTGACAAACCCCGCACCAAAGCCTCTTCTGAAGTCTTCCCCTTATTCATTCTCCTCACCCAAGAGACTTGGAAGCGCTCCCACCCCGCCTTACCGCTTTCATCCGAACTGCAGTCCAGAATTGAGAACGCTAAGAGTCGCCTCAAATCGCCCCTTAAAGCGGGGGAGCGCCTTTGGATACCAGGCTCAGAGCCCAAGCAGGAGGACCTTTGGATTGGACTTTTACCCGAAGAAAAAGAAACCTTCTTCCTGCTTGAATTTGCCCGAGACAGCCTGAAGCAGATCATCCAGCCTCAAGACCGAAAGCTCGGTTGCTTAATTTTAGAGTCCGAGCACTGCGAGCCTCTTGCTGATGCCCTAGGAGCTGCATTATGGATTCGGATTCATCCCCTAGCCACCTATGGACTGAGAGCTAAAACGGACAAACCCTTCGCGTTTGAGGAGCTCCACTGGATTACCCCAAGTGGAAAGCCCTCTTCCACCCTACAGAAAAGCCTGATCAGTGCCCAGGGCTCGCATTTGGCTCGATCCTTAGCAACCCTCCCACCCAACCTATTAAACGCTCAGCACTATGGTGAGCAGATCCAGAGCCTCGCTAAAAAGCACCGACTGGGGTTCCGATTTTATTCCAACTCGAAGCTGAAGAAGATGGGAGCTGGAGCCTTCACCGCAGTCGATCAAGGGGATCCCGACTCGGCAGGCGGCATCTATGAGTTGACCTATTCACCACAGGGAGTCAAAGCTTCGAAAGTGATTCACTTAGCCGGCAAAGGTCTGTGCTTTGACACCGGGGGATACGACATTAAAATCCAAGGCGGCATGCACACGATGAAAGGAGATATGCAAGGCTCAGCTGTGGCATTAGCCACTCTCATTGCAGCCTCCCAGCTGAAGCTCCCCTATCGGATGAAGGCCTTTCTTGCCGTCACAGAAAATCATCTTTCTCCCAAGGCTTACAAAGCCGATGATGTGGTCATCGCACTTAATCAAATGAGCATCGAGGTGGTGAATACGGATGCTGAGGGAAGAATGGTTTTAGCCGACACCCTCACCCTGGCCTCCCAAGAACAACCCGATTGCCTCATCGACTTTGCCACTTTAACCGGCTCGGCGATTCGGTCCCTGGGAACCAAGTACTCAGCAGGCTTCACCAATCAAGAAGCTTGGCATGAGAGGATCCGAGCCGCCGGAGTGAGCAGTGGTGAGCGAGTCTGGACGTTTCCGATGGATTCCACATACGCTAAGGCTCTTGAATCCAAAGTGGCCGACACCCTTCAGTGTGTGAAAGGCCCAGGACCAGATCACATTCATGCAGCCTACTTCCTCTCACGATTCATTCAAAAAAAGACACCTTGGGTCCATATCGATCTCTGCGCGGCTGAGAACGAAGGGGGAATCGGACACGTGGACTCCTTATTCACCGGATTTGGAGTGCGCTGGGCGTTGGAGTTTATCAAACATGCCTTTTGACGTCCTCCCCGCCCTAAAGGGCCAAGCCGCTTGCGCGGGGGGATTCCCTT
>JBMSSC010000169.1:0-4138 GCA_049424145.1 Bdellovibrionia bacterium
GGGAATCCCCCCGCGCAAGCGGCTTGGCCCTTTAGGGCGGGGAGGACGTCAATTTAGTTCAATAAAATAAATCAACGTGACTGGGCTCGAAATTACTCGCCTGGAGATTCGAAAAAATCAATGAACGTCACCCATAGCCTCACCGCACAGCAGTACCTTGTGACTCATGCCGTAGGACCCCAACAACACGGGATCCGACTGGATGCCTTTTTAAAGCAACGCTACCGCAAACGCTCACGCGAGCAACTCAAAAAAGCCATTGGCTCTGGAGCCATTCGTCTCCAACGAAACCAGGGACGCCACGTGCAAGTGGGTCAACTCAAGCCCAGCTACCAGTTGATTCCGGGGGATGAAGTCCTCGTCCTCACAGAAAGAAAACCTGAGCCTGAGGTGTGTTTTGATTATAAAATCCTCTTTGAAGATGAATGGCTTTTTGTCATCCATAAACCTGCTCACCTCCCTGTTCACCCGGCCGGGCGGTACTTTTTTAACACGCTGCTGATTCACTTGAAAACCCAAGGGCACCAACAGCCGCTAAAAGCAGATCAGGATTATTACTTAGTTCACCGCCTCGATAAGGAAACCAGCGGAATCCTGGTGATTGCAAAAGACAAGGCCGTTTGCACCCGCTTAACCGAGCAGTTCGCTCTCCGATCCATCCAAAAAAAGTACCTCGCCATTGTTCGGGGTCTATGTCCCGAGGAGTTTTCAGTCAACCTACCCATTCAGCGCTGCACACACTCCTTAATTGAACTGAAGATGATGACCTCAACTGCCGCCCAAGGAGGCCTTTCAGCTCAAACGCGCTTCAGACGACTTCAGGCCTTTGAAGGTTTTAGTCTGGTGGAGTGCCTCCCTAAGACCGGAAGGCAGCACCAGATTCGAGTCCATCTCGAGGCAGCAAACCACCCCATCGTGGGAGACAAACTCTATGGAATGCCCGAACAGGAGGCGCTCCTGTACTACGAGAGAAAACACGTTTCGCCAGAAGCCCAAGCCCGGCTCCTGCTTCCCCGCCATGCTCTTCACGCAGCAGCCCTGGAGTTCTTCCATCCTATCACTCAAAAGCAGATGAAATTTGAGGCAGAACTCCCTCCAGACTTAAAAGTATTTTTATCCGGGCTCAAACCCGTGTAAGCTGCCCCCATGTCTAAAATCAAGCTGAGTTCCAATCCTCATCGACAACTCCTTCATTGGTATCAGGAGGCCTTGGATCGCCCTGAGATTAAGCAACCCGATGCCATGACACTTGCCACCGCCACGCGCGCGGGCAAACCCTCTGCCCGCATTGTTTTATTTAAGGGCTTAAATGAACGAGGAATTCGCTTCTTTACCAACTCTCAAAGCCGCAAGGGAAAAGAGCTGAGCGAAAACCCCTATGCTGCCTTAATTTTTTACTGGGCTGAGCTGGATCGTCAAATCCGAGTCGAAGGCCGCATCCAGCATGTCTCCCCAAGCGAGTCAGATGACTACTGGGAGAGTCGTCCTCGAGAAAGCCAGATGCATGCCGCCATCTCTCCACAAAGCCAAAAAATCCCAAGCCGAAAATTTTTAACCCAAAAAGTAAAAGCCATTGCCCAGGCCTACCCAAATCAAAAAGTCCCTAGACCCCAGCACTGGCACGGCTACTGCCTCATCGCCCATCGATTCGAGTTTTGGATTGCCGATCCTTATCGACTTCATGATCGATTCTTATATGAGAAGAAAAATGGGCTCTGGAAACGCTCCAGGCTAGCGCCTTAAAACTGAGTCCCAGGAAAAAAATAATAAAAAAAGCCTGATCTTATTTCCTGCGAACTCGGGAGAGAAGCAGTTTTCTCACCACTTGCCCAAACCCCTTGCCACTTTCTTCACTCGTAATCCAAGTCGGAGGATAGGTGAGTTTTTCTACATATTTTTTTAAATTCGCCACCCCAACTGAGTACTTAAAGCTCTGATACATGGGTTCATCATTTGGAGAATCCCCCACAAACAGCCATTGCCCCAGGGAGGGAAGTTTTCCTTTTAAGCCAGGCGCTCCTTGTTCTAACCAATGACGAAACCCTTTGCCCTTGTCATAGTCCCCCCACCAGGCATTCACATGAATACTAGAGAGCTTAGCGTGAGCTCCCTCGGCGTGACAAAAATCTAAGAGTCGCTGAACGTCTTTTGGGTCCCAGGCTGGCACATCCTCGCACATATCCATGGCCAGATCATACTCGCGATAACTCTGATCTGAGGCCCACTGAATCTTGGGGAACTCACGGCGAACCTTCTCCCTTAACGTTGCTAAATTTTGCTTCATCTCCTCAGGCAACAACCCACACGGCGTGTCGAGTCTTTTTCGAGCCCCTTGATCCATAAAAAAGGTGAATGCCCCGTTTTCTCCCACCACGGCATCCACGGGCCAAAACCTGGCAATGTGATCACACCATCCGGCTGGACGACCGGTCACCGGAACCACAGCAAAGCCTGCTTCTTTTAATTCCCAGAGAGCTGAAAACGCCTCTGATGTCAGTTTCCCTTGTGTGGACAAAGTATCATCAATATCGAAACAAACCCCTTGAATTTCTCCCAGGTCATCGACCCCGGCATCTCTCCAAGGCCGAGTGGATCCAACTTCTAAACCTACTTTCTGCGAAATGCGATTGGGCATTGAGTTTGACACTTGGTTCTCTCCTTTTCACACGGCTCCACATGAATATTGATTGAAGCCCTCGGAAATACCTCAGTAATTTTTGCTTCCACTTCGTCACATAATGCGTGAGAAGCATCTACTGTCATATGCCCACATACCACTAAATTAAAATCAATATGTCGAGTTGCCCCACTTTTTCTCGTACGAATCTCTTGTGCTGCGAGTAATTCCCCTTGGCATTGTTGAACCACTTGCTTGATCTTCTCAAGCTCCTCGGAGGGAAGCTGTGTGTCAGCAAGCTCCATCAAGGATTTTTTGACCTGCCCCACAGAAATGACCAGGATATAGCCTGCTACAGCAAATGCAATGAGAGGATCGATCATGACCCACCCGGTCCACTCCAGGAGAATCAGGCCCAGAAACACGCCTAAACTCGCCACAACGTCTGAGAGAAAATGCAGGGCATTCACATGCAGCGCGCTGCTCTCCGTTTCCTGTGCTGCATTAAAATTGTGTTGAAATGTGAAGTAACTCACCACAATCGAAACGCCCATCACTCCTAAAGCCAGCCCTCCGTGACGGATGGCCATCGGATGACGTAAATGATCCACCCCTTCAAAAATAATTAAAACCGCTGCCGCCACAAGGTGAATGGATTCAAACAGACTGGAGAGGGTTTCAATTTTTCCGTGCCCATAAGGATGATCCTCATCGGCAGGTTTCCCGGCCACTCGAATCGTAAAGAAGGAAACCCCTGCTGAAATCAAATCCAAAAACGAATGAATGGCCTCAGAGAGAACCCCAACTGAATCCGATACATAAGCCACCCCGAGTTTGAGTGCCGTTAATCCAATAGTCACCCCGAGGGCTAAGGTTGCAGCTTGCTTCCGAGTTTCTGTATGCACGTTTGATCTCCTCTCCCATCGACTGAATTGAGGCCATTTTGATCTAGGCTTCAACTTCACTGACTCAACCCAAGATCAGCTGAAGAGCTGCCTCTCTGACCCAAGGTTTATCATTCGTGGATTTGACCGAACGATACCCGGTTCTGGGTTGAAAAACCATATCCAGCCCTCAGTAAAATCGAGGTCAAAGCCTAGTGTGCCTAAGTACCTTGGCTTTTCGAAGCAAAACGGAGAATCTCCTGGCGCCCTAAAGAGGCCCAAAAATCCAAATCGGTCCCTCCATTGACCCAAAACCATTGGGTCGGAAACCAAAAAATGAACCTTAGGAGCCCATCAAAATTTGCATCCCCTGTTGACAGATGACCCAAAAAAACATAAGACAAATCCTGACTTATTCGCATGGTGGCCATAGCTCAGTTGGTAGAGCACCGGATTGTGATTCCGGGTGTCGCGGGTTCAAGCCCCGTTGGTCACCCCAAGTTTTTTGACCTCTCACAACGAAAAATTGTGGGAGGTTTTTTATTTCAAGCACTTACGATTCAAGCACTTACGATTTTTTAAGGCTCTCCTCACTTCGTGGTGGGTCATCCCTCGAAAAGCCCTAGTGACAAGCATA
>JBMSSC010000170.1:0-4112 GCA_049424145.1 Bdellovibrionia bacterium
CCTCTTGGTAGTTCTGGACGCAGCTTTTCATATCCCCGATTCCGACATTGTTGGTGAGATGATCAATGCATTCAATCCCCAGGGGAGAGGGACTCCTGAGTCTTAAGACCTCGAGCTGCTCATCAAACAGAGCGGGTTGGTCGAAAGATCCATGCTGAGAATGCCGCTCAATGAATGCATAGCGAAAATCCCCCGGAGTCCAGACCTCGGCTCGCACCACTCGTCCCTGGGCGGATTCAAACACCTGGGGGGCTCGCGCAGAGCGAGCGCCACGCTTTAAGCAGTCTTCATAGGCCTGCTGGGCGTTTTGAACTTCAAGAGCCAGCACGCAGATCCCTGGGGCGTGTTGACTTAAGAATTTCAGGGCTTCACTTGAGGACGAACGCTCACGGGGAGCTGTAGGATCCGGCTGAGTCAGCATGACTCGAACGTCTCCTTGAGCATAAACCACCGACTGAGTGCCTTGAGTCTTCAAATGCCGAGAGCCAATTTTCTCAAACCCCATCCGCTGAAACACGGATTCCATGGGACCGAGTTCATGAACCACGAACTCCACATGATCAAACCCACGACGGACAAGCTGAAGCATCTGACTCACCCCACTCGAGATGTCAGGAAGCTCTGATTCCGGCTCAGCTTGGGACTTCCGAGCTCAGTTCACTCGACTAGGCCAGAAACAGAGGTCATTCCCATTGAACCCACTGATTCTGTAGTTCCTATCACAGATTCGGAGGAGTTTTGAAACACTTTTGATTGCTTTTCGTAGTCCACATAGGTGTAACCATAGAGAACGTTTTGATAAAAGTTCTGAAGCTCAACCCCTTCTTTGGGTTTAATCAGACCTTCACGAACCTTCATATCGATTTGTTCTTTGACTTTCTTCTCCAGATCCGTGGCACTGTATTGAATCCAAGAAAGAACGCCTGCAATCGTATTGCCTCGGATGACCTCCTCAATGTAGTGACCACCGGGTTCGGTCTCATCTAAGAAGACGTGTACTTCATTGACTCGCCCAAAGAGATTGTGAAGATCGCCCATGATGTCTTGATAGGCGCCCATGAGGAAGAAGCCTAAGTAATAGGGATCCGTACCCCGAAACGCATGAAGAGGGAGGGTGTCTTTAATATCTCTCAAATCAATGAACTTCGACACCTTTCCATCTGAATCACAGGTGATGTCCACCAAGGTGGAGTGATGAGTGGGCTCCTCATCGTGCCGATGAAGCGGAACGATGGGGAAGAGGTGTTGAATGGCCCAGTGATCGGGCATGGACTGAAATAAAGAGAAGTTACAGAGGTACTGATCGGCTAGATGCTTCTTTAAAGCCTCAACTTCTTCGGGCACATAGCGCAACCCGGCTGAGTTTTTATGAATCACCTTGCAGATCTGCCAGAACAGGTGCTCGACTTTGGCCTTATCTTCTAAAGACAAAAAGCCCAGCTTAAACATGCTTAAGGCTTCTTCTTTCCTTTGCATCGCATCGTGAAAGTGCTCGAGCAAGTTTTTCGTCGAAAGATTCTGCAGCAAGTAGCGAATTTCTTTAACGACATCGGCTTCATCGGGCGTCTCTTCAAGCGCCATAGGGGTAGCTCCGACTTCAATGGTTCCAAACACATTGACAATCAGAACCGAATGATGAGCCACTAACGCTCGACCGCTTTCTGAGACGATATTGGGCTCGGGAACTTCTTCCGCCTGACAGACTTCCTGAATGGAGTAGACGATATCGCTGACATACTCAGCAAGCGAATAGTTAATGGAGCTCTCGAAGCTGGTTCGAGATCCATCATAATCGACTCCTAAGCCGCCTCCCACATCGAGGAACTCTAGACTACTCAGGCCCATTTTTCTGAGCTTAGCGTAGATTCGCGTGCCTTCTTTGACCGCGTTTTTAATGGTCTTAATGTGGGTGATCTGAGAGCCGATATGGAAGTGTAAAAGCCTGAAGCAATCCTGCATGCCTTCTTTTTGAAGCACTTGAACGGCATGAATCAACTCAGGCGTGGTGAGACCGAACTTGGCAAATTCTCCGCCACTGGACTCCCACTTCCCACTGCCTTTGGAGTAGAGCTTCACTCGGATGCCGATTTGAGGGGTTACGCCCAATTCTTTGGCCACCGAGATGATCTGATGAATCTCCGAGAGCTTTTCCACCACAATGATGACTTGCTTACCGAGCTTCAAGCCCATCAGCGCAGTCTTGATGAAAGCATAATCTTTATAACCATTGCAGATGGTTAAGGCATTCGGATTAGTGGACATGGCTAAAACGGCAGCGAGTTCTGCTTTTGAGCCGGCTTCGAGACCAAAATCATAAGGTCTACCGGCATCCACGATCTCCTCAACCACTTCTCTCATCTGATTGACTTTAATCGGATAAACGCCTTGGTATCGGCCTTTGTAGCCAAACTCAGCAATGGACTTACGAAACGCTTCGTTTAACGTCACCACTCGATGACGAATAATATCCTGAAAACGAATGAGCACCGGAAACTCAAGGCCCTTGGCCTTAATCTCCTCAATGACGTTCTTGAGGTCAACTCCGGTTCCCTCGCCTTTTCTTGGGTGAACCGTGACATTCCCGGAAGGATTGATACTGAAATATTGATCGCCCCAGTTTTCAATATTATACAACTTTAATGAATCCGATATGCTCCAAGTCTTCATTTTTTTTGCTTTAACACCTCATTGAACTCGGCGCAAACGAATAAACAGAAATTGTCAGGATTCTGAAAAAATAAAATGCGCAGGACTGTAAGCCGGGTTCTGTCTTCGATGGGATTTCACCCATCGGAAGCGATCATTCCTCTAGGACTTTCGTTACCGAAAGCCTCTGGCGGTCTTACCCGGAGGTGATAGGACCAAGCTGGCCTCGAAACCTCCCTATTTGACCTTGCTCCAGGTAGGGTTTGCCGTGCCGGATTCGTTACCGAAGCCGCGGTGGGCTCTTACCCCACCATTTCACCCTTACCCCGCACTCGAAAGTGAGGGGCGGTATCTTTCTGTTGCACTTTCCGTCACTCTTTTTTTAAAAAAAGTGCCTGGCCATTAACCAGTACCCTTGCTTTTGGAGCCCGGACTTTCCTCCCGCCACAGCCCTCCGAAGAGGAAGTGGCCGGCGATCGCTCGTCCTGCGCTAACTGGGAGTACCTGAAATCTAAACTTTGCTCAAGCTTCCTTTGCTGCGGAAGACTCAGAGGAGTGGGATCCAGGCACAAAAATCAATCGATGACAGCTCGGACAATGATGAACCGTCGTGCAGCGCTGGACTTCGTTAAATAATTGAGGAGGAAGCATCATGTTGCATCCCTTACAACGACCTCCCACGGCAGGGACAATCCCCAATCCTGCGCGGGCCCCTCGGATTCGATCATAGACGGCAAGCGTCTTGGACTCAACATGCACAGCGAACTGCTTTCGCTCCGAAAGCAGAACTTCCAAATCCTCGTGATGCTTGCTTAAGTGCCCTGAAATCGAGCCAGCTTCTTTTTCTCGCTCGGCTTGAATTTTTTCCACCTGCTCGCTTTGTGCTTGCATGTCTTTTTGCACTTGCTCCAGATCGGAATCCGCTTTTTTCATTTGCTCTTCCAATGAAGCGTTCATCTTCTTGAGCTGTTCAATTTCTTTGGTTGCCGCTTGAAACTCTTGCGAGTTTTGAACACCTTCTAACTTTGACTGAGAACGAGAGAGGCGATCCTGATTGATATCCAAGGCGGCTTTGGCCTGGCGCTGCGTCTTTTCAATGTCTTGGGCTAAATTCTTTTTTGTCTCTAAACTGGACTTCAATTTGGCCAAAGCGTCGTCAAACGTTTTTAACGCTTGCGGGAGCGCATTTTGTGCTTTTTTAATCGAATCAATTTTTAAATCAAGCTCTTGCAAGTGCTCGAGACTCTTGAGTTGTTCCACTAAAGGGAGCGGTTGGTTCACGTCATACCTCCTGACCAAATCATCTGTGTCGGTGTTTGAGCTTCAACGGACTTTAAATTCAAATTAGATAGCCATCCTCTCATCACTTCACTGAAAAACTTTTCACTTTCTCGGTGTCCTAATTCCATGACGGTCAGCCCCTGGCGAGATCCACTTAAGGCGTTGTGGTAGCCCACTTCTCCAGT
>JBMSSC010000171.1:0-4108 GCA_049424145.1 Bdellovibrionia bacterium
ATCAGCATAAGCGTAGACGAAAACGAGGAAGATTTAAAAAAATTCATTGAAAAAGTGATTCTCGAAGGTTGGCTTGGGGAAAGTCATGGAGAAGTGGAGTCCTTGTTTAAAAGTCTTCCCCTGATGAGTGGTTCGCTTTTGGGTGTGGGTCTGTTGATTATTTATGCGGGGTTGAGAGAACAAAAGTCAGCACAGGAGTCGATCTCTCAGGGATCCTCTTTGCGCATTGGGCTGGTGCAGGGTCTCTGTCTTCCCTTTCGAGGGTTTTCACGATCGGGAGCCACGATCTCCATGGCCATGCTATCCGGGGTGGCGCGAGAGGCGGCTGAGGATTTTAGCTTTGCGCTTGCCGTTTTGCTGACGCCGCCTGTTTTGCTTCTTCAGTTGCTTAGGCTCTCCCATGCCGTGGATGCCTCTCAGGTGAGTGTTTCCTGGACGCAAACCCTAGCTTTTGGTGCACTGGGCATGATGTTGAGTTTTGCTGCCGGGTTTATGGCCTTAAAGTGGCTGTCTTCTTGGTTGGGATCAGGAAAGTGGAAGTACTTTGGTTTTTACTGCGTGGGCCTATCCTTTTTGGTATTCTCTTTATCCCAGTTTGGGTTCTGAAGGGTCGGCTTGACAGTCTGCCTTCAGTGACCATTGATTGGAGTTGAAGGGGTGAGTGCGACTGATCGCTCAGCCGGAATCGAGGAGAAGACTCATGGCATGGATAAAAAGAATTTCTTTATTTTTGGGCATCAACCTTTTAGTGATGTTCACGATTTCTTTTTTACTTCACGTATTTAATGTAGGTCCTTACCTCACTCATCGTGGAATTCAGTATTCAAATTTAATGGCTTTTTGCCTCATTTGGGGGATGGGAGGGGCCTTCATTAGTCTGGCCCTATCTCGGTTTATGGCCAAAACCTGGATGGGTGTCCATGTGATTGATCCAGATACCCGGGACCCAGAGCTTCGAGTCCTCTTGGAAATGGTCTACGAGCTGGCTCGTTCCGCTCATTTATCCGGAATGCCCGAAGTGGGTCTATATGACTCTCCTGAGGTGAATGCGTTTGCGACAGGTCCATCGGCTTCTCGTTCCCTGGTTGCTGTTTCCACAGGGCTTCTCAGTCGATTAAATGACGATGAGGTCCGTGGTGTTTTAGGCCACGAAGTGGCTCATATCGCCAACGGGGATATGGTGACGATGACTCTGTTACAAGGGGTGGTCAATGCGTTTGCCATGTTTCTTGCTCGAGCCATTGCTTTTACTCTGGCTCAAACCATGAGGGGAGATCGGGATGATCGGGATCGGGGTGGGGTTTCCCCGATGGCCACGCATTTTCTCTCGATGGTCTTGGAGATGGTGTTTCTGCTATTAGGCTCCATTGTGATTGCTTGGTTCTCTCGTCAGCGAGAGTTTCGAGCCGATGAAGGGGGGGCGCGCTTAGCGGGGCGAGACAGTATGATTCGTGCTCTACAGGCCTTAAGGCGGACTTATGAGGGCGTTGATTCTCAGTCTCAGCCGTCTTTGGCTAACTTGAAGATTTCAAGTCGCCCCTCAGGCTGGATGGCCTGGTTTGCGTCTCACCCGCCTTTAGAGGAGCGAATTGCTCGCTTGCAGGGTTTCACGGCCTAAGGTAAGGGAAGAGGGAATCGAGGCAAACGTGAGCATTCTTGATCCTCTGAGCAACCCTCTGAGTTGAAAAAAACAAGTGCTTGGGTCAGCGACTCAAACCTTTGGATCCAGATCAAGTAGCCTTTGTTGCCTCAAGTGAGGGACCTTTGGCCCCGATTGATCCCAAGGTGCCTGATGGGATGAGCGTAAGGAGTGATGAAAGTGTCTGTGGTTTCAGAGTTCGAAAAAGAAATAGAGTCGGCTTCGGTCCCAGGTGAGTCCGGTGCTCACGCCGAGAAGATCAAAATCATTGCTTTTTATCGGTTCATTGATCTGGTGGATCTGCCCCAGCATAAAGCGTATTTTAAGGATCTCTGCCTCAAGCTCGGGCTTTATGGAACGATTTTGCTTTCCAAGGAAGGGGTGAACTCCACGCTTTGTGGACGGGTCTCCTCGATTGAGCGATTTCAGGCGATTTTAGCCCGGCATCCGATTTTTCATGGCCTAGAGTATAAAGAGAGCGCTTGCGATCAGATCGTTTACCGTCGGATGTTGGTGAAGATTAAAAAAGAGATCATTCCCATCGGGGATGAGACGGTTCAGCCGGCGCGGTTTACAGCACCTCGAGTGAGTCCTGGTGAACTCAAGCAGTGGTTAGATGAAGGGCGCCCCGTGACTTTGGTTGATACCCGAAATCGCTATGAAATGGAGTACGGCACCTTTGAAAACGCCCTGGATTTGGGTCTGGATCACTTCAGAGAGATTCCTGAGCGTTTAGCTGCTGTAAGTGATGAGGTCAAAAAAGGTCCTGTGGTGATGTTTTGTACCGGAGGGATTCGCTGTGAAAAAGCCACCGTGGTGGCTCACCAAAAAGGGTTTCAGGACGTCTATCAATTAGAGGGTGGAATTTTAAAGTACTTTGAGGAGTGTGGAGGGAGCCACTACCTGGGGGATTGCTTCGTTTTTGACTACCGCGTTGCTGTGGATTCAAACTTAGAGCCGATTGAGGATAATCACCTCTCCCAATTGTAGCCGATCTCGATGTCGTGAGCAGAGTTCATCTCATGACCTATTGAATTTCGCTTTTAAACTCTTCTTGCTCTTTTACTGGGCAATTTAGTACACTTAGATTCTAAAGATGAATACTTCACATTGGAATCTCAAGGGAATGGGTTTGAAGTGGGTGTCAATTCTTTGGCTTCTAGCAGGCGTAACTGCACAGGCTTTGGCCTACTCAGGGGAGCAGTCCGAAGGGCTTGCACCTTCATCGGTCGATCGCATGGATCGCGACGACGAGTACAGCTTTAATTGGCTGGATCCTGATAAAAAAATCTACGTCCTGCAAAATCGCAAATACCGAAAGGCGCGTCATCCCATCCTCTCTGTGATGGGGGGCTTAGGATTGTCTAATCCCTATCGAAACTCCTACAATGTGGATCCGCGCTTTGCCTACTATCTGAATGAAACCTGGGGCTTAGAAGTCTTCTACACCGTGTCTTTTAATTCAAATAACACGACCTATGATGCTTTACTTCAGAGGTCAGATACCACGTTACCTTCGGTTCGAGAAATTCGGGGTCAAATGGGAGCGATGATTCATTATGTTCCCTGGTATGCCAAGATTAACGTGTTTAATACGATCCTGTACTTTGATTGGTACTTTGGCTTAGGTCTTGCGTCTTTGAAAACAGAGATCGACATTCGAGCGAAGAAAACCGATCCTCAAAATTTTCAACCGCTGGATACCTTGGGTTTTATGATCAGCACAGGGCATGAGTACTACTTCTCTCAGAACTTCTTAGCCAGGTTGGATTTTACTGGGGCCTTCTATCAATCACCGCTCATTGGTTTAACAGGAGAATCAACATGGTTCACCCACTTCAATTTCGGCTTAGGAATTGGATTGAAACTCTAGCTTCAGCTCGGGTGATCGGATCTCTTCTGCTGCTGTGTGCCTTGAGTCCTCAGGCGTTATCCGACTCGAGCACGGAGGGGATGCAGTACCTTCGGCAAGCCGAATCCCTGTATCAACAAAAAGAGTTCTTTCAGTCGGCCCGCTATGCCTTTGCCGCTCTGGAGAAAGACCCCTTATTAAAACCCCGCGCCTATGCTTGGATCTCTCAAGGACTGATCAAAGCAGGTCTTCCTCATGCCGCATCCTATTTTTTTATTCGAACGCTTCAGCTTGGGGATCCTCAGGCGATTCGCTCCGTGCTCAGTCAAACTCAGGCGCTCATGTCGGTGGTGGGGCCCGATGTGCTTCGCAAGTACCTCGTTCGTCACACTCGGGATCAGGACTATGACCTCCTCTCGCGAAGCAACTACCTCTATGTTTTAGCCAAAGATGCCCTTCTTGCCGGAGAGTATGAGAAAGTCATTGAACGAGTGAGCGCGATGAGTCCTCGAAGCCTGTTTTGGCCTTTTGCCCTTCAGCTTCGCGCCAGTGCTCAGGCGATCTTAGGGAGAAATGATCTCGCCCTCTCTGATTTTAAAAATTGTGAGCAAAGCGCA
>JBMSSC010000172.1:0-4090 GCA_049424145.1 Bdellovibrionia bacterium
GAGAAGGAGAAAGAGACGTAGGAGAGTCAGGTTGGGTCGGCAGACTCGGGTCGGCTTTTTTCTCAGCCGCAGCATCGGGTTGAGGTTTGGTGTTTAAGGCTGGGTCGGTTGAAATGATGTCCTGGGTTTTAGGCGTGCTGGGATTGCTGAGGGGAGTTTTTTCGAGCTGTAAGATCTGATTTTTTTCCTTCGGTCCAATCGTCACCACACCGTCTAAGCGGTCCAGTTCATCCAAAGGGTCCTTCGCTTGGTTTTGAAGCGATGGATCTTTTTTGGTCAGATGCTCTTTGGAGACCAAGTCGGAGACATCCGTGAGCAGGATGAGCTTGGTGTGTTCTTGGATGGGAGTGTTGCTGTAGGACACGATGCCGCTTGAGAAATCAGGGGAAACCTGTGTGACCTGAATTTCAGCATCCACAACGAATTGGGCAGAGGAGATTTTTTTGTCGTTCGAGGGATCGTAGTGTTGATAGGAGCGAAAAATCATCCCTGGTTTCAGTCCGTCGTTTGAACCCCGATTGATAAATACTTCTTTGTGTTGTGCAGTGGTGAAGGTGGAGATTCGATGATCTAACATGAGCTCAGCCTCAATGGCTCCAGGGCCTGCAATGGGCCTGGAGTCAGGGACTTTGGTTGGCTGAGCAATGAGAAACGTTCCTCGCGAGACGAAGGTGCGAGCCGTAAGGACTCGTCCTAAGTAGATGCCGTCACGAATCGCTAAGATTTTAACGGTTCCTAAAATCAGATAAGAATATCCAATTCGATCCGATCGGTAGCTTTTGAGGACCTCAGGGGCTTCCGTGAGAGCGTAGATTTCTCCCACCTGGGCGAGTCCCTTGGATTTGATGTAAATGAGTTCGTTGGATCCGATGTAGTTGCTGGGGTTCTTAGCGCCAATGACCTGCCCTAAAACAGGGAGAGGCTCAGAGGAGGGAAAACATTGCGTAAAAAAACCATGAATCACTGAGGCTTGAGTTTTAGATTTGGATCGTTCAACCAGGGGAGTGTTTTCATTTGGGGGGATTACAGTGGGACCAAAAATCTCCCACTTTTGTTTGGGGAGGTTCTTCCACTCCGTGGAGGGAGGTTTTTTTTTGGAAATCAAAGAATCGCTGTTTTCTCGAATGGGAGCCGTGGCGCTCATGGCCTCACTCTGGAGAACCAGGGGCAGAGTAACCCAGATCGGCAAGCACGAGAAAGTGAGCTTAGGTTTTTTCATGGGCTTTTGGCTTCAAGTGAGTGAGCATCGGGTCCGGAGGAGATATCCGGGTCGGCTTGCTCGGTCGATGGAGTTTCTTTGACTCGCGGGGTTTGATTGAAGGAGGCGGCTGCAGGAGAGTGAGGAAAAACAGAGAGTAAGAGCTGTTGATGCCGTTTGGAAGCCTCTGGTTTTTTCAGTGCCTCCTCAGTGAGTGCGATTTGTTTTAAGGTCTCACTGATTCTGGGGCTTTGAGGATAGCCGCTGAGGACCCTTTGATACTCCTGGAGGGCGAGACCCATCTCGTTTTGCTTGAAGTAACACTCGCCAATGTAAAATTGAGCGGAGCCTGAGAGGGGATGGTCTGGATATTTTTCTAAGAAATGAGCAAAAGCCAAAGTTGATTCTGGATACTTTTGTCCCCTTAATAGCACCAGAGCTTCTCGGTACAGTTCAATGGCTTCTCCGTGCGCAAAGCCTCCTTCGGGATCTCCAGGGATTGAGCCTAGATCAGGAGTGAGGCCCGCAGACGGCGCTTTTTGAGTCAGAATTACATCTCTGGGGCCTTTGCCTTTTTGAGCTAAAAACGTCAGGCTCATATGCTGAGCATCAATTTTATCATTGAGGCTTGAGATCTTTGCCTCCAGTACTTGAATTTTCTCAGCCATCTGAGCCAAGAGGGCTCGAGTGGAGTCCATGGAGGATGAGCTCGCTGGAGTCTCAGTCGGGGAGGGTGTGCCCAGCTTAGGACCGGAGTCTTCGGAGGGGCGAGCGGTTTCTTGCGCGGGCGCCCGGCTCACAGGGGGCTGGGATTCCTGGGTCTGAGCCAGTTTGGGCCCTGCGGGGGCTTGAACTAAGGTGCTCTCATGAGGAGGTGTGGTCACCTCCGGAATCGCATCCATGGGGCTTACGAAGGGTTCCGTTTTTGCGTGGCTTTCTTCAGGAATCCTCGGTAAGGTTTCTGAAGCTTGGACCCTCTCTGGGCTCTCGCTTTCAGCAGCCGCTGGATTTGCTGTGATCGGCGTGAAAGCCGTCTGTGCTTGCGAGTTCAGCGGGAGAGAAGAATAGCTGAACAGAGCCATATGGGCTAAAGAGACAACGGATACATTGATCTTTTTTTTGATTCTCAATCGAATATATTTTTTCACTCTTTGTATAGGATAATTGGATTAGTGAAATTCATCAAGTGAGTTAGAAAATTAGGAGTAATGCAGTGAGTCAGGTTTTAAAACGAGTCATCCGAGTGAAGAAAGAAGATTCTGCCTATGTCTATTTTATCCTAGAATCTTATGAAGGGATTACCAGTTATTCGACGCTTGAGCATCCGGTGGGATGTGCTTATCGAGATTTGGAGCTTCGAATTCCCGTTGATTTTATTGAAGATGTTGAGAAACTTCTAAAAAGGTTTGGAGATCTGGTTTATGAAATCGAATCTAAATGAAGCATTGGCAGAGTTTGGTCTGAAGAACATTGAAGTTGAGAAAATTCTAAACCTGGCTTTACGCAAAGGAGGGGATTTAGCCGAGCTATTTTTTGAGGAGACCTCCTCGAGTCGCCTTTTTTATGAAGGCGGAAGAGTGGATCGGATTTTAACGGGGATTGATCGCGGGGTAGGACTCAGGATTCTCGATCAAGGGCGATCCGTTTATGGTTACACGACCGATTTCGAGCAAAGTTCGATGGAGAATCTGGCTCAGTCGCTTTCGGAAGCTCTGGAGCGGCCTCAGGGATCAAAAAAGTCCACGTCTGCCTACAATTGGAGACACACCCCTCAGCCGGTGAAAGAAATTTCCTCCTACCAGATCCAGAGGAAACCTGGGGACTTACCTATGGCCTCCAAGATTGAGATTTTAAAAAAAACCGATGAAGTGGCTCGGGCCGAATTCGCAGGGGTGAGGCAGGTGAGCTCAGTTTTTCTGGACTCAGAACGAAAGATCCTCACTTTAAACTCCGACGGGCAGTTCGCCGCTGATACAAAAACCTATTTGCAGATCATGGTTCAAGTGGTCGGTGAAAAGCAAGGACGCATTGAAACAGCCTATGAATCCGATGGGGGCTATGTTGGTCTTGAGTTTTTTGACGAGGTTCATCCTGAAGAGATTGCTCGAACGGCGGCCCGGCGAGTGGTCACGTTGCTTGATGCTCAGGCGGCCCCTGCTGGAACGATGACGGTTGTGCTCTCCTCGCAAGCCGGGGGTACTATGATTCACGAGGCCGTGGGTCACGGGCTTGAAGCAGACCTTGCGTGTAATGGCTTATCCGTCTACCAAGGAAAGTTGGGTCAAGCCGTGGCCTCCCCTTTAATCACCGTAGTGGATGATGGCACCCTCAGCGGCAAGCGCGGCAGTTACTGCTATGATGACGAAGGCACGGCTTCTCAAAAAACAGTTTTGATTGAAAATGGGATTTTAAAAACCTATTTGGTGGACCGACTTTCGGCCATGAAGTTCGATTTAATGGCGACAGGAAACGGCAGGCGTGAGTCCTTCCGGCACAAACCCATTGTTCGGATGACCAATACCTATATCGCCCCTGGCCAGGATGATCCCGCTGAAATCTTAAAAAGCACCCCGCAGGGAGTCTTCGTTCAAGCGATGGGGGGTGGGCAAGTCGATACGGTAACGGGAGATTTTGTGTTTGCCGTCACTGAGGGGTATTTAATCCGGGACGGAAAACTGGCAGAGCCCATCCGCGGGGCAACTTTGGTGGGCAACGGGCCTGCGGTGCTGATCCACGCGGGGCAGGATCAGGGGCTGTGCAAGACGGCGCAATGGGCCGAATGCCAGCGGGCGATCGACCATTGCCGTGACGCGCCGAGCCTGCAGCTCAACGCCTGACAACTGACCGGGGACGCGGGGGAGCTCCAAAACGATGCATGACGCAGCGACCGAG
>JBMSSC010000173.1:0-3838 GCA_049424145.1 Bdellovibrionia bacterium
GCTTCCTTTCGACGTGGAGGTATGCTGGACTCCGCCAGTATTTCTGAAGAGGAGGCCATCGCTATTACAGAAGGCGACGGAGGTGCCGCGAAACAATACGCATCATTCCTTTTGTGGGACTGGAAGAACGGTCGATTGGTGGAGACAGAGATCGGACCAGGTAAACTGGCAAACTACTTCACTGAGTCCGATCTTCCCTTTGAGACTAGCCCGGTGTTCTTCAGGTCGGAGGTGCTCAAGAGATATAAGGATCACCCAGAGAAGTATGTACTGGAACCAAGATCAATCTATTGTCGGGGCGCTTGGAGTCTTCAGACGTACGACATCAACGATGCCGGACAGGTACACACTTATGCTTGCTATCTTGCGAGGCTGCCTTATCAGGAGCAGCTTCTTTGGAAGGCTCATAACGAACCGCCAGTTGGCGGCGGCATATCTAAGCGAGCATTTAAGACAGATTTTTTAGCCGAGTGGTCTGACAGCGAGGAGCCACTTCATGATCTTGAACTGGCACTGAAAGCACTGCTTGAAGCTCGACTGCCAAATGACTGTGGCAACGTATGGACACCCAAGGAAGGCACAGTCGCTAAACAGATTGCAAGTGTCTTCTACCTAGTAACCGAGTCGCAGAAGGAGTGGAAAGAGTTCAACGTATCGCTAGCATCCGCCACTGTGGATGGCCTTCAGGTCGGCGCGATCAAGCGATATGCAGAGAAGCTCGGATGCTATGACAATACACTCGGCTCAATGAAGCAGCTCAAGAAGTGCCTTGAGACAAAGGGGATAGATGCGGAAGCTATTGGCCGTGTCTTTCAACCCCTGGAAGACTTATGGAAGGACAGAGGCCCCAGCGCCCACGGAGGAGCTTCCAGGCCCACAGGATCTCTCAGAGGTCTCGCTAGGCAAAGAATGGCAGATGTTGCGAGTTCACTGAATGATCTTGCAAAGATGATCCTGGAGCTGCAATGACCGATTGGTTTCCCGCAGTCTACCGAGGTTTACCGACGTCTCATCAAGTTCGGCGACACGATTGACGACCCGTCTGATGACATAAACTGGTAAGTGTGCGATCTTCCTATGCGTGAGAGGCAATGTCGCCGCCTCCACCAAATTCCGCAAACTGGAAATCGAGCACTTAACGCGATTTCCAGTTTTTTAGGTTCTCCTCACTCGAGAGCGGGCAAGGCTTCAAAAGCCGCTAGCAGAAAGCATTTAGGAGCCTCAATCGATAATTAGTCGATCTATACCTTGAGGCTCTCAATGAACCTGTTTCGAGACGTAATCCGCAGCCAGGGTTAATACACCACTCCGATCGGGAAGTTCAATACACCTGTGAGCGCTACCAAAGCTTTCTAAACGGGCCGGGCAGGATCAGAAGCATGTCAGCCAAGGGAGACTGCACCGAAAGCGTGTTTATTAAAAGATGGTTTAAGAAATTAAATTCAGAGGATGTATAACTAGCAGAGTCTAATAGCATTGAGGAAGTAATAAACAATGTCAAAAATTTTATATAAAATGTTTAAACTAGAAAGCGCTTGCATTCTTCATTCAGCTATTTTAGTCCGGAAGAATTCGAAGAACTGGCCGAAAAAGGTCAGCTGCCAAATCTCGGCATGAATCCGGTCATACAACTACCTGGAAATTCCTCGATTTGAGAGGGTTCAGTCCAGTTGGGGTTTTGGACCTTAGGGGCTGATATTTTTTTATTTTTATTAATGAATAAGTTTCAATCAAGAAAGAAGGATCGAAATGTCTTACTTAATGGTTAAAGATCCAAATCTTATAGCGGATTTCAATAAGCAAGTGGGAGTTGCTACCTGCGTTATACAATGCGGGAACGATATTTTATTATTGCGAAGGTCGAAAACCGAGGTCTCTGCACAGAGCTGGTGTACCCCGGGCGGGAAGCTAGAAGGGGATGAAAGTCCTCTGGAGTGCATTCATCGAGAAGTTTTTGAAGAAACGGGGTTTCTTCCTCCGGCAGGGGCGGTCTCATTTGTGACTTCGACTTTTGTTCGATTTGGATCATGGGATTACGAGCTCTTCCTGTTTTACTTGAAGGTTTCAAAAAGACCCCGGATTACTTTCAATCCTGATGAGCATGATGCGGCAGAATGGGTTCCTTTGGGAGAATTGGAGAGAAGGACTCTGATCCAGGGACAATTAGAAGCGATTAGAATGGTTCTAGGTTTTGATCTTTCATGCCTGTCAAGTATCTAGAATCATTGCAGTATTTCCCCGCATTTTAATTCCAATGAGAACTCTGGACTATTTTTATCGTCCACTGAGCCTAGGAAGCGCTGTTGGAAAAATTTAATATTTGAAGGTGATTGGACTCCGACTTGATTCGTCATTTAGATTTAGGCGTGAAGTAGATCTCTGAATTCTTACCGAGGATTTCCATAGAGTACTCGTCAGGAGACATGGGGTCCCTTCAATGCCAAATTTCAGTGATCAAATCGTAGGTAGGGTGAGGTAAGGTGGGATCTCACGATCCCCTCCTACCTAAGAATTTCCGCAAAGAATAAGACCTTAAGATCGACACCCTTGGCCAGAATTTAGCCATTGAAGAGATCTAATTCATGTTGCTATAGTGTATATCACTATAGCAACATTTGAGCTAATCGAATGATTGATCGACTGGATTCTGAGTCAGTCTCAGTTTGCTTTTGAATGGGATGCTGGCAACGCGACGAAAAACCAAAAAAAGCACGGCGTGACTTGCGAGGAAGCCGAGTCAGTTTTCGATCATCCTGAAGCCATAAGAGCGCTTGGAGTTCAGGTCACACCCAAAGTCAATGAGCCTCGATATGGGATTTTAGGATTAACGAGAAATTTAAAGCCGGTTTTTGTGTGCTTTACCATTCGCGGAACTGGGATTCGAGTCATTCATATCCGAGCTATGAATAAGAAAGAGAAGAAATTTTATGCCGATCTCTGTCAAAAATGATAAAGGTTATAGCAAGATCAAGTTTGACCCAAAAGCGGTTGAAGAAGCCTATAGCAGAAGAAAGAGCGCTAAAAAATTTCCTACAAGCATTAATTTGCCGCAGGACGTAGTGGCAAGTCTGAAGAAAATCGCAGGAAAGAAGGGCATTCCTTATCAAACATTGATGAGAATGCTCATCATTGAAGGTCTTGAAAAACTCGAAAAGGCTGCTTAATAAGCGAGCGGCATTCATTGGTTTCTTGCTTGATTTTTGGGATCTGCCTACAATAGGCAAAAGGATTTCGCAAGTTAGCGGAATAATTACATAGGGAACGTCTCCACCAAAGAATCCAAAAAAAGCTGAGTTGAAATCAGGCTCCCTGTGACGGGATCCAGAAATGGAATCCCGTCGCAGCAATCAACAAAGGTCTGTCCCCTGCCTTGTGCTCCTGCCTCATACCTGTGCTCAGCTTGAAGCGATACCGGGGTACTGTTCACAGAAACGTCAGTGTCGGTATCCATCGCAATTCTCACGTAATTTTTCTTGCCACAGAAGCACCAGAATAACGCCGGGCCTCTTTAATTCTGTGCGAACCGAATTCCAGTGAGAGGCATGTCCGCGCTTTACAAGCTCCCCTCCTCGGGTTGGCGAAGGTTTCACTCTCAATCGGTCTTCTAGCTCATTGTCTGAGAATGCCTATACCTCTTCCCAAGAGCGGATCCCCGCCTCCTGGGCTAGTTTAACGTCATGTCCTGCTGTGGTTCGTCCACAGGGAGCCCTTAGAGCTAATTCACTACGACCGAATCCCATGCTGTACTGAGTCGAAGTTTTTCTCTTAATTTGCGCATTGGAAGTGAGCGCTTCATGAACCCTATTTTTCAGAAGGCAAAATTCCTGATAAAATGAAG
>JBMSSC010000174.1:0-3678 GCA_049424145.1 Bdellovibrionia bacterium
GCGACCAACAGCACCAGGGCTTGACCCAGGCCGAGGCGTTGGCCGAGCGAGCGTTGTTGTTGAAGACAGCACCCCACCTAGTGAGCCCGCTGCCGTTTTTTCTTCCAGTCTATGAGGGGGATAAGAACGGGCGGGGGATCTTATCCTTAGGTCTTTGGCTGTATGATCTGCTCGCGTTATTTCGAACCCCAGGGTTTCACCAAAGACTCTCGAAAGAGTCGCTCCTCAAAGAGATGCCATTTTTAAAGCCCGAGGGCTTAAAGGGCGGTTTTCGCTACTTTGATGCTTCGATGTGGGATGATGTTCTGGCCGTGGAGAACTTAAGGGCTGCCTCGTTCGAAGGAGCTGCAGTAGCTAATTATGTTCAGGCGGTTGCCCCGATTTGGGATCAGCAGCGGGTAGCAGGATTTCGGATTCGGGATGGTGAGTCCGGTCGGGAAATCGCGCTGCGCTCCCACACGACCATTGTTTGTGCTGGGCCTTGGACCGACGCTCTTGGCTTTTCCCTGTCCTCCAGCTGGCCTAAGTGGCTCAATTTAAGTAAAGGGGTTCATCTCGTTTTTGATCTCAAGCGGATTCCTGTGACAGGAGCCATGGTGATGAGTCACCCATCTGATGGCAGGATTGCTTTTGTGATTCCCCGCCCAGACTATGGTTCGGGTGTTGTGATTGTGGGAACCACCGACTCGGAAGCTCATGAGGATCCCGAGAAGGTGCAAGTGAATCAAAAGGACGTCGATTATCTCATGGATCTGCTCAGGCGCTACTACCCAGGTCTGGGACTGACTCATCAGGATATTCTCAGTGCCTATGTGGGGGTCAGGCCACTGATGGCCGCCCAAAAGCCCAAGCCTGGGGATTCCCAGGATGCCTCTCGGGTGCTGCAAAAAGTGAGTCGTGAGCACCACATTGATCTGGGTCCAGGAGGAGTCGTGGTTGTGGCAGGAGGAAAGTACACGACCGCCCGTCGGATGGCGCAAGAGATTGTCGAGTTTACGCTCAGCAGCTGGAAGAAGCGAGCACGCCAAAAACGGGCACCTGAGTTCCCCAGTGGACTGAAGCGTCCTCTCACTCGTCAGCCGGTCAATCCAACAGCGACGCCGCAGGCGCTGAGGCAAGCGCGCCTTCAAGCGGCTCAAAGAAATTGGGAGATCCCCGAGGTCATCTACAGTCGCTACGGGGCTCAGGCCTTAACCCTCTATGAGACGAAGGCGCAGGGTCGATCAGAAGCGGATCTGGATTCCCAAGATCCTGAGGGCTTTCCCTGGCTTGAAGCCCAGCTTCGCCACTCGATTCGTACAGAAATGGTCATGCGTCTTGAGGATTTCTACTTCAGAAGAGTTCCCCTCTTTGCGTCAAGAAAAGATCACGGGATGCCCTGGGCCAAGCGTTTAGCTCAGATTTGGGCCGAGGAGCGAGGAGTGGATCTCAAAGAAGTGGAGCTTGAGATCGTGGCGCTGCAATCCGAGTTTGCTCGCAGATCCAAAGTAGCTCACGCTGAATCAAAGTGAAAAGACCTAAAAAATCAGGGTTGAACTTGCATTCAGTCTCCTTTCGGATTTGATCTAGTCTTGCACTTTTTGTTTCTCAATCTCAGTCAAAGCTGAACCGAGTCACAAGGCTTAGGTAACTCACGATTAACGCAGAGCACAAAATGAGAGCGTTTTTAATTCAATAGCCTATGTAAAAATCTATTAAATATGAGAAAATAGAGAGCGCTCGGATGAGTGTCGTCTGCTTAAGATAGCAATTCTTTGTCATGGTTGATGGGGGAGATGATGAGATTCTTTTGGCTTCTCTATTTTTTTTGCTTTTTTTCTCCCATTCAAAATCCTCTCTTTGCCCAGCAAAACCCGGGCCAAATTTCATTAGCGCCACTTACGGATCAGCAGAAGATTCAGCACATGGAAAGGTTGATTCGCATGAGCCAAGCGAATCAGAGTGAGCAATTAAAAATCACCTTAAATCAGTGGGACAAGAAGACCCAAAAAGACTTGATTTTAGCCTATACAGACTATTTGGTTCACGACAAGCAAGTAGCTCCCACAGAGGAGACGGAAAAAAAATTCTCAAGCTTCCTCAAAGTTTCAGACGTCATTCTCGATAAAAAAGTTTGCCCCCACTTCTACGACTGTCAGGGAGACACAGTGGTCAACACTCAGGGGTTAAAAAAGATTTTGAAGATTTTTCAGATGGATCGGACGACTGAAATAGTTGAGTTTGAGGGTCTCAAAAAAGCCTTAGATGCGATGCCGAACAATCAAGAGAAGACTTTTTTTGTTTGGCATAAGTTTGTTTACCTGAGCAAAGATAAAAAAATGCCAACGGGAAGGCACATTACACCCATTTTTGTGAAAAAGGGTTCGAAAAAAGAGGATTCTGTGGTCATCGTAACAGACTCGACAGGCCAGAAAGGAGAATTCACGGAATCTGTCCTTGAAAAGATTAAATCCACTCAGATGGCCTCTCGGCCGATTCAGATCTATAGTTCCAGGCTTCAGAGGCAAAAAGACAGCTACAGTTGCCCGGTCTTTAGTCTCCTAGATGCTCAGGCCCATCGAGAGGAGAATTTCTTTCAGCATATTCAGCATAAAAAAACTCAATCCGAAGCGGATAGTAATTCACGTTTTCCCTCAGAGGATTCCTCCCTTTCCGGGGCTGAAGATGAATCGAAGCAATCTTCCGCCGGAAGCTCGCCGCGTTCTGTTGATCTTGGAAAGTATGTGTTTAGCGTGGAGAGTTGCACGGCTCACGGAGGGATTCTTCTTCCGGTAAGCCTCATGAACGCCGTTCAGAGTTTTACAGAATTAGAGGGATACCTGAATGCTGCGTTTGAGGAGAAAGATAAGCCCATTAAAACCTGTGCTGGGATAAACACCCTTGAAGAGGTTCACAACAAGTACGCGTATCTAGTGACCCAGGATCGTGAACAAAAGAAAAAAAGTGGATTTGTGAGAAAACAAGCCTACCTCTATTATGGCGAGCTTCTTAAGTCTTTGGTTCAAGAAGAGCCAAAACCCAAAGGAATTTTTTCGTGCTTTGGTTCCCAGTGTAAAGACAACTAGGGGAGATTAATCGTTCGTAGTGGTATGGGTCAGAGGGATAGTTATTGGGCCTAATTGAAGGACGAGCTTTTTTCATAATTTTATCAATTGAGTTAAATATCCTTCGATACATTCATCGTCGTTCAGAATGAAGAAGTTCGATCCGATGTTTCCTTAATTAGAATCATTTAGAATCAGTTGAAATCTTTTTGTTAGGTTTTTAGTTTGATCGTAAAAAAGGGTTTACCAGGCATTCTGAATCAATGCTCGCATGGGAAATCAATGGGTTATTCTATAATCGGACCGAGACGTCTTAGCTGGGATAATCCAATTTAAATCCTTTATATTAAAAATATTATTGTTTTTTAATTAATTTTTAAAGAAAAATAATTCCTGTAAAAAATATTAATTTTTTTATTAATTCACAGGGAGGAATAGAGCAAGAGTCTTAAGCAGTGCCGTCCGGCTAGATTTCGCGAAAATAAGATCGATATCTCTGCTGGACTGTACCCCAAGACTGGAGGATTTTTACCGCTGCATAGTTGAGTCCGCCTGAGGCCCTATAACCCGCTGCCGGATAATTCCGGAGCGATGTGATAGGAGACTCATGCGTTATGGGAAAAATCAGAAGAAA
>JBMSSC010000175.1:0-3638 GCA_049424145.1 Bdellovibrionia bacterium
CTCAGGGCTGAGACGACTGTTTTCACTCAAACAACTGTTTGAAGGCCTGCGCATGATCCTAAAAGTCGCAGTCGTGCTAGCAGTCTGCTATTCCCTCATCAAGAATTCTGTTTTAAAGGTCGAGAGTTATTCCCAAGCCGAGCCCCTTTTTATTTTGACCCAATTAGGCAAGAACGGAAAATCGGTATTTCTCAACCTCTTTGGAATCATGATCGCTTTTGCTGGCATTGACTTCTATTTTCAGCGTGAAGAGTATCAGAAGAACTTAAGGCTCACCAAACAGGAAGCCAAGCAGGAGCAGAAGGAACGAGAAGGGGATCCTTTGATTCGATCCAGGATCCGCGCGGTTCAACGAGAGATGGCTCGTCGGCGCATGATGGATGCCGTGAAAAAAGCCACGGTCATTGTCACAAACCCAACCCATATTGCTGTTGCTCTGGTCTATGACAACAAGAGCATGAGTGCGCCTAAGGTCGTAGCTAAGGGTGCGGACTTAGTGGCCCAAAAAATCAAAGAAGTCGCCAGGCAGGCCGGTGTTCCTCTGGTGGAGAATGTCCCCTTGGCACGAACCCTATTTAAAACGGTGAAGATCGGACAAGTCGTTCCCCGATCCCTGTACCAAGCCATTGCTGAAGTCTTAGTTTACGTCTATCGCCTAAAACGGGGTGATCTATGAAAATTCTAGATAAGTTTACGAAAAACTCAGATCTCATGTTAGCCATCGGGTTGCTTGCCATCCTCTCGGTCATGATGATCCCCCTCCCTAGGTTCTTGCTCGATGTTCTTTTGTCTCTGGGGATTGCGCTGTCGGTGATTTTGCTTTTGACCTCCGTTTATGCCACCAAGGCCTTGGACTTCAGTATCTTTCCCTCGATGCTCTTAATTACCACCCTATTTCGGCTTTCTCTGAACGTCGCCACCACTCGAATCATCCTACTTCGAGGAGCCGATGAGGGCACGGCAGCAGCAGGGGATGTGATTCGATCCTTCGGAGAGTTTGTTGTTGGAGGGAATTACGCCGTTGGGATTGTCGTATTTGTGATCTTGGTGATCATTAACTTTGTGGTTATCACCAAAGGTGCGGGCCGTGTGGCTGAAGTGGCTGCTCGATTTACCTTGGATGCCATGCCCGGGAAGCAAATGTCCATTGACGCGGACTTAAATGCTGGGCTGATTAACGAAGAAGAGGCACGAAAAAGAAGATCGGATATTGCCAAAGAAGCCGACTTTTACGGAGCCATGGACGGTGCCTCCAAGTTCGTTCGTGGGGATGCAATTGCCGGTATTTTAATTGTTGTGGTGAATATTTTAGGGGGGATCGTCATTGGAACCCTCCAAAAAGGAATGGAGATTGGTCAGGCGGCTGAGACCTTCACGCTTCTGACCATTGGGGACGGTCTAGTGACTCAAATTCCTGCTCTGATTGTCTCCACCGCTGCCGGTATCATTGTGACGCGTACGGCAACCAGTACGAACTTTAGCCAGGAGGTTTCCAAACAGCTTCTCATGAAGCCCAATGCCATCATGGCTGCCGCAGGTGTTATGGCTTTTCTGGCCCTGATTCCTGGGCTTCCATTTTTTCCTTTTGCTTCCTTAAGTCTGCTTTTTGGGGGGGTCTCCTACTCGCTGATTCAGAAGGCGGAGCAAGAGAAAAAGGCGGCTGAGAGAAATCTCACGCAAGAGAAGCTCAAGCCTGCTTCGGAGAAGCTGGAGAACCTCTTAAACGTGGACCTTCTTGAGCTTGAAGTGGGCTATGGCCTCATTAATATTGTCGACGTGGATCAAAATGGAGATCTGCTTGAGAGGATTTCCAATATTCGCAAGCAATTTGCTCTTGATATGGGAATCATCATTCCTCCGCTTCGAATTCGAGATAATTTGGAGCTGAAGCCTGGGGATTATCAGGTCCTCCTCAAAGGGGTTCAAATCGGCTCAGGCTCTCTGATGGTGGGGAATTTATTGGCCATGGATCCAGGCAACGTCATTCAACCCGTGGTCGGTGTGCCCACAAAGGAGCCTGCCTTCGGACTGGATGCTCTTTGGATTACGCCTCGACAAAAAGATGAGGCCAACTATGCAGGATACACCGTTGTTGACCTTTCCACTGTGATTGCTACTCATCTCACTGAATTAATTCGACAAAATATTCACGAGTTATTTGGTCGACAAGAGTTGCAAGGCATCTTAGATACGTTTAAGCAGACTGCTCCAAAAGTTGTCGAAGATCTGATTCCAAATATCTTAAGTTTAGGTACAATTTTAAGAGTGTTTAAGGCGTTGCTGAAAGAAGGCGTATCTGTGAGGGATTTAAGGACGATTCTAGAAACCCTAGCCGATTTTGGACCCACTCAAAAGGATCCCATGGTGCTTACCGAGCACGTGAGAGCAGCCCTGGCTCGCTCGATCACCAAGAAGCTCCTCGGACCTGATGGAACCTTAAGCTTGATCACGTTAGATCGAACGATCGAGGAAACGATTGCCTCAGGCATCATTCAAACCGATCAAGGGGCTCAACTCTCCATTGATCCTGAGTTCGTACGATCATTTGTAGCTCAGCTCAATCAGCAAGCACTGGAAATGAGTAAGGAATCGGCTCAACCCGTGGTTCTTTGCTCACCGTTAATTCGTGGACACCTAAAAACGCTCATTGACCGATTCATTCCAAACGTCACTGTGCTCTCCCATAACGAGATCACCACAAACGTCAACGTTCGCTCCTTTGGGACTGTGAGGTTAGCATATGCAAGTTAAAAAATTTGAAGGGCCAACGATTCAAGAAGCTTTGGATCAGGTCAAAGCAGAGTTGGGGCCGGATGCCATCATTCTGCAAACGAAGAAAGTCAAAAAAGCACTGGGCTTTGGTGGAGTGGCTGCCATTGAAATCACCGCAGCGGTCTCAGAAAAGGCAATTCAAAAAAAGCAGGCTTTTGAGTCGAGGATTCCTGAAGCCAACAAGCAGGTGATTCGAAAGTACTCCGCCGAGAAGCAAGCTGAGATTCTGGATCAATTTGCTGAGAAGAATCTCAAGCAGGCCAAAAGCACGCAGGATCAGGTGAGTGTCGGAGGAGGGGTGAAAAAATCCGCAAAACCCCTTTATATCGATATGGGGGAGAATCCCGCACCTCCTCAAGCGCAGCTGAAACCCAAGCCACCGGAACCCCCGCAGCTCAGCACTCAGCCTCCCGCCAGCACTCATGCCCTTGCTGAGGAAGTGAAGACCCTAAAAAAAGTGGTCGAAGAACTCAAAAGTCATCAAAACGAAATCGCAAGCCAGGTTTCCTCTCATGGGAGCACTTCAGCTGCAGCGCAGCCCTCGTTAGGCGGTCAGCGAGCGCAAGAGGCGACCCAGAAGTTAGGTCCGTTCATTGCCTTGGATCACCCCATGCTTCAGGAGGCCTACGAACATCTGGTGATCAATGGAGTGGATCGAAAATACGCCTTCTCCTTGGTGAAAAAAGTGGGTCTCGAGGGTGGAGAGAAATCCCTCAAGTCCCAGCAGCAGATGTCGGATTTGCTGGCAGGAGAAATTATGGAGAACTTAGAGGTCTCCTCCTTGCTCTCCTCGGTCTTAAAGGGGCTTGAGAATCGGGGGAGGAATCCTCTTGCTATTGCTCTCATCGGACCCACTGGAGTCGGTA
>JBMSSC010000176.1:0-3565 GCA_049424145.1 Bdellovibrionia bacterium
GGCTGGGTTGGTGCGTGGGAGGAGGTCTAGTTTTTGGGCTTCATTGATCGCGTTCATAGAGTAGATAGAGTAGGGTGAATATTTCGGCTGAGGTCCACATGAGCTCAGAATAAAGGCTACCGAAATTAAAGTCCAAGATCGTTTTAATTTAAATTTCATATCAACCACCCTTTATTTTTTAAAAGTCTGGGTGATGTTGAGCAAGTCTTGTTCCAAATTAGGCTTAAAAATAAACAAAATTTAACTCGTTGAAAAGATTAAATAAATAAGCATAATAATTAAAAATGTTTGTAAATTTAAGCGAGATAAATTGTTAATAAGATTTACACATGTAAGTTTTGATGAGAGTCCTCAGAGAATAAGGTAATTTTTTTAGAATAATTCAATTCTTCTTGATGCCTTCTAGAGAGTTGGGCTGTGGATTGGTGGTTTATCAAAAAGGTAAATGGCTGATGATCTGATTTACCTGCAAGGTGTATGGTGATTTAACCGTGGTGATACGCCGGTTGAATTTGGCCAAATCCCCACAAAAGCATTTCGAAAATGACCTAAGCCTGTTGTGGAAGATCTTGCTATACGGGTGGACGATGTGGAGATCCCTAGTCTAGAAGAGGTTCGGAAGTGCCCCTTTGATCATGATGAGACATTGGATGGAAGCCCTCAGGGTCAGCGCTCAGTTCGCTTTACTCGGGCCTGTTGGGAGATGGATGGGATCAAAGCGATGGAGATCTTGAGTTTGTATCTGTTGAAGAGGTGTTTAAAAAGGAGTACTTAGAAAAGCCAGAGTATGAGGCTTTCGGAGGAAACCGCGGGAAGGTCGCTCACCTCGGGGAGGTTTGCTTGAGTCTATTCGTCTGGGACAAAGAGAAGTTCAGTCAGATTTTGAAAAAAAGCTTGAGATCTCAGCGTCCCGTTTTTGCGATATTGAGAAAGGGCGAAAGGGGGTAAGTCCTGCGCGAGCTGCAGGCGTCGCTAAAATCCTAGGTAGATCTCCCTAGCCATTCGTGCCGTTGTCTCTCCAGGAATGAGTAGACGAATCCGGTATTAAGATGGAATTTGGGCTTGAGCTTCCCTCAGGAAGAGCAGAAGTGAAGTCTTTTTTTGAGGGCTGTTTCTCCTCTAAATCCTCTGAGTCAAAGGCCCAAGCTTTGCCCTGAAGGATTGGCCGATCTCAGTGGGGATTTTAGTGGATTGGGAGACAAGCCCCACTTGAAAACCCAAGTTTCAGGGGATATCTTCGGCACTAACACGGTCTTTCTGCTCCCAAATTAAGAGAGAGTCGGAAGTTAAAGAGAAGGTGAAAAAGCCCATGACTCAAAAAAACTAAAGATCCGAAGAGCGCTTTTAAGCGTTTCTGACAAAGAAGGGCTCATCCCGCTGGCCTGCGCTTTAAAAGACGCAGGCGCTGAGCTTGTGGCTACAGGGCAAACGGCAAAACTTCTTCAGAATGCAGGGTTGCCCATTACCCCCATTGAGCAGGTTTCAGGTTCGCCTGAGGCCTTTCAAGGGAGAATGAAAACCCTTTCCTTTCCGGTGTGCAGCGGCATTCTTTATCGAAGGAAAGATCTCAGTGACCTAAGGGATTTAGAGAGCTTAGGGATTCAGCCCATCGGTTGCGTGGTGGTGAACTTTTATCCCTTCGAGCAAGCCTCACAAGAGGAGGGGATCACTCCTGAACAGCTCATTGAGAAAGTCGATATCGGAGGGCCCTCTTTGGTCCGAGCGGCTGCTAAAAACAGCCCCGATGTATTCGTGCTCACCTCTCCTGAGTAGTATCCTCAAATCATCGAGGAACTCAAAGAGCAGGCAGGGGTGAGTCTAGCTCAGGTTCAGGCCTGTGCCCAAGCGGCTTGGGAGAAAGTTTTAAACTATGACTCCGCCATTGCACGAGAAATGGGGGAGCGCTCCAAACTCGAGCTTCGCTACGGAGAGAACCCGCATCAAACGGGGGTCTTAGAGTTTGATCGAAACTCTCCGATTGATTGGGGAGGGAAGTTGAGCGCAGCGGAGATGACCAAACGAAACAAAACCGTAAGCATGAGTCCAAAAGTGAGCGCGGATTCAGATTTTTCCTCTGAGAGACGCTGCTTGATTCTACTCACGCGCTCTGAAAGTGCTGCGATCTCTGACTCGATTCGTCGTGCTCCTGAGATCCGATCAGTTGCCAGGTATCGCACCAGAAGGGTTTGCTTTTGGTCGATGGTGCGATTCAAGATTACTGACTCTTCTCGTTGTGACCCTATGCGCTGCTTTGCCATCATGTAGCTACTCAGTGGACCCCCGATGGTATTAAGCAGCGAGAGTGTTGCTAGGCCAACAAGAACCATCACACGCATGAGCTGCATTTTGCGGGTAGATGCTGCCATCATGGAGATCCCAACCAGGACAGACTCGCAGAGTAGGGCCTTTGCTAGCGCTCCTGAGCCCTCAATTGCTGATAGAGTGTGAGCTGACTCGGCTACGAGGTAGGCTGTACATGCTAAGACGAGCAGCATCAGAAGCAGTTGCTCTGTATAGCGCATAAAGAGCCCATAAGCCGCTTTAAAAGGCGCTGGAAGGGTAGGGTAGGCCCTTGGTTGTGTGGACGGTTTACTCTTCTCCTTGAGCGATTTTAGGATTTTATTTCGATTCTTTTGGTAATAGCGTTTCTTGCGGTCAAGTGTTTCAGTGTTCATAGGTTACTCCAGCAAAATTAAATGCTTCCGAATTGTTTGATCTGTTGGATCTGCTTGGACTGCGCATGAAGAAATGCTTTGCGCTGGTCAAGGGACTGGGATTGGGTCTGTGGCTGCTGGAAAGCTCTATGGTTCTGGAATAGTCCTCCCCCTAACGCTGCGTAGAAGGCTTTTTTTCCCTTTTCTACCAGTTCTGGGGCTGATTCCTGCTCGATAACAGCTTCCTCTGAGGCTTTCTTTTGAGCTTGGGCGCGTTCCTGCTCTAGTCTCTTGCGTGACTGAATCCGCCTTCTTGCTTCTTTCAGAATCGTGTCAAAGCCATTAGCCATCCAGAGGAATTTCATGGCTACAGGCTTTCCCTTGGAGTCTTTGGTTTTTGAGACAAGGCTGAAGCATTCTAGAAGCTCGTCTTGGCTTACGTCGGGGTTTTTCTTTTGGATTTCACTGAGACAAGTTCTCTCTTTCTTCTCCATCATCGGTGCTCGGATCTCAGAGAAGTACTTTTTAAAAGTTTCTGAGAGAGAGAGATCTAAATATCTAGAATCTATATTTGTCCCGCAATTTGAGGCTGCTAGGACCATCATTTTGAGGGACCTCAATTTTAGTTCCCTCAATTTGAGGGAGCTGGTTTTTCGGTTCCTTTGGTTTTGTCTTGCCGTTCGGCTTTGATGTTTCATGAGGAAGCACCTTCTCATCTGACGATGGGCGCCGCATGAGGGTAGGTCTTATCTGGCAGGTGTTTCCCCATTTGCAGGAGTGTTGGGATTTGGAGATCAACTTTTTTGTGGTGAGCTTAATAAGGCATCGTTCAGCCGTAGCCCCTGAGATCCCTGTCCCTTTGGCGATATATGAGCCAGAGGCTCTTGTTGTCACATCACCTGGTCGCCTGG
>JBMSSC010000177.1:0-3400 GCA_049424145.1 Bdellovibrionia bacterium
AAGGGAATCCCCCCGCGCAAGCGGCTTGGCCCTTTAGGGCGGGGAGGACGTCAAAGCCCAGATGACTATTTGGACTCCTGTTCTTCGGAGTCTAAGTTTGCCCGACTTTTTAAAAATCACCGATAACCAGTCTCAAGCCCGAAGTTTGAGCGGGGGAAGAGGAGACGGCCTTGCGTTTCTATTTGAAGGAGACTCTAGATCTTAGCAGGGTTGGCATTGGCTCCTGTAGACAGAAGCACCGTGGGTTGAGTTGTCGCACTGGGTTTAACCGGAGAGCATGAGCAAGCGATTGAAGAATTTTTTCCTTCTCTCTTCGAGTTGAACCGGAAGAGAGAAGGAAAAATGGCTGATTTAAAAGGCGAGGCCGATTCCCAAGCCCAGGTGTGGCGTGAGCAAGGGAGAGCTGGCTCCCACTCCAAGGGTACTTCCGGCGACGGAGGCAACGCTCAACCCGGCTGCTAGGATTAAGTTAAGTCCGCCCTCCCAGTACCAGTGGTACCCAAAATCCAGAGTTCCTCCGATGGCTGGTGCGGATATAATCGACGAAGACGCGGCGACATAAGTTAAGCTGGGGTTGAGGATGAATCCACTACTGAATACAGGACTGTTCAGAGCGATTTCAGCATCAGCTCCAATCTCAACTATCGATGCTGTGCGTCCGTCTGAAGATATGCTCAAGAGACCTAATGTAGGTCCTATTGCGACTCGCTCTGAGACTTTGAAGTTCACTTGAGCGTTTGCAAGACCGAGAAGAAAACCCAGTGGCTCGATCGTAACGTTCACAGTTTTCGGCTTGAATTCACCGGCCTGAGCCATTGGAGATGCAATCAAAGTGAAAACTATGGGAAGAAGACTGCCTAGAATCTTATATTTCATAGAAATCTCACCGATTTGATTATTAATTATAAATATAATTTTTAATTTTAATTTAAAAAATTAAAAAGAAAAGTAAAAAAGCTCTAAGTGCGACTCATAAGTCAGCTGTTTAACCTGAGATCAATCAATCTATTGCATCCAATCAGACAGCACTTCCCTGTCTTTAAAGTCGTTAGTCGCTAAGACTGCCGACAGAATCTGGTTGTCGCTTTCGTCCTCAGCCAAATGAGGCTTCCTCCAAGTTCGCGTCTTTGCAAGTTCGCGTCTTTGAATGACCCACTTTTCAGTTCTAAGCCTCTTCCCTAAAAATCAACTTCAGAATCGCTTGATGAGTTTTTTCAAGCGCATTCTTCAGCATGTCTTGGATCGACCGATCCCCATTCTGAGGGTCGTCTTTAATCTGCTGAAAGAAGGAAAAAAACAATAGGATTGAGACTTTTACCTTTAGTTTATCAGGAATAATTGGATTGTAGAAACTCTCTCCATCGTTCAGATGGATAAAACCTAAATCCGACCTTGAGAGTTTTCTCTGCGCCTGCGGGTTTTCAAAATACTCAATTAATTCAAAGCGGTTATAGGTCATAGGCATGGTACCGGCTTGAACGGAGCGCTTGAGCTTAAGAGATCCCATCACGGCGCTCGGGGGAATGGGCTTGCGTGTGATCACCTCCTCGGGCCAAGAGGAAGCCAGGATCATGGGAAAATCGATGGGATCCTGGACTGAAGAGCTCAGGGAGCTCTCAAAGAAGTCTTCATAACCGAGATCTCTGGCTCGAATTTCATCTCCATCGATCAGATACAGATAAGAGACATCACTCACCTCCCCTGCCCGCTGAAGGGGAAATCCGGCTGCAGCAAAGCTCTTTTTACTCATCGACACTGTCGCTGATCCACTAAAAAAAGGCTGATCCTTGGCATGGGTCTGTTTTTTTTGGTGAATGAGAAAACCTTCCTGAAAAATCACCTCAGGATCACGATTATCGCCCCGAAAAAAAATTGAATCCGAGTTCAAGGGGCCAAGAGTATCCGTCACTAAAACAGCATAGGAAGGGAGAGAAAAAAACAAAAGCACCGCTAAAAAAAATTGCATCTTTACACCCCAAAATTGAGCCTTCAAGCACTCAAGCGAACTTCAAAGCATCACCGGATACTCCGATCTCGCTCGATCTCAGTTTCAATATAAGCCGATTAATCCAGACGAGACCGGCCCCAGGGCCGATCATCTTCCCTGGCTTTGGTCAGGTCCTGACTTGTTTTTTAAAAAAAATGACTTAAAATTTAAACTGTAACCGAACTCAACTTAAAAAAAGGAGTAAATTATGAAATCCTCACTCACGCTCTTAGCTCTCACTACAGCCTTGTTCTCTGGCTGTGCAACCACTGGATTGTACACAAAGACAGGAGTCGCTCTCGTAGGCTCCTTTAAAGAACCCGTCATGGCAACCACTGCCAAAGCCTCTAAAAGCGGTAGAGCCTGTACAGACAATATCCTGGGAGTCTCTTTTGGGGATGCCTCGATTGAAGCTGCAAAGAAAAACGGGGGAATCTCGACCGTCAGCACAGTGGATAGCGAAATTAAGAATATCCTAGGCATTTATGGCCAAAACTGTACGATTGTAACAGGCGAATAAGGCCCGTTTAACTCGATCAAGGCGCTCTTTATTAAAAAGGGCGCCTTTTTTTTCAACTGAATCCCGATCTCCTCTTTCTTGGACCTTCTCTCCTCGCATGACTCATCCCCTTCCATTCAATCCTCTCCTCCGCCCATCCAAAGGAATTCCAGATCAAGGTGGCCTTAGGTTTTTTGCCGCGGGAGGAAAATTGAGGTCAAACTAGAAATAAAAATAATACCTACGACTAAAGAAAGAGAATGCCGATAATCTCCTAGAGAGTACAACCGAATCCCGCTGGATTGAAACTCACCTTTCCAGAAAAAATCCAAAAGGTTGCCTACCTGCTGAGCCACTAAGGCTCCCCCTAGCATGACCACACAATTCATGAAGCCAGTGGCAGTCCCGCTGGCTTTTTTTCCAACCAGATCGGAAAGATTAGCAAAACACAACATCTCAGCTCCAGCAAGAAACCCGATGAACAAAAACAGGGCGCTAAAGGAAATGGCTGATAGATGAGGATAATAGAGCAAACACGCTGAGCAAACAAAGAGCAAAGTGACGCAGAGGCGAATTAAAGCCTGCCTCAAACCTAAAAGATCCCCCAGAAATGTGAGACTGAGGCTGCCAGCGCATAGCCCTACATAGATGAGGGATACCATTTGAGCTGCAGCGACCTTGGTCGTTCCCAGGGCTTGCATGAGAAAAGCTACCCCCCAAAGATCGGCAATCACTGAAATACAGAGATAAATTCCCAGAGCGGTCACTGAATAGGTCCAGATCTCTTTATGTCTCACAATCTCAAATAGCTCGGCAAAAACGGATCTTTTTTGCTCCTCCGATAAACTCATCACATTGAACTCTTCTTGACGGGAGGGAATCAGAAGATAAGCCCCAATGAGCGTCAGAAGTCC
>JBMSSC010000178.1:0-3390 GCA_049424145.1 Bdellovibrionia bacterium
TTGAGGCGGAGAAGAAGTTCAGGACAATCAAAGGCTACAATCAAATTCCATCATTTATTACAGAACGAGGTGAATTCAGCTTGAAACATGACCTAAAGGTCGCCTACACAATGACTGCCCTCCTTTGAATCCTAGCGAAATAATGGACATGCTCTTTTCACGGTCTGAGATCGGGGTAGTGGCGGCACCTCGTTTGGTTTGGGGTCTTAAGAAAGGGGAGGCCTCGGGGCTTAAGCTGAATCTTGCGCCGTGAGTCAGATCGAAAGAGCAGAGGAAGGGGAGAGCGGATCGGATGTGCGAGGTGAGGGGGGGTGTCAAAAAAATGAGACTCTTACCTGCTGGGTTCTGGTTTTTTTTTGATGAATGAGAGAGTGGGATATTTATTCCTATTGTTTTCCTTTTTAAATAAAAATTATAATTAAAAGATGGCGTCTCCTCACTTCTCTACGCTCAGTGAAATCCTTTGGCACTTTGGTCCTCAACTTTTATATGCCGTTTTGTGCGGTGGAATGATTGGTTTGGAGCGTGAGCTGAAGAACAAGGCAGCGGGTATTAAGACGAATATGCTGATCTGTGTAGGTTCAACGCTCTTTACCTCTATGTCCTTGGTGATGAGCTTGGACTCTGGCTCATCTCAAGGGGATCAGACTCGAATTGCTGCCCAGGTGGTTTCTGGGATCGGTTTTCTAGGTGGGGGAACCATTATTCAGTCTCGTGGCGCCATTACGGGCTTAACAACGGCTGCCACCATTTGGGTGGTATCCGCCATTGGCGTGTGCATTGGCTCGGGGCATCCAGGTGTGGGGTTGTTGTGGTCGCTTTCAGTGATTTTAGTTCTGGTTTTAACGAGTCTATTTGAAGATCGCATCTTAGGTAGAACGCTGAGCTTCAATCTGGTCATTGTTTTTTCAGATGCTGATCAGGAAGTTAAGGGGCGCGTCAATAACGCACTGACGGAGAACGACCTCCTTCTCAATGATTTTAATATTTCTTCGCATCAAGGGTTTACAACCATGACGCTTCATTACAAGGGTCATCGAACAAATAATCGAAAATTTGTCCTCGATCTTTGGCATATTCCAGGAGTGAAAGAGGTTCGTCCCTCTTGATTCAATAGTTTGTGGCGTAGGTTTGGGACTTTAGCGTTTAACTCGGCGATTAACGGATCGTTTTGGAAATAAGAGACTGTTATGGCGACTGGTTCATCTGTTCTATATCCGATTAAGGCAATTCACATTGCAGAGAAGCTTAAGCTGAAGGACTTAAGAGAGCGCTTTAGTCAAAGGCCTGCTGAGTTTTCTAACTATGAGATGATTGTCCGCTATTCGGCTGATTCCTTCATGTTTGTTTATAATTACGGAGCGGTTGTTTTTTTTAATGTGAAAGAAGATTTACAGGAAAAAGAGTTAAGCGCCATTTCTGAGTACCGAAGTTCTACCAGTCAGAGTCGGGCAACCGATGTGTTTTTGTTGGAAGTTCAAGAGGGCTCAGTGGTTTCAACGGACGCTTCGGTAGGGTCCACTTTGGTTCATTCTTCTCAAGTGGGTTCCGCGTCGTTAAATAAGGTGTACTTCGATCGAGTGGTGGTCCATTTTCTCTCCTTTGAGATCGTAAAGATCGTTTGTATGCTCTTAGCGGAGAGTACTTCGCTTGAGTATTATGAAATCCTCATTGAAAATCTTTTAGTTCAAATCAATGCCTTCTCTAAGACTCTTCGTAAGCAAGGCCGAATGCTCGAGAGCACTGAGGATCTGATTAAGTTTATCGGTCTTTGTATGGATACAAAGCAAGAAATTATATCTAATTTGTATATTGTAGACTCTCCAGATGAGACATGGGAGAGTGTAGAACTTGACAAGATGCATCAAGACTTAAAGGGGATGATGGAAATTGACACTCGATATCGAGCTCTTGAGTATAAGATTAAGATCATTCAAGAGAGTATCGAGGTGATTGTCGATTTATCTAAATCAAAGAGAGAAACTTTACTAGAAATGGTCATTATTCTGCTTATTACTTTTGAAATTATTATTTCTATAATTAAGTGGCATTAGTAAAAAATTATATTGTTGCAAAATAGTGATCAAGCCTTTAGCGTTAAAGTATAACCCAAAGGAGTTTGGACCCTTTATGACCAAAGCAGATCTGATCAATATTATTGCTGAAAAATCACAGCTCCAGCATAAGCAAGCGGAGACTGTGGTGAATCTAGTTTTTGATATGATGGTGGATTGTCTTAAGAAAGATGATCGGATTGAGATCCGTGGGTTTGGGTCGTTTGTGAATCGCAGCTACGGAAGCTATCAGGGGAGAAATCCAAAAACTGGGCAAGTTGTTCAAGTGCCTCCTAAGCGGGTTCCTTTTTTTAAAGTCGGTAAAGAGCTTAAGGAAATGGTGGACTACCATGGCAGTGATCAAGGCAATCAAAAGTAAGGCTCTATGGGTGCTCTCCCTTGCGGCTTTGATTCAGTCTTCGGGAGCTCAGGCGGGCCTTAGTGGGTTTTCTCTGGGTGCCTCTTACCCCATTGTTCAAGAGTGGGATTATCAATCGTTAGATAACGTTTTGGGATTCCAAGGGGAGCTGTACTTTCATGCTCCAAATGCCATTGCGAGTGTTTTTCCTCAGTTTCATGCGCAAGTGGTTTACAATCCCTTCACCTTTCGAGCACTCTCGGGAGCAAATTTAGGAACCATTGGTCTTGCATCCACTCCTAACGTGGGGCTTGTGGCTGGTTTCTTTGGTCTTCAGCTTGCCAAAGGAATGCAGGGAAGTGAGATCACTCCGTTTTTTTCCTTTGACGTGGGTGGTGCTTTTAACTTTATGAGCTTTAGCGGCACAACGGCTTCAACGATCAATGCAGCGCCCGCTTTTGCTGCTCAAGTGGTGCCTGGCCTTGATGTTCCTATTTACAAAGGGTTGGGTGTGGAGCTTGAAGTTCCGATGCGCTTTTATTTCTTCCGAAACTTCCTCATGGTTTTAGAACCAACACTTGCACTAAGGATAGCTCTATGAAGACGCTTGCTCGACTGAGCCTATGTACAGCCCTGGTCTTATCTGGCTGTGGAGGCACTGAACCGTTATCGATGGTGGGAGATTTGAGTCAAGGTCTAGATCTCCCCTTGAATATGAGTCAGAGTTTTGGGGGGACGATGGCCTTTTTGCCCTACACCTCCAATACTCCCTACCTAACTCTTTCGGCTACGGGATTTACTAATGCGACTCAGGTTTTGGCTCCTGGAAACGGCCTGGTCGTGGAGGCGAATCTATCAACGCAGACGATGATTATTTATCACAATAATCTTTTAACCACTAAGCTCTATCCGGTTACTCCTTCTGTGCAGACCGGTGCTTATGTCGAAGAGGACGACATCGTCCGTCTGGAAGATGTC
>JBMSSC010000179.1:0-3343 GCA_049424145.1 Bdellovibrionia bacterium
CCGAGCACAAGATGTTTTTTGGTGCTCGAACCGTATATCTGAATTTCAAAGAACGGAAACTCTGCTTAGCTTAACTGGAGCAAAAAAGGAACGCCGAACTCAAGTTCGGATGCCTTAAATTCTCCTGCTAAACCAGGAGGTTTTACGGCATATTTGATCACTATGAAAATCATCGTTGGATTAGGAAATCCGGGTCCTCAGTATGAGCTCACCCGTCATAATGTCGGGTTTCTCGCGATTGATCGACTCGTGGACCGATGGAAAGCGACAGTTGCTCAGGCCAAGTATCATGCCGAGCTCTATCAAGCGACTTTTGAGGGAGAAAAAATCCTCCTCATGAAACCCCAGACCTTCATGAACCTCTCCGGACGCTCCGTGGCAGCGGCCATGTCGTTTTACCAATGTGCACCGGAGGATTTAATCGTGATCCACGACGACCTTGACTTAGACGCCCAATCCATTCGATTAAAAACAGGCGGTGGAACGGGGGGCCACAATGGCCTGAAGTCCATTGATGAATGCCTTGGGAAGAGCAAAACAGGCTACCACCGGATCCGCATTGGCATTGGACACCCCCAAAAACCCGGCCCGTCAGCATCCCAGGACGCCCTGAAGCGATCGAAAATGTCCCCGGCCCACTATGTTCTTGAAGCTTTCGATGATCAGCAGTTAAAAGAGTTAGATCCTGTTTTGGATGACGTCGTGGAAGCGGCAAGCTTAATCCTTCAGGGAAAAATTAAAATTGCGATGAATCACTTTCACGCTCGCACAAAGTAGGAGTTCGATCGATGGGTTTTCAATGTGGTATTGTAGGCTTACCCAATGTAGGCAAATCAACGATTTTCAATGCGCTCACCTCAGCCAAAGCCGAGGCGGCCAACTATCCGTTTTGCACCATCGACCCCAACACGGGGATCGTGAAGGTGCCCGACCCCCGATTGCAGGAGATTGCTCGCTACATCCCACCCAATAAACTGGTCCCTGCTAGCATGGCCTTTGTTGACATTGCAGGCTTAGTCAAAGGCGCATCCAAGGGGGAGGGGTTGGGAAACCAATTCCTCGGCCATATTCGAGAAACTCAAGCCATTGCCCACGTTGTTCGCTGCTTTTCTGATCCGAACGTCATTCATGTGGATGGCTCTGTGGATCCCATCCGCGACATCTCCATCATTGACATGGAACTCATCTTTGCCGATTTAGATACAGTCAATAAGCGGTTTGCCAACACCCAAAAAGCGGCTCGAGCCGGAAGCGATAAGAAAGCAGGCGCCGTATTATCTGTGCTTGAGCCCGTGAAAGCCGCTCTAGAGGCAGGCAAACCTGTTCGCTCCTTGAATTTATCTCATGAGGACCTTGCCCTAATTCACGACTTCCACCTCATTACCGCCAAAAAGGTCATGTATGTCGCCAACGTTGATGACCAGGACATTGGCTCCTCTGAGCCTAACGCCTATGTCAAACGGGTTCTGGAGCATGCCCAAGCCGAAAAAAGCCCCGTGGTTCAAATCTGTGGGAAAATTGAGTCTGAAATTGCCGAGCTGTCGGACGAGGAAAAAGTAGGCTTTTTAAAAGACATGGGGATGCAAGAGCCTGGACTGAACCGAGTGATTCGAGCAGGCTATGATCTCTTAGGCCTCCAAACCTACTTTACCGCGGGAGAAGTGGAAGTCAGAGCCTGGACCATTGAAAAAGGCTGGAAAGCCCCTCAAGCAGCAGGCGTCATCCACACGGACTTTGAAAAGGGCTTTATTAAAGCTGAAGTCTATCACTTTGACGACCTCATCAAACATAAAAGTGAAGCCGCAATTCGCGAAGCAGGCTGCATGCGCCTTGAAGGAAAAGAGTACGTTGTTCGTGATGGCGACATCATGCACTTTCGATTCTCACCCTAAGCCACGCAACTGCTTACACTCACAAAAAAGACCCTTTGCACTCATCTCGCTCCAGCCGAAGAAGCAGGAGATGGTCCGGCAGGAGACTTAGTTCGAGTGCCTGAGCTTGAGGAGGGAATCATTTTTTCTGTTCGCTGGGAGATGGCTTCCCTTAACCCCGTCTCCCCAACCGGACCCCCTTTAGGGCAAGAGGACAGAGCATCCTGAATCTCCCTTTCTACCTTCTCCACTTCGGCTCCCTTCTGGGATCCCCATAAAGTAGTGGAGGTGAGCTCAGAGAGTACTTCATCCATCACATCGCGGTAGGCCTGCTCCGTGTCCTGAAGAGACTTTAAGACCTCTGAGGTCTTTGCTATCTTCTCCTGCTCGGTGAGGGATGTCTTAGATTCAATCTCTTTCATCTGAGCTTTGATCTGAACGGAGTTTTGACGATGTTTTTGAGCCGCATCGCGAACCCTTTTCTCACCTTCCATCAAGGTGTCCTCCCACCCTTTTTTCACTTTTGGATCTGCGGATAATTGAATGGATCGTGTAATTCTTCGAGTCATCCTAATCTGTTCGTCAATGCGAATGAAATGCTCCAATCTCTTGCAACTACGAATGTCTCGCAGTAACCCACGAAGTGAATAACACGCTTCGGAGCTCCCCGTTTTGGAGGCCTTTAAATGCGTCGACTGTTTTTCTCGCTCCTGGCTCAACCTCTCCAACAAACAGGGCTGTTTTCTCTGATTCGATAGCGTCTTATGATCCAAAATCGAGGGAATGTTCCATTGTTTGAGAATCGGCTGGACTTCCTCATCATACCTGCGGACCCTTTCTTTCGGTTGACCCGACTGCTTTTGAGCTAATGCCAAAGCAGCCTCAGGACGAAACAAAAGCCTTTTTTTAAGAGGAAGCCCCATGGCTTCGTCAATTAAATGGGCTACACTCGTGGCACAGTTGGCTCGATAAAAGTCGTACTTTTCTCCCCTCACCTTTAATCGCTTCTCTAGACCCCGAAGGAATCGATCCTTAAAATCCGGGCGCAAGTCCAAACTCACCTCGTCGATGGTCATATCTCGCTTCGCCTGAATCAGGGGTAAATCCTCACCCCTGAGCCCTGCCCAAGTGATATAACCAGCATGCTCTTGCTCATTTAAACCAGGATGAAAGATGAACGATCGTGGTGGTTTTTGACACTCATCATCCACACACTGAACGATTCTAATATACGAGTGCCCATAGTTACCTAATTGAGTTTCACCGGTGCGCCATTTACCGACTTTGATCTCTTTCACCCATTTTGAGTTAATTTCTGAAAAAAAGTCCCCTTCCCCTAAAACGGAGAGGTCTTTAGTATGGCCTACAATCGTAAATCGAAATGGGCCCTCCTCATGAACCAGCTGAGTCGCGCTTTGAACCAGGGGAGTCTCAGCTAAAGAGTCAGAAAGCCCAACAAAATGAGAGAAAAC
>JBMSSC010000180.1:0-3317 GCA_049424145.1 Bdellovibrionia bacterium
CTCCTGCAGGTGGATCGAGTGGGAAATGACTTAGGGTTTTCTACGGGTACGTGCGGAAAAGATGGCCAAGGAGCCCCTGTGACGGACGCTCAGCCCACGATCCGAATACCCCAGATGACGGTCGGCGGCGAGGTCTCGATGGAGACCTACTGGCCCTAAGAGGTTTTGCCGCAGGGGAATAGGGCCGAGACACAGGCTCTGAGCTTTGGCATTTGGCTTGCTCAGTGCGAGGAATGCTCTTTTGGTCCGTGAGTGTTCTTTTTTTTCTTCTGAGCTTGCGCGCATTGATTCGGCTTCTCGTTCCTCAGTTGGATCTGTTTTCTATCCAACGGGCGAAGCGGGAGCTTTTAGAAGTCTCCTCGGTGCTGCGGGAAATTGAAGAGACATTGGCTGCAGGTCTGGTCCCGGCTGGGGAGCGATGGGAGAGAATCAGGCGCCTTTCTGAACCGTGGGGAAAATTGCTCTCCACGAGCTTCGATGAGCTTCGTTCGTCCGGAGGAAGTCTTCTTCCCACCCTCAAACGCATGCGGGATCTGGCTGAAAGCCAGCGGTGTACGCTGCTTGAAGCTCAGGCTCGATCTGCCCAAGCCTGGGCGCAGGCGCTTTTTTGTTCTTCCCTCGTGCCCTTCCTGGGGCTTGGCTTTTATCTTCTTCTTCCAGCGCTTCAGGCTCATCCCTGGGATTGGGGTTTAGGCTGTTTCTGGGCTGGTGTCATGAATGGCTGTGCAGCCCTTTGGCTTCTGAAGATGGGCGAGTCGGCGCGTTGGGCAGGGATTCCAGCTGGCCGACGAGGCTGGGTCTTGGGTTTTCAGTGTGCGGGTGAGCGGCTTTTGGCACTGATTCGGATGGGGACGCCCACTGATTTGGCCTGGGTGAAGGCCTGTGAGTTCTTGGGCGAGCAGGAGGCGGAGCTGAGTCGTGCCTGGGGGCCTTCGATCTGGAGTGAGGCGGCTCAGTCGAGCCCCTCTTCTTGGGCTTTAGGGAGTCTTTTTCAGAAACCGGTGACCGTATCGTCGGCTGAGCGCATAATGCTTGAGGCAGGGCATTCCATGAAGTTCGCCATTCGCTTGGGGGTGATGGAGGGTCGTCCGTGCTTGGATCGGATTGAGGCTGCCTTGCTTGGGGCTCGTCAGGAGCTCAAAGCACGCGTGGATGAAGAAATTGAACTGACTTCGAGTCGAGCCCTAAAACCCTTGTTTCTTTTGGTTGCTCCCGCGCTTTTGGGCTTAATTGGGCTGGCCCTTTGGCTTGCTTTGGAGGAGGTGGGGTTTGAACTTTGAGCGCGTCTTGTTGGGATGGGTCTTTTGGACACTCCTTTTGTCCCTTCTTTGGGGAGGCAAGCCTTGGATTTTTCCTGATCAAGGTCAGGCCTGGATGAGTGCTCAAACAAAGCCAAAATTGGCCCTCCCACTGAGCCCATGGGGAGTCTCAGATTAAAAGGGGCACATAAGGATTCCGGGTGCGAGATACGACTTCAAAAGCCACCGTGCCTTCTGCCGTAAAAGTCGATTCCAGCTTGCCCTTTCGGTACACGAGGACCTTCATGTTGGAGAGCTTGGAGTTGGAAAAGTAAAGCAAAGACCCCTGCGTATCTTCATCCGTGAGCCCTGCAAAATCTTTGTACTCCGATTGAATGTAACCGCGAAATACGAGCTCGCCGCGATCGGTGACAAACTCCCATTGATTGAGGTTGGCTTTGGATTGAATGTGAATGAGGTCTTTTAGGGTATTAAAATGATAGTCTTTTTGGCGGTATCGAAAATAAAACGATGAGACCGAGGGCGTGCGAAACGGTCCAATGCGGGTTTGAGCCGTCAGGCCCTCAAAAACAAATGGGGTGGGTTTTCCTGCTTCATCAACAAAAGCATTGCATTGTCCCCAGGTCCACGAGTGCCCTGCAATGGAGCCTGAGCGATAACCCAGGATGCCGGGGGCTTCCTTCCAATGAATCCTCTCGCCGTTGATCTCCGTAATTCCTGTGAAGATGAGTTCCTCACAGAGAGTCTTCATGGAGGTTTTCACTAGGCGAGATCGGGAGAGAAACTTCGGGATTAAGGAGAACTGAGTTTTACTCTCCGGCGTGAAGCTTAGATCCCAGTGAATGGAGTTTCCTTTGGAGACGATCTGACCGGTTGTGGATTGGGCAGTCAGCTCATTGTCTGCCATCTTCACGCCTTGGCCAAGATGGGGTGAGGCCTTCGATGCAGCTCGGATCTGAAATGCATCGAGTCCGTAAGTTTGTTTGAGTGCCACTTTTTTGATCTCACGCTGGGAGGTTTTCTCAAAATAAACCGCCGCTACTTCACAAAGTCGTTTAAATCCATTGCGCGGGTGCAAGAGAGTGAACCTCAACCAAAAGGCGCGTTGAGTGGAGGGGTCGTTGAGCTTCAAGTACCACATTTCGTGAAGGGGACGCTCGGTTTCGGACTTCAGGGGGTTGAACTCAGTGGGAAGTTGGATCATTGCGTTTCGCACTCTACCACTGGACGGAGTAAAAGAGTATCCCCTTCACGGCCCTGGAGTTGGCAAAGTTCAACAATTTTTCGTTCAGCACCGATCTTTTTGACCTGCGCAATCCATTGAATGCCTAAGGCGAGAAGCTCTCGAATCACGGGCACAGGAATGGCCCCCGGTTGAGCCAGCAAGCAGAGCAGCTCGATTCTGCGCAGCGCCTCTCGGGGGGAGTTGGCGTGAAGAGTGGCCAGGGAGCCCCGGTGACCGGTGTTGAGGCTTTGAAGCAGTTCGTAGACTTCTTTCCCGCGGCACTCCCCCAGGATGATGCGATCCGGTCTCATTCTCAGAGTTTGTTTTAATAGCGTCGAGAGAGTCACCTCGCCAAAGCCATCGGCGTTCGGGGGGCGGCTGACTAAGGAGATGAAGTGCGGGTGTCTGGGGTGCAGTTCTGGGGTGTCCTCCAGCGCAATCATGCGTTCAGTGGGAGGGACCTCCTCAAGAAGATCATTGGCTAACGTGGTTTTTCCACTTCCTGTCGCCCCTGAAATGAGGATGTTTTGGCCGTCCCGGATGGCGCGTGCCAAGTGAGGGTAGAGCGGCGAGTTCTTCCAGCGATGGGTGCGCAAGTTGGACTCAAATGGATTTAAGGGTGGATTTGACAGTCTGCGCAAGGAGACGAGGATTCCCCGGGGGCTTAACGGGGGAAACGTCACATGAAATCGATGGCCACTGGCCAAAGTCCCATCGACGAAGGGATGTTTGGCGTCCCAGGTTTTACCCGCTTGGCTGAATTGAGTGATGACCCAGGTGCGAAGCTCACTTTCGCTCTCAAAACGACCTGGACCCAAAGGGATGAGTCCCTC
>JBMSSC010000181.1:0-3168 GCA_049424145.1 Bdellovibrionia bacterium
CCTTCAGGGAGAAGAAAAACTGGAGCTTTCAGTAAGTCGAATGGATCAAGACGGGGTGATTGTGTTCCATCCCCGGTTGAGTTCGAATTGTGTGGCCTACTTTTCAGCCCTGCGGCCACAGACTCGGATTGATCTCCAATTGGAGTTTAAAGGACATCAGGTGAGCTGTGGTGCCAGTGCAGTATTAATTCTGGCTCAAGCCTCAGGGGCGGGCTTACAGTTGCACCAGCCTAGCTCGGATTTAAGAAAACAGATCTCGGATTTTGTCGAACTTTTAAGGGGAGAAGGTCATGTGGAATAGGAAGGCTTCAATCCATCGGTTTTTTAAGCGTTGGGCATACTTTGGGCTCGTCAGTGGGGCGTGTGCTTGGGGGATGCTCCTTGATTTGGCCTGTACCCGGTCTTCTTCTGTTCCCGTCGGGCCAAAGGACGTGTTGACGGAGTACGTTTCCAGGAGTTTTTCGGTCCATGTGCCCGAAGATAAGCTCAAGCTGGCGGAGTTACTTACCGGAGAAGTGAAGGATCGTCTGGCCAGTTGGAGTGATGATCAGTTTCGAGCCGCTTTTATTGACTCAAAACGGGAGTTCATCCAATTGTCGTTCCGAGGATCTGAGTCCATTTCCCCATCCGAGGTTCAGGTGACTTATGAGTTGGTTTATCTGGATCGATCTAAGAATAAGCGTGGTGAGGATCGCGAAATCAAAGTGACGGATCGAAAACTCTGTCGAATGCTTCTGGTGGATCAAAAGTGGTTCATTGCCGATGTGAAGAACATCCATGAGTTCTTGGAGTTTAAAAATGAACTCTCTCTCCCCTAATGAAGCATGGGCATGTTCTCATGCGTCTTGAGCTTGGGGATTCCTCAGCGAGGGTTTGAAGGGTGTAAGTTCGCGCTTGCAATGGGCTGATTTGTTGCTGTGGAGACCAAGGTGACGTCCGAGAACGTAATAGCCAGGGAAGTATTGGTGAAAGTGTAATTCTGGCTGCCGGATGTGCTTCTGAGAGTAAAAGTGTTTTGAAGTCCAAGTTGGCCAAAGAGTTGGATTTGCGCCAACGCATCGGAAGAGGGCAGGGTGAGTCCTTCGAGTCTTAAGATGAATTGACTTCCTGTGGTATTAAAAACCGCAGCGGTGCCGGTCACCGTTCTTCCGCTTTGCCCGACCAAGGGGCCTGAAGCCAATAAAATCCCGCTGGGCCTCGGATCATTGAGTGTTCCTGAGCCTCCTCCTAAGCCAAACTCCAATCCAGAGCAGGAGAAAAACGATAAGCTTGTGATCAAAAAAAAGGAGATTGAAGGCCTGAGTCGCCCCGTTTGTCTGCCCTGCTCAGGTGAGGCTTTCTTTGGGCGTCGAGGCTTAAAAAGCAAATGAAATGGAGCGGTTTCAACGAAAGTGCTCAAAGCTTTGGGCATAAGGGTTAAGTTTTTTCTTCTCCTTACCGATGAGTATACAAGGAGAGAACACACTTTGTCAGGCTCTGAATTTGATCTCGGTGGCTTATTGGCAGGAGACGAGTCGAACCCTCTTTTAACTCCCTCGGCGGTGAAGCTCACGGCTTTGGAACGCTTTGTTCAGGCGGCGGGAAAAGACTGCTCTTTTCAGGAGTTTGTCTCGGAGATTCTTCTGGCGATGATGACGGCGGTGCAAAGCGAGGCGGCATCCCTTTTGGAAGTCGATGAAGCACGAAGGGTCATCTTTTTTCGTTCCTCAGTGGGACGGGCTTCGGATCGGATCGTTGATTTTCTCATTCCCCTGGGTCAGGGCATTGTAGGACAAGCCATCGAGTCGAGACTACCCGTTGTCGTTCAGCACGCGGAGGAAAACCGAGCGCATCTAAAAGCCATAGGCAATGCGGTGGGTTTTGAGACTCGAAACCTGGTGGCTCTCCCTTTGGTGATTCGAGGGCAAGTGTTTGGAGTGATTGAAGTAATCAACCGAGTGGAGCAGCTGAACTACTCAGAGGCAGACTTGGAAGTCTTAACGTACTTAGCTGAGATGGCCTCTCGAATCATTGAGCTCAGATTAATGATTGCCTGGGCAGCAAAGAATTCGGGCCCCTCCTCCTCGGATTCGGGCTGAATTTCTGTCGGTATTGCATTTTTCCATTAAAAAATGAATTTGTGAACGGCATGAAACCTGGATGGACGGATCCGGGTTTGAATCCACTGTTCCTGAGCCTTCGGGGTTCAGTTGCGCGTGTTGCTTTTAGCTTGAGGGACAAAGGAAGCAAGCCTTGGGTCAAAAGCGCTTTGGGATCAGTGATTTTGCCTTGGCTTCCTCGGGTTTTCAGAGCTAATCTGAAGAAGAGTTCCCATCGATAGGTCCCCTTGGCTAAAAGATCAAGTGGGGTAAAAAAAGGAAAACGGCGTGAGAGTTCGAGCAAAACTTTTTCTTCGATTCGCAGCCCTATTGAGTCTTGGGGTTTTGCCCGCAGTGGGGTTCGGTGGACTGATTCTCGGCCAATCGGGAGCCTTAGGTGGGCTTGTTCTAGGGCTTCTGGGATTTGCGATTTTATCCTTTCAGGTTGAGCGGCTTTTGACTCGAAGCTTTGGCCCTTCTGCTCGGGTCTCAGAGGGGCTAAAAACGACCCTCCAGCGCGTGGCTTTGTTAGAAAATCGACCCCTGCCCCGGATCCTGGTCACTGCGGATCCGCTTCCCAGCGTCCATGTGGCTCGAGGCTGGAGTTCTTGTGGAATTATTTTTATTAGTCAGGGGCTTCTTTCTCAAGCCAATGAGGATCAGTTAAGAGCCATTTTAAGGGTCTGCCTGCGCAGTTTGACTCGGCCGGAGTTGTGGTTTCAGGGGCTCTGTGCCGTACTGCACAGGGGGCTAACCCAACTCTTTCCCAAAGGGGTTGATCCCAGTTTTCTTGGGGGACTGAAGCGAGCGGATCAGGGTTTTCAGATTCCCTCGAGTGCGGGTGCGGTCCTGATGATTCTGGTGCTCTATCCTTGGTCTCGTTTCCTTCAGAAGCTTGCGGAATTCTCATCAAAAGAGGGCCCACCGGATGGGGACTTGAGTTCAGCGAAGTTAGAGTCGACCCTTCAAAGGCTACCCTTGAATCCCGCATTTTTTTATCAAACATGCGTTATAACCTCCTGGTTTAGCAGGAGGTTATCCAATCCGCCGTAAAACTCGCCCGTTCAGGGGCGAGATATAAGGCGTCCGC
>JBMSSC010000182.1:0-3104 GCA_049424145.1 Bdellovibrionia bacterium
TGACTTAAAGCTGGCTAACATGGAATCCGCAGAATGGGAAGCAAGTCTTTTTACTTCGCAAGCCTTCCTTAGCTTGCTCAAACACGGGTTCCTCTGCTGTGCATCCGTCACCCTGTGGCGGCCGCATGGTAACAAGTCCTTACGGTCTTGGCGGCTTACGCCCTGCCTAACGGCACCGGCAAAACGACATGCGTTTTGCCTGGGCTGAAGGATAGCAACGCTACCCTCCTCGTTCACAAAGTCTTCCACCGCCGGGAGCAGAACCGGGTCATTGCCTCCACAAAGGCCACTCGCTTTTCAAACGGCAACCCGTGCCCCGCATCTTCGACTTCCTGAAACTGCACCTCGGGGAATTGGGCAAACGCCGCTTGCTCAGCTTGAAAATCCTCTCGAGTCCAAACCAAGCTCTTAGCCCCCCTGAAGAACAAAATGGGAATCCTGTGCTGAGCAGCCTCTTGGGCCCAAGACCGAAGTGGAGCGCTTGAAGCTGAGGCGTTCGTCTGAATCAAAACCGAATGCTGAAACGGAAACTGAATCTCTCCTGAGGCTTTTCGATGCGCAACGGCCAGCAGATACTGAGCCATCGAGGGATCTGGACAATGAAGCTTCATGAACGCTTGAGCGTCACTTAAGCTTGAAAACCCCTGAGGGAGGAGCTTTAAAAACTCGGCAAGCCTTGCGCCCAAGCTTCCCCCCGGCAGCCCGGAGAGCCCCAAGTCCACCAAAATAAGGCCCTGAATCCATTCAGGCATCAGGTGAGCCAGGGCCAGCGCCGTTCTCACTCCCATCGAATGACCCAAGACCCAAGTAGGCACCTGCGGCGTGTTTTTTAAGGTCTCTACCACATCCTGTGCATAATCAAGCGGCGTGTGCATCGAAGCGGACTGTTCTTCCTGAGTGAGCAGGCTTTTTCCGTGTCCTCTTTGATCCACGGCAATCACGTTCCATTGTGTTTCTAACGAGAGGGCCACCGGGCGCCATAAGGCTCCCGTTCCACCCATGCCATGCAGAAGGAGGAGATTGTGCTTCGGTAAACCCGAGCCATGGTCTGCGCCCGAGGCTCCCAGCTCCTGCTCATGCGTATTTTTAAAACCCCAGCGGTGCGTATAAAGATTCATTCGTTCTCCCAAGATTTTTCTTCATACCACCCGATCGGTGAAAACGCATGACGTTAAAATTCAAGCAGCCCACTGCCTATGAGATCAACCCCAGAACACGCGGCTTGAGAATTCCCTTGTGGTAAAATCCCAGTCCAACCCCCGATTGAGAAAAATTACCATTGTTTTTCTGCAGCAAATCGCTATAGCCTTTTTCGAAGCTAACGAAGGATCGGAAGGAGACCAGAAACGAAAGCCCGCAGACGTCAGAGAGCGCTGAAGACTCTTGATGACTCCTTCCTCCGCTTCAGCTCATCGGTGTTTCATGCAAGAATTTATGAATCAAAAGAAAAAAACCACACCGTCCCACTCTCGTTCCTCACGGCACTCGTGTGAATCCCTCCTTCACTTAGCCCAACTGCAGGCGGAAAAATGTGAACTCAAGGAGGCCTATCAAACCTACTTACAGGCCCTCAAGCTCGCTCAACGGCACCAGGACCTCTCCTCCGTCATGGAGTCCCTGGCGGGACTCTTAAGACTCTCTGCTGAGGCCCTGGATGAACCTCTCATTCAAAAGTGGGATCTCCAGCTTGACCAACTCATGAATGCAAGCCCCACTGAGATCCCTCCAATGGTCTGGTATTGTAAAGGTGCCATCGCACGCTACCGAGGATCATTAAGACAATCGCAACGGTACTTTCATCGCTACTTAAACCAAGTCCGGGAGACCCAAGACGGAGATCTTCCCATCGCCAAAGGCTGGCTCATGTTAGCCACACTCTCTCAACAACGAGGTCACCCCAAGCGCTCCTTATGGCTCGCCAAACGACTTTTAGATGAATTTGAAAGCAAAAATTTGCGAAGCATCAATGGCGTCACCGCTCTTTTACTGGGCAGCCTCTATGAGCGCAGAGGGAGCCCTGCACCCGCCCTAAAGTGGTACCAAAAAGCTCATGCCACGTTTCTGCGAGAGCACAATTGGTATTACCACCTGTACGTCCTTTACGGCTATGCCCGGCTGGCCAGGATGGAGAAAAACTTCTCTCAAGCCCTGGGATACTTAGATCTCATTGAAAATGCCGCCTGGGGATCTGAGTTTGGATTCTTAAAACGAGAAATTCAAAAAGAACGCTCCCTCATCCAAACGGAAAGTATCGATCTTTGGATTGATCGCTCCAAAGGAATCATTAAAACCCAGCAATCTCAGGCCATTTCCGTAAGAAAGCAGTACATTCTTTTACATCTGTTAGAAGCCCTCTGCAAAGCCCATGATGCTCACCCACCGGAGAAGGGCCAAGGACTCTCCAAAGCCCAACTCATTGAAACGGTTTGGAAGGAGCGCTATCGCCCTGAAGCCCACGACAATAAACTGTACTACAACATCAATCGCTTAAGAAAACTCATTGAGCCCGATGCGAGAAGCCCGCGCTACCTTCTGAACTGGAAAGAAGGCTACCGCCTGGCTCCTGAACTCAAAGTCAAACTCATTGGTGAATCAACTCGACCCCACCAGTCGCCCACTCCTGCTCAAGAAGGTGGCCTTGACCCGGAAAAAAACTAACTCAACTCTGAACCCAAAAAACCAAAGGAACCTCCGATGAAAGTGCATTGTTCTCCCTCCCTCTCTGAAGCCCAAAAAACTCTACCTCCCGCTGCTGGGGGACGTCCGTTTCAGAAGGTTTGGGTTTTCCTGGCTGTTCTTCTTGCCGAATCAGCCTTGAGTTCTCCCCCCCTGAGTTGGGCGCAAGAGCCTGAGATCTCGTATGAGAGAAGTGCGGGCCATGATGTACCCACTCCCTTCGAAAGGCCTGAACCTCTGCCAGAATCCGAAACGGAAGAACCGCTCACGGAACAAGCCGCCCCGACGAACTTTCCATTGCTGCCTTCCACTGAGGCGCAGGAGCTCTCCTCCTCCACTCCTCCACCACCCACACGAGCGGAGGAGGAATTCTCAGGCGAGGCTCAAACCCACTCCCAGCGTTTTTAAATTCACTCAGGAGTTCTAGT
>JBMSSC010000183.1:0-2987 GCA_049424145.1 Bdellovibrionia bacterium
CAATTTCCCTTGATAGGTGAAAGACTGAGAGATGTCGGAAGCCAAGCTAGGTGAGCTCCATCCAAGAATCCCCAAAAGCACTCCACTCAGGCTCTTGAGCGCCCCAAGAGCCCCACGTGCTTTGCTCCATTTAAAATAACTCGGGTCATTCCTCACCAGGGTCATACCTTTATTCTCGGCTGATATTAGCTCCAACTCAAGATTTTATTGATCTTTTTTGTCAACTTTTGAAGTCCCTCAACTGATTGAGGAAAAAAAGCTTCAAATTTCAGTGTGTCCAAAAAGGCACGCATTGACTTTTCTGGGGAGCGTTTGTGTGGATCAAAGCCTTCAATTTTTGAACAGCCTAAAACCATTTGTCCCCGAATCTGCCCTGCAGGAGAAAGCTTAAAATCGGCGGACACAACGGACAAAATTACTGCCTGTCTTGGTTCGATGTTCGCTTATTGCGTCAGCCGTAAAAAAACCCCAGGCATTCGTGCCTACACCAGGCTCTGTGGAAGACCAATAAAAATCATAATAAATGAGACCTAATGAGGCACCTTGGATACTTTGATTATAAAGAAAATTTAGCTCCTTCAAAGCAGGAAGATACCAATCCGAATACCCATCATAGGTCATATTATCACAGAATCGAGCTGCGTTTGCGGTTGAATATCCTGCAATCGTTGCTGATTGGCTTTCTCCGACTCCATAGGAATATCCGCCAACAACTGAGTTGGATTCCGGAGCCGTAGTCGCCCATGCCAACTGGAGGGAATCATTTCCTCCTGCACACGTGGGTGTTGCGGAGTTATTACAGCCTCCTGGAGTAGTGAAGTACTGCCGTCCTTGATAGATCCCGAGATAAATCTGTTTAGTTCCCCAACAGGGCTTTCCCACGAAGCAATCCTGAGTCTGATTCGTGGGCACCCAGAACGATCCCACCTTAGTGAGAGTGAGAGATGATAAGTTTGCCCCCTGCATCTCAATGCTGGTCATCTCCCCTGGAAAGCTATCGCCAGTTTGGGTATTGACGGTCAAGGCCTGTGCCACCAAACGAGAGATGATCACTTGAAAACCCTCGGAGACTGAGGAAAGAGACGGGAGATTGATCGTTCCTGCTGCGGTCCCACTGAAAGCAAAGGTCAAGCCATTCTGAGAGCTTGAAATCGTGTAGGGTGAATTCGCGTTATTGACAGTCACTTTCGAAAAGCCGGGTAGCGTCAACCACGATAAAATCCCTGACCCGTTGGTGCTTAAAACTTGCCCATTTGTTCCTCCTGACGCAGGAAGAGTCAGGCTGAGTGAGCCCCCTGAGTTTGCAGCAGCAAGAGTTGTGGAGTGGGCTCCATTTCTCAGGACTAAACTTCCAATCACATCCAAAGCCTGAGAGGGAGTGCTGGTCCCGATTCCTACATTGCCACTGACCACGACCAGCTGATTGGTTCCTACCGCCAATCCATTAGAAGGAAGCGCTAAGACGCCACTCATCGTATCCCCCGACTTAGCCACCCTAGCCCCAACGTTTCCATCCAACTTACCCAGAGCTGAAAGAATCGAATCTGACGCAGACACAGTGCCTACTCCTGAGGAGAAGCCCGTGAGTAATTTTCCGGTGACCGTGGCTGCAGCAATGGATGTAGCCGATTGAGTTCCCGTCACATCCCCTGCTAAACTCCCTGAGAATGAAGCGGGAGAGCCCCATGCCAGGTTTCCGGAAGAGACAATTAGAGCTTCTCCGCTGGTGGTGCCGATGGCTAACTTCGATAAAGTCGTAGCCCCTGAAGCGAAAAGGAGATCTCCTGCGGTGTAGGAGGTGATCCCTGTGCCACCGCTTGAGACCCCTAAACTTGCACTCCACTGAGGAACTGAGCCTGTAGAGGTGAGCACCATCCCCGACTGCGCCCCAATCGCAAGCATCCCTGTTGTCCCCGGTCCTGTTTGATAGGGCAGAGATCCATTCGCACCTCCAGCAAGATTCGTTGCCGCTGTTGCGTTACCTGAAAAGCTCCCCGTAAATGACGTCGCAGAAACTGTTCCCACGACCTGAAGCTTCACCGAGGGAGAGTTCGTCCCTAGACCAATGTTTCCGTTTTTAAGCATCATAAAAGCATTGGATCGCGCAGCTGTGGACGTGCCATTACCCACAACAAAAAGAGGATCTGTTGCAACCCAAGCAGTTGGATTTTCCGTTCCTGACCATGCGTTGAAACGTCCAAGAGTAAATTGAGCGTATGATTTCGAATCATTTTGTTCCCCAATTACAAATGATAAATCGCCTCTGGCTCGATTAGTCCAACCTCCTCCAACAAAGCTTGCCCAACCTATAGCTTGGTTATAATCGCCTCCTCCAACAAAACTCTCATCCCCACTTACGAGATTATCCATGCCTCCAGCCAGAAAGGATGAATAAGAGGTAACATCATTATTATAGCCGCCTCCAAGAAAGCTATAGTCTCCAGTTACACTGATTTGATTGTAGCCTCCCCCGGCGATAAAACTGCCATCTCCATAAACTTGATTCGCACTACCTGCTGAAAATGAAGCCCAGCCCAAAGCTCGTGTCTCAAACCCAAAAGTTGCAGAGGCTTCAGCCAATGCTCGCGTATCGAAACCGAAACTCGCAGAGGCATCTCCCATGTTATTGGGAGTCAATGAGATCCCACTGACTTCGCCAGCAAAAAAAGCACCTTTTTTTTGATCCCAGAACATCACATTCAGATCACTGCCTCCGCTAAAATTCGGGAGATTAACCGATGGTCCTGTATTCCAGGCTCGATAGGGAACCGCAAAGCTTCCATTGACTGTGAGCGCATTGGAAGGGCTACCAACACCAATGCCCACATTTCCACCGGAAACCACGAGTTGATTGCTTCCCACTGCTAAACCATTAGCTGGCAGTGAAAGAGCCCCGCTCATTGAATCCCCAGCTCGACTCACGGGCGAGTAGGTTAAGGCTCCCGTGACGTCAGAAGAGGTTAACGTCACCGCTCCCAGGCGACTAT
>JBMSSC010000184.1:0-2940 GCA_049424145.1 Bdellovibrionia bacterium
GGCAGCGCTGGATGAAGGTGCGGCTTGGGGCATCTCCTGAGTCTTGGGAGGGGTGGGGTCTCAGAGTGTGATCGATCCGCTGAAACCGGGCTAAGGCCTCACTGAACTTCCCGCGCTGATAAAGGTTCAGGGCCTCTCCAAATTCATGCGCCAGATCGACGAGTCGTTGAGGGGTTTGAGGCGATTTCTCCACGAGGGGTTCAAAGATTGGAACAGGAAGCTTTTTGCCTTTGACCGCCACAAAATCTAAGGGTCGACAGAGGAATCGCTCTTGAATGAGTTCATGCGTGCGGGGCCCAATGATGAGGCTGAGGCCATACTGCTTGGTGAGCCCCTCTAAGCGTGAGGCCAAGTTCACATGGTCTCCAATGACCGTGTAGTCGAGCTTCTTTTCGCTTCCGATGTTTCCAACGATCACTTCCCCCGTGTTAATTCCAATGCCGATGGAGAGGGGAGGGATTCCTTGCTGGGACCACTGAGTATTGAGTTGCTCAAGGGCTTCTCTCATTTTGAGCGCGCAGGTTACGGCACGACGGGCATGCTCGGGGTCTGCAATGGGTGCTCCCCAAAAAGCCATGACTGCATCCCCAATGAACTTATCTAAAGTTCCCATTTCCTCAAAGACGAGGTCGGTCATTCGCCCTAGGTAACGATTGAGAAGCGTGACTAATTGGGCAGGATCCATCGTCTCAGAGAGGGAAGTGAATCCTCGAATGTCGGAGAACAAAACGGAGAGTTCTTTGCTTTGTCCTACTTCTGCAGTCGGATTCTGTCCTGTGGAGAGGAGAATTTCAGTGACCGAGGGGGGGAGGTACTTTGAGAGGGTTTCTTTGAGGGCTTTCTTCTCTTTCGCCTCGCGATAGGTGAGGTAGTAGATCCCGTCAAAAATCGCGAGGAGTCCAAAGACGAGCGGGCGAGCCATTTCAAGCACGAGGCTTTGCGTCTGAAAAGCGTAAAGGCAAATGGCACAGTAGAGGAGCAGCCACCCCAGTGGAATAGCCACTTTAAGGAGGACGGAGCTCAGGAAAAAAACGCTCCCATAGATGAGGATCCAGGTGAAGAGATTCAATCCCGTTTGAACCGCAGGATGAGGGAAGGTGAGGAAGTCCTGTTTTAAGATGTTTGAAATGGCCGTGGCATGAAGCAAGGAGCCACTGGTGGAGGGGTTAATAGGTGTGGATTTGAGATCATTTAAGCCCGACGCGCTGGCTCCAATGAGGATGATCTTACCTTTGAGGTGGAGAGGGTTGATTTGTAAGTCATCCAGGGAGCTTAAGTTTCCACTTTGAAGACGGGTGGCAGAGGAGAAAGCAGCGGCAATGGGAATGATTTCTGGTTCCTCAGTGGGGCGGTAGAAGTTCAGGGGAAGCATTCCTCGGTGATCCACCGGGATGCGTAAGCTCGAACTGGGAGCGGACTTTAAAACGATGGCCCCCCGAGTGGAGCGAGAAGAAGGGGTTTCCTCAAACTCAAGGGAGCTGTGAGGGAACTTTTGGAGCAGGGCTTGAAGGGTGAGGGAGGGGAGCCAAGTGCCATCGTACTGGAGTGCAAGGGGTAATCTTCGATGGAGCCCATCGAAGTCTCGTTCGGAATTCACGACGTGGAGATAGGGGATGCGCTCTAAAAAAGTCTGGGGTGGAAGATTGAAGTCTCGAAATCGGGGTTGCTCAAACGGGGGATGGGGAGGAGTGAGCCATTGAAGAGCAGTTTTTGTTTTTTTGAATGCAGGAGGGAGGGGGAGGCTTTTGGGGCTTCCTTCGAGTGAGGAGTGCTCATTTAAGAGGAGTGCATGGGAGATCGCGTCCATACTTCTTGTGGCTTCAATGAGCGATTGGTCTTCGCTTGCGTTTTGAGAGGGTTCAGTAAAAAGAAGGTCAAAAAGAATCGCAGCAGGCTCGCCTTGTCCCAGAAACTCAAGGAGAGGTCGGTACACGGATCGCGGCCAAGGCCATTTCCCAAAATGAGGACCTAAGAGTTTGAGGCTGGATTCATCGATGTCTAGGAGTACGACTTGATCCGAAGAGGGGCGGGGCCTATTGAAATGAGAAAATCGCAGATCTAAGGTGGTTTGCTCCAAGTCCCATGAGCGCTTCAGGTTGTCTAGGGGAAGCAAGTGGGAGCTCCAGAGGAAGGAGAGAGAAATTAAACTCAGGCACCCAATCCAGGCGCGTTTTTGTTTTGGGGTTTGGATGAACGAGGGGAGTTTGAAGAAGGGGGCGGGAGAGTCAAGAGTTTTCATAGCTTCAATGGCTGTCCGGTTGAACTCTCCAGTTGCAGATTTCAAGCGGAGTGGGGCTCCTTTACGATCATTCTACCTAATTAATTAAATTTAGGAATGTTTCAAGACCTACCTGACCCTGGAAATAGAACCTTCGAGTGTGAAGGTGCCTGAGTGAATCAGAGAATCGTGAGAGCTTCGGGTTTAATCGAGCACCACGAGTTGCCCTCCGATGTGGGCTGGATGGAGGTGGCACCGAATGGGAAAAATTCCCGACTGAGTGGCATTGAATTCCACGTCGGTGGTTTTTTCCGTGGCTAGGGCTTGGATTTTGTATGCCTCAATGGCAAAGCCGTGAACATTGTTAGCCCCAGGTACTTTGCTGGTTAAGTGAAGCTTCACGGTATCCCCTTTTTTTACCACGATGGAGGAGGGGATCCAAAATTTGGTGCCATTGATTTCAACAGCCGTGGCTTGAATCTCTCGAACTTCTGCAAACACGGATGCGCTTGAGAAGAGGGATAAAACGATCCAACCGAAAGCGGCTGCAAGCGGGGAATTTTTTCGAATCAAGTTCAGCAGAGAAGATGGTGTGGGTGTTTTTTTCATAAGTTAGTATTCCTCTGATCTTTCTTTCAGTCGGGATCGATTACACAAAGCCGGGCGGTTGACATCCTCTCCGGCGTGAACGCGGGAGATTCCCCGAAGGCGATTCATGTCCG
>JBMSSC010000185.1:0-2894 GCA_049424145.1 Bdellovibrionia bacterium
GGATATTTTACAAAGTATCCCCGTCTTAGGTTTTTTGCCCGGTTTACTCTTGGGACTTGTGGCACTCTTCCCAGATACCAATCTCGGGCTCGAGTTAGCTGCGATCATTATGATTTTTACAGGTCAAGTTTGGAACATGACCTTTAGCTTTTACGCTTCAATTAAATCCGTGCCTAAAGACTTCAAGGAAGCCGCCACGGTCATGGGCCTGAGTTGGAAAGAAAAACTCAAGCAAGTCGAGCTTCCGTACTCGGCCGTCAACTTAGCTTGGAACAGTCTGCTTTCGATGGCGGGAGGCTGGTTTTTTTTGATCCCCTGTGAAGCCATCACGCTCGGGGATCAACAGTACCGCTTGCCGGGGATTGGAGCTTACATGGATGTTGCGGTAAAAGCCGGCGACTTTCAGGCCGTGGGCATGGCTGTTTTTACGATGATCCTCATCATTGTATCGATGGACTTTGTCATTTGGCGGCCCATTTTAAGCTGGGTTCAACGGTTTCGCTTGGAGGAGAACCCCACGGTTTCCTCCACTGAGCCTCTGATGAATATCTGGATCCGCGAGTCTCAAATCGTTCGCTGGATCAAGCTCAAGTACCGTGACTTTCTTTTAAGCTCCCACAGGAGAAGTAAAAAACAGGTGGCCTACTTAGAGAAGATCGCTGTTTGGAAGAAGTTTAGCACCCAGTTTCGCTCCCTGCAGGCTTCCCAGGGGCTTAAATCCTTGTGCTCTCATCGGAATTTGAAAGTCTTCGAAGTGGTGATTGCTTCCTTACTCTTTTCCGCGCTGTTTACCGGATCCGTGAAGTTATTTTTTGTCTTAAAAAGTTTATCTCCCCAGGTTTGGATAGGATTGTTTCGAGACATGCTCTGGACTTTTCTGCGCGTGATCTTTGCCCTGGCCTTCAGCACGCTCTGGGCAGTGCCCGTGGGGATTTGGATTGGTACCTCCTCCAAGCGGATCCGCTTGGCTCAGCCCATCATTCAAGTTTTAGCCTCGTTTCCTGCCCCCATGCTCTATCCCGTCGTGTTAACCGGGTTGTTTAGCCTTGGATTCAGCCTCAATTGGGCCGCCATGTTTTTGATGCTCTTGGGGGTGCAGTGGTATGTGCTCTTTAATGTCTTGGCGGGAGCCATGAGAATTCCCAGGGAGCTCAATGATGCTCTGGAGCTGATGGAATGTTCCAGTTGGGATAAGTGGAAGAGGCTGTATCTGCCCAGCGTGTTCCCCTCGTTGGTGACCGGTTGGGTGAGTGCTTCTGGGGGGGCCTGGAACGCAAGCGTGGTGGCTGAGTACTTATTTTATCAAGGCAAGATTTTAAAAGCCGATGGACTCGGTGCCGATCTGAGTGTGGCAACATCGGGGCAGAATTTTACTTACTTTGCTGCTACTTTAACGTTAATGGTTTTTGCAGTCATTTGTTTTAATCGATTGGTGTGGTCAAGGCTCTATGAGCTGGCTCAAACCCGATTTAGATTGGAAGGCTAATCCACATGACGGATAAAAATACTTGGATTGAACTGAAAAATGTTTCAAAAACCTTCACTTTAGACTCGGGAACCGAGCTGAAAGTCTTAGATGGAGTCAACCTCTCGGTGGAAGCCGATGAAGTGGTGGCACTCTTAGGTCCTTCGGGCTCGGGAAAATCCACGTGCCTGAGGATCATGAGCGGCCTACTTCCAGCCAGTTCAGGTGAGGTGCTTGCTCGCTCCCAGCCATTAGTGGGAACGAATTTGGATGTGGCTTTGGTGTTTCAATCCTTTGCGTTGTTTCCCTGGGAGACCGTGTATCAGAACATTGCTTTGGCGTTAAAGCCCATGAAGCTTTCGGCATCCGATGTGCGAGCTAAGGTGAAAAAAGCCATCGATCTGGTGGGTTTAGAAGGCTTTGAAGAAGCTTATCCCCGCGAACTCTCCGGTGGGATGAAGCAGCGAGTGGGAATTGCTCGAGCTTTGGTTATGGATCGCCCCATGCTCTTTTTAGATGAGCCGTTTAGCGCATTGGATGTTTTAACGGCCGATACGCTGCGAACTGAAATGGTGAAGATTTTCTTGAACAAAAGAACCGTCACTCGATCCATGGTGCTGGTGACCCACAACATACAAGAAGCCGTCTTTATGGCTAGGCGGATTCTCGTAATGGGTGTGAATCCCGGTCACATTCGAAAGCAAATTGTGAACGATTTACCCTATCCGCGTGATGACCAATCCCCGGCCTTCAGGCGCATGGTCTCACAAATTCATGCCCTGATCACTGAGGCCATCATGCCTGATGCTCCCACCAGTGAGCCATCGAGTCAAACTCCGAAGCTTCCGCCTAAGGCCTCTCCTGTGGAAACGCTGCCCAATGTTCAGATGATTGAGATGATTGGATTGCTTGAGGCCATTGCGGATCAAGGGGGGTCTGCTGATATTTTTGAGCTGGCTCAAGCCACAGGCAAAGAGTTTGGTCGAACCCTTTATCTAGTGAAAGCAGCTGAGCTCTTGGAGCTGGTTGAAACCCCTAAACAGCAAGTCATTCTCACCGATTTAGGAAATCATTTTGTCGCAGGCGACATCAACATGCGTAAGCGGATGCTTCATGAGCTGTTTGCCTCCTTGCGCGTGGTGCAGATGACTTCCAACTTACTGAAAAAAGATGAGAGCCTGAGACTCCCGATTGAAGAGCTCATTGAGCGAGTTCAAGAGTGGCTGCCTAATGAAAATCCTCATCAAATTGTCGAAGCCCTGGTTTCTTGGGGTCGATTTGCCGAATACTTTGGGTACAACGATGATACGAAAGAAGTTTACTTAGACGTGGGTCAGGAGACGATGTAAGCGTGGCTGGGGTGAGAAAAAACTACATCACGCCTGAGGGTTTTCAAGCGCTCAAAAAAGAGCTCCACGAACTGCTCGTT
>JBMSSC010000186.1:0-2887 GCA_049424145.1 Bdellovibrionia bacterium
TCGTTTTTGTGACGAGTCTTAGGATCACATCGACCGAGGAAAGGCCATAGTGAAGAGCCGACCAGGGGTGAACGGTTTGAAGAATGCACTTGAGTTGATCGAGCTCTCCTAAGGAGTGGTGGACTCGCTCAAGATCCACGTGCTTGAACTTCTCAGGGATCACAAAAATGGGCTGATGAAGTTCTGCTGGGGTTTGAAATTCTTGGATTAAAAGGCGCTCAATTTGAAGTTCCTGGTCTTGAGCGCGCATGACACCCGTGAGCTTTTCTCCGGTTTGAATCAGTTGCGTTTCGCCGTGATTCACTGTTTTTTGAATGGCCGCTTTGGCCTTTTTTAAGAATTGAAGCTGAGCCTGCGTGGCTTCTTCGGAATCGACAAAAAGGCAGTCCATTTTTTCTTGCCACAAGGTTGGGCGATGAATGGGGGAGTGAATCTCAGGAATTTGACCTTGATTGATTTGATGGGCAAAGCGAATGATGAGTGACTCATTGGCTTGTCGAAACACCTGCGTGAGCCTAAAACAAGTCACTTTTTGGCAAGAGATCAGATCAAAGAGGACATTGCCGGCTCCGACCGAGGGGAGTTGATCCGGGTCCCCGATGAAAAGAACTTGAGTGCTTTGAGGAATTGCGCGCAAAAGAGCGGCCGTTAAGTGAATGTCGAGCATCGAGCACTCATCAACGATGATGAAGTCAGCCTGCAGGGGGTCTTGTTCGTTTTTCTTAAACCCTCCTTGTGTGGGATTGACTTCCAAGAGTCGATGAATGGTTTTTGCAGGTCTGCCAATGACTTCGCTCATCCGTTGTGAGGCTCGACCTGTCGGAGCGGCTAACAGAACGCGCTGGTTGAGGCCCTCCAAAAGCTGGACTAAAACCTGGGTTGTGGTGGTTTTTCCACAGCCTGGTCCGCCGGTCAGAATTGAAAACGAGGATTGGGTGATTCCAATGACTGAGGCTTTTTGCTCGGGGCTTAAACGAATGGTATGGGCTTCACAGTAGGCCTCAATCCACTGATGAACGTGGGAGAGGTTGAGTTGAGAGGGGGTGTGAATCCATGCTTGAATGCGTTGTGCGACATACTGCTCATCAAAATACAGCGAGTTGGAGTAGTAGGCTACTTGAGCGGGCGCAAAGGGATCTTGACAGAGCCTTCGGGCTTTGATCTCGTTTTTTTCCAAAAGGGTTTGAATCCCTGTTTCAATTTTCCCAGCCTCGGGGACTTGAAGCAACTCGGTGGTTTTTTTTAGGATCTGCTCTTGGGTGAGATAACAATGGCCCTCTTCTCGGGACGCGGCTAGGACATGTTGGATGCCCGCTTCGATTCGAGCCACTCCATTGGGCTCAAATCCCAGACTTAAGGCGATTTGATCGGCTGAGAAGAATCCAATTCCATGAATATCCCGGGCCAGTTGGTAGGGGTTTTGAGAGACCAAAGAAATCGAATCGTTTCCGTAGGCTTTGTAGATTTTGACTGCAAACAGAGTGCTGATTCCGTAGCTTTGAAGAAAGAGCATGACGTCGCGGATGGCTTTATGCTCCTCCCAAGAGGCTTTGATACTCTGCAGTTTTCTCTCGGCAATGCCTGGAACCTGCAGTAGCTCATCGATTCTCTCCTCAAAGACCTCCAGTGTTTTTTCCCGAAAAAATCGAACAATCTTGGCTGCTGTCTTCGGTCCTACGTTTTGAATGAGGCCTGAGCCTAAGTACTTCTCTAGAGCAGCGGCCGAGGCCGGTTTTTTCTCCAAGGCACGTTCGGCTTTAAACTGCTCTCCATGCTTGGGGTGGTGTCCCCAGGTTCCCCAGAACTCCATTGAGCTTCCTGCAAAGACCTTCGCTTGGTGTAAAACAACTGTTACTTTTTTAAAGGGTTCGTTCCACGGCGTGACTTTGAGAACTGACCAGCCGTTTTCACTGTTGTGGTAAGTGACTCGCTCAACGACACCTGAGAGTCGCACCCAGTTTGAATTCACAGTGCTAGACTCTCTTTCGGCTCAAAGGCTCCATTGGAAGGAATCGGGGCAAGCCATTGGCTGAGCGGATCTTGGAGCTCACGCTCGGGCAACGGCTCGTTCATCCGTCTGAGTTGGTCTAGAGCGTAGTCGATGGACTTTTGATCTCCGATGGACTGAGCTAGACGAAGTGCGCCTCGGAGCAAGCTTTCTTTTCTTCCTGGGTCTGCGTGGGTGGTCCAAGCAAGGCCTAACAGCGCTCGACCTTGAAGCTTTGTGTTCTGCGTTTTTTGACTGAGGCAAAAAGCCTGCTGGTAGAGTGAATTGCGCTCGTGCGCAGTGAGCGGGGCACGGCGTAAGAACTCAAACAGGACCTTCAGCTCAAGCTCACGGTCGGAAAAGTCTTGGGCTAGAGTCAAGGCCTCTTGGTAAGCTTGTTTTTGTCTCACTGAATCGGAGCGGATTGAAGCCGCTAGGCCCAAAAGACATCGGATTTGAAGCTCTACGTCTTGAGCCTGCTGAGCAAGCTTCAAGCCATAGTCATAGGCATGAACTTTCTGTCCGGAGGAGGAGCTGGTCTGACGGATCAATTTTTGGACAACGAAGAACTGCAATTTCCTGTTTTGAGTTCTGACTGCAAACTGGACCACATGACGGTAAAAAAAGCGCCTTTTTTCAACAGATTCGTCCTCGAGATCCGCTAAGATCAAGTATCCATAGGCCTGAATGCTCGGTTCATCCAGAGTGCGAATCAACTCCTGAAGCGGGTCGGATGATCCCATCTGCTGAGCCACGCGGAAGGCCTCTCGATAGTGGCGTTTAAGGTCTTTTTCAGAGAGTCCGGGAGACCAGGCCAGTAGCGATAAGATTGAGCTGAAATGGGTTTTTAAATCCCCATGATCTCGTGCCAGCTTAAGCGATTGCTCAAAAATCTCCTTT
>JBMSSC010000187.1:0-2712 GCA_049424145.1 Bdellovibrionia bacterium
CTCGCCTCGTTCGTCTTCCTCCTCGAATTCGAACTCCTCTCCCAGGACCGCCCGATATTGAGCCTGAGTCACCGTATACTGCCCCATCTGAAATCCCTTGAAGTCTCTTTTCTTCATGGGCCGTTCATCGGAATCCCCTCGCTCACTTCCAATCCAGGCACTGCCAGAGGGGATCTCACAGAAAGACATTTTTACACTAGCATGAGCTGGATCCAAGGAGATCTCCATCGGATTTCTGCAATTACTCGTTGCAGCATGAGCCCAAGAACCCATCAATGCAAACCCAAAGAACAACAGAGGCCACTTCACTTCACTTCTTAAATGATCCCACTCCATCTCAATTTCCTCACTTTTACCACTCCCCATCTCAACTGAAGCTCCCTTGAATCCTTCACGGCAGTCCATCACAGGATTCTGATGCCTTTTTTCGATGACAGAGTTCACGAACGGTTTTATTTAAACAACTCTACTGCTCTTGAAAGCAGTATCAGATTTTGATGAAGTGAGAAGTGATTTTTAAACTTTTATTAATTTTTTAATGAGTTAAAAATTAAACAAGTGTTTTCAGTCGATGACCTTTGTCAGTTTTCATCTGCACCTGTCAGCATCATCAATCTCGCCAGTTTTTCTGCAAAAATCAATCCGATCTCCATGACTTGCAGATCAAATTAGAAACAGGTTTATCCAGGTCTTTAGACCCCTGACCCCAAGCGCTTCAAATTAGAACCCAAAAAGTTCAGGCTTTGGTTCTCAACCCTCAAAAAAACCACTCATTCGTGTGAAAGGATCTCAGATCTGCACGGATGGCGCAAGTTTCATCTCTTATCGATCCAATCACTCAACGGAAAAGCCCCCGATTCGTGGACACCTCTTCAAGCAATGCCCTCTCACCTCCCAATCGAAGAAGACCTTCTCGATCAACGGAAGCGATTCTATAGCCCGATCACCACGTCGCGAGTACCGCTCACTCGAACCGCGACCGAATCCCTCTCTCTCAGGGAGGGGAGCATGAGGGAATGTCAACAGACTTGCACAGGGCCTAGACCCGTCTTGAATCAATGAAGAGGGAATCAACTCCGTTAGAAAACCAAGATCACTTTCGACCGGTCATTTGCCTGATTTCGCTGAGAAGTCTGTGGTCATTTTTTCAACAAGAGGCGTCATGGGCTCTTTTTCAATAATGGAATCCTTGACGATCTGATTGGGTGAGATGACAAAGGGAACAAAGATCTCGATCCCGGGATCAGAAATTTCTTTAACAAAGGAATCCCCCACTTGAATTCTAAATAATTTTTTTTCTTCTGCTACAGGAGCGGAAAAAGCTCCATCCTTCTGGTACTGGAGCGTCGACAAAGCTGGGATCGCCATCTTAAAAAGATAAAGCTTACGGCTCGAATCTGAATCGACTCGAGAGCAACACGCCCCGATTGATAAGGCGATCTCTGGGTACTGAGTTACAGAGATTAGAGTCCAGTTCTTCGGAGCAATTGGCATTTTCTCAAATAGGCGAGCACGGACTCCATCCAGAGGGGAATCATCATAAGCCGATAATGAATCGGAGGATTTTTTCTGACTAAAAAAAGTTTTATAAACGAGATGGGCTTCTTGATCGCCTTTTGCATTCCTTAAGGCATTCGTTATGATCCCCATCGATTTGATTTGTTCGACTTCAGAAGGCGTCAGTATCATCCCTCGGTAAACTTCAAGTATTCCCATCTTTTTTGAAAAAGATTCTCTGATCTGAAAGAGATCGTCTCGATTTTTTCCAGATGAATTTGGATCATGTGATCTTTCTTGAAGAAAGTCTTCAAATAAATTTCTACGGACATAAATTGCAGGGTCTACTAAAAGAGGATAGAATTTTCCAAATCGACCCCAGAGTTTTTCGTTTTCATTCGGAGGGATTTGCCACCACCTCTGAAGCAGCCTTTGAGTATAGTCTAAATCCTCTTGTAGGAGCTGATAAAATTTTGGAATTTCAAATGGGCTCTGATCTCGATTTTCAAATCCAAGATCTGCCAGCCGCTCTTCTACGGGTTTGGTTCCTAGGGCTCGCTTTCTAGATTTTTCATGACTGATCCAGCCAGAGGAGTTCAAGGAAGGGCTAAGATCCCGATCAAAATTGCGATCCACTGGATCCTTTGGTGGGTTGTTCGGGTGAGATAATTCACATGCTTCATTCGACTTTTTTTCTAAAACAGAGGAAGCAACTCCACTTAGGTATTGTGATAACTTATTGACCTCGTGACTGCTCAGGGAACCCGAAGGCTCGACTTTTGGAGGGGCACCAGCAGAATGAAGAGATAAAAAAATAATCGAACCTAGACCAATTTTAGTCTTAAGGTTTTTTTGGATAATCATATACTTAATTTTAATATAAAAAATATTTTAAAAGTTAATTAAAATCACTTTGATTTCAACCCACGAGCTTATTGAAGTAGACCGAGACCTAATTTTTAACTATTGAATGGGGTCTGAACCCCACTGAAATCAACACAGCGATTGAACAGCAGAAGAAGAGCCCTTGTTTTGTAGCTCCACCACCAACCCAGGGTTGGTCTATCAAACATGCCGTAAAACCTCCTGGTTTAGCAGGAGGATATCAGGCATCCGAACTTGAGTTCGGCGTTCCTTTTTTGCTCCAGTTAAGCTAAATCGAGTTTTCGTTCTTTGAAATTCAGATATACGGTTCGAGCACCAAAAAACATCTTG
>JBMSSC010000188.1:0-2678 GCA_049424145.1 Bdellovibrionia bacterium
CTTGAGCGACACCTTGAGCGACACCTTGAGCGACACCTTGAGCGACACCTTGAGCGACACCTTGAGCTGCAACTTGGGTCAGCCCAGTTGGATTGCCTGTAGGGCGAGGAGATTCAACTCTACTCGATTCAAGAGACACCCCCCCACCGGTATTCGGGGAGCTAGGGAAGGAAGCACCAGGAGGTAAACTTCCTGATAGAGGCTGCATAGGCACTGTTTGGGTATTGGCCAATGGGAGACGAGAGGAGGAGAGACCTCCTTGCCCACTGCTGCCTAGAGAATGCGATTGTCGAGAATTCAATGGTGAAACTGGAGCTGCATGTAGAGAGGAACCAGGAGTTAAGTTCCCAGAAGCAGCAGCCACCGAAGCTGGAATCGCTCCTGGAACCCCTGCTGGGACTGAGCCCAGCGACAAAGGCCCCGATGGAAACGAGGGAGTTGGGTTGTGCTGCTGAATAGGTCTGCTCGGAGCGGGAATAGGTGGATTTGCTAAAGTCGCACTCGGGGTTTGGCTCTTTGGATCAGGGTTTTTTCCTGCTTGAGCAAGAACTCCTGGATCTGCGACAGGCTGGCTCCGAGCCAGAAAATCAGAGATCTTCTTCACTGCTGAGTCTAATCGAGTTAATTCATTGTCACCTAATAGATTCGAAGCGGGATCCATTTTAGAACAAGCGGTTTGATCAATATGAATTCGCTCCCCCAATTTTTTGGTTCGTCTAATGTGCCGGTTTTCTAGGTCAGATAGGGAATAAGGGCCTTCGGGCAATCCGGGCAACCCGTCTGCTGTCCTTTCCACATCATCCACAGAGCGCTCATACCAGATTTTAATCTTTTCTTCGTCCTGACTTGCATTGCAGTAATTTAAATCTCGATTGTCTCTATCACAGTAAAGTTTTTGCACCTCTTTGAAAAGCTTGAGGACTTTCTTCTCGTTGTCTTCGTTCTGAAAAAAAGACACGTCCAATCTGTTCTCTTGATTTTGATCCCGTTGAGATGAGTTGAGTGTTTTTTTAAACTTCCACTCGCCTGAGGAGCTATTCTGATAGAAAAACTCTTGATATTCAGGATTACTGCGCACTTTTTCTTTGATCTCTTGGTTCTCAGGGCGAGATAACCAATTACGCATGTAATAGATGGTATCCTCGAGATTGACAATCTCTCCGTAAACAGGCTTATCGCTCCAAAACACACCTAGTCCAAGACCAAAAAAAATCAGTACCGCTATCTGAGTTGACCGATTCTTGTTCATATTGACTCAATTTTATAGCGATTCACTCATTTGATAAACAAAATTATATAATTAATTATTTTTTTAATTTAATTACCATAAAAGATGAGGCCTAAATTTCAATCCTCGGGGAGTGATTGGGTTCTTTGAATCGATCTTGAAATCGGCATTTTTTTCCCCCAACTCACAGGATTCACGAACTCAGCCTCATGAACCCAGTCTTTAAAAAAGGGATGCGAAACCCAAGGGTCCGCCCTCCCCCCCCCCACTTCGCAGCCGATAAAAAACTAAAGACGGAGGCGATCCAAAAAAGAACATCGACCTTAGGAATCCCTCAATTGATGGATTGATGGATCATTCAAGTAGAATCTCCTGTCTCGATGCCGATCCGACGGAGAAGATCAGAGGGCTCTTCACGGTTGATGGTGGGTCTTTTAGCGCAGTCGCACTTCTAGAAAAAAAACAAAAAAGGCCTAGCGAATTGCTCGCTAAGCCTTGAAAATAAATGGTGGATCGCGCAGGGATCGAACCTGCGACCCGATGATTAAGAGTCATCTGCTCTACCAACTGAGCTAGCGATCCAGATGAAAATGGGCTTTAGCCTTGAAATCAGGCTTTATTTTTTTTAAGCTTGCCGAATTGTGCCCAACTTGGAAGGGTACTAGCACTGATTCAGACAAAGAGCAAGACCCTTAAGACAAAAGCTCAGACAAAAATCCCTTAGGGTCCAAAAAACCGAAAACCACCAGGCGCTAAGTCCAGCCAGCACTACCCCTGAAGATCCGAGTCGAAGTCCCCACTTTTGACCCGCTGTTTCCTAAAGTAGCGCATATTGAGCATCTCAACACTGAGAGAAAAAAAGATCGCAAAGTAGATGTACCCCTTTGAAACCTCGCCTCCTAAGCCCTCAATCAGGAGCGTCACTCCAATTAAAATCAGAAACGAGAGAGCCAAAATCTTAATCGTGGGATGACGATCCACAAAATCCCCGATCATCCCCGCAGCAAACAGCATCACCACCACCGCAAGGACCACGGCTAAGACCATCACTTCTAAATGCTGAGCCATGCCCACTGCAGTGATGACTGAATCAAGAGAAAAGATGATGTCAAAAAGTGCAATTTGAAAGACCAAAAGACGAGCCGGAGAAGCAAATTGGTGAGTCACCTGCAGCTCTTCTTTTTCCTCAATCTTTTCATGGATCTCAAAGGTTGCTTTTGCCACAAGAAAGAGCCCACCTAAAATGAGGATCAAATCTTTAGCCGAAATCCCATGTCCTAGTACCTCAAAAAGCGGGGTATTCAGACCCATGAGCCAAGTCAGGGAAAAAAGAAGTCCCAAACGAGTCAGCAGAGCTAGCGCCAAACCCAGCCTTCGAATCTGGGCTCTTCGCTCCTGAGGCACTCGACTCACTAAGATACTAATGAAGATAATATTATCAATTCCTAAT
>JBMSSC010000189.1:0-2606 GCA_049424145.1 Bdellovibrionia bacterium
CTCTTGAGTCGGGTGAGCTTTTGAACCCTTGTCCTGAGTTGCGGGGGATCTTTAATCAACGAAAAAAGGGAATAAAAGGTTCGGTTCCCGCTTGGGTGGTTCAGGCGTCTTCGGAGTGGAGTCAGAAGCATTTGGAGTGGCCGCTGGATGAGGTGAAAAATCAGCTCTTAGCTCTGGCCGCACAATGGGGTTTGAATTCGGTTCAAGCCAGCCATCTTCATCGCTGGCGTTACAGTGAGCCTAGGCAAAGGGTGGTGGCTCCATTTTTTCGGGTCCCCCAGGCCCCATTGCCGCTCTTTTTGATTGGGGATGCTTTTGGACAAGGGGGGGTTCAAGGTGCTTGGATCTCGGGGTGGGAAGCGGCAAATGAGCTTTTAAAAAGCGCAATTGCCATCTAAAAAGAGACGTCCCTGTCTCTCATTAAATCACGCAAAACCAGAGTCCATTAGGACAATAAGCTCATGGCTTTGGAGACGAATGCTTTACGAGTGGCAGGATTTGCACTCTGATAGGCTTGTAAAAGTCTCTGAAGCTCAAGGTCAGCCGAGGCAATGGCCACTGCGCTGGCTGCATCGGAGAGCTGCTTTAAAGCGAGAGGCTTAGAGAGTCTTTTTCCTGTTTGTGCTGCTTGTGATTCAGTCACAAAGCTTTTGAAATCACTTCTCATGGCCAGATTGGCGGTTTGAATCTCATTGACGTCGATTTCTAAAACTTTAGACAGAGCGTCTGATTTTTCCCAAGGAAGTGGAGCTCGGCCATGTTCAATATTTGAAATGAATTGAACAGAGCAGCCTACTTTTTTTGCAACATCGGCTAGACCGAGTTGCTTCTGCAGGCGAGCTTTTCTTAAGAGATCTCCCAGTGGTCCAAATGAGCGCTTGTCCTTGGATTGGCCTTTTGGACGGCCTCTTCCTGCGGATTTGGGTTTTGTTGTGACTTTACCTACTTTGAGAATTTTTGAAGTTTTCATAAACGACGTTGTATATCGAAGATTCCTCGAGTGCAAGCGATGAAAGTGCGACAAGTAATTAAAATTCTGCAGAAAAACACAAGATGAAATGAAATTCCTTCCCGAGCAGACGAGCAAACCTTATCGTATATATCGGGTATAAACAAAATCGACGATCTTTTTTGATTTGTAATAGCGAAAATTAAAAAAAAAAGTTAAGACTCTTCCTCAAAAAATTAAATTTAAAATTCTAAAAGAGTTATTCAAAAAAAAATACATCTCGGAAAATCGTCTGTTGGTTTTAAAGGAGTAAAACCTTGCCTAAGCTGAGTAGGTCTGCCTCTTATGAGTTCAGACGAGTGATCCATTTTTTGTGTTGGGAGTCGGTGTTTGCTGTCGCCTTTGAAGCGTGGATGAGTCCTGCGCTGTTAAGTGGTCTTGCAGGGCAGTTGCATTTGAAGGTTGAATATCTTTCCTGGATTGCGGCAATTCCCTGGATTGGCTCTGTGGGGCAGATTCTAGGAGTTGTGGCTTTTCAAAGAAGTCGCTCTGTGAAGACTTACGTGCTCACGTTGGCTGCTCTCGGGCGTTTGATTTGGTTTTTACCTCTTGTCGCCGCTGGGTTTTGGGTCAGCAAAAGCTGGGTGTCTCAGGTCCAAGCCGATGGGGCGTCCGTTGGCAAATCCTTGGAGTTTCCGGTCCTCAGTTGGTTATTTCTGGTGGCCGTGTGTTCCTGCTTTTCTTCATTGTTCAATGCGGCCAGCATGAATGCTTGGATGGTTTGGGTGAGGCACCTCTTACCGATGAAGTTTCAGGGCCGTTTCTTTGGCTATCGGCAGCGCTTCACCACAGCAGCTATCATTTTAGCTAATTTTTTTGCAGCCCTATTTGTCGATTGGACTCATCATGGGTACTATCTGGGACTGGTGCTCTTATGTGTGGCGGCGCTGGTCTGTGGAGGCGTTTCATTGGCTCTCAATGCAAAAGTGAGAGACGTTGAAGCCGAGAGTTTGCCCATGCAGCAGGCCCGCTCAATTGGGGAGACTTTAAAGGAGCCTTTTTTTGATCCCCACTTTAGAAGCTTTTTAATCTTTGGCGCCTTATTTAATGGCATCCTCCAGCTGGCCAGTTCCTACTATCCCTACTACTTCACCAAGGCCCTTGGCCTTCCTCTTCGTTCCCTGATGATCTGGACCGCTCTTGCAAGCCTGGGTTGTTTCTTTGCTTCCAACTTCTGGGGCAGGCGAGTGGATCAAACCGGGCTTCCTTACCGAGTGCTTGGGCTCAATGCGTTGGGGATTGCCGTCTCTCCGGTTCTTTATGCCTTAGGTGGGGTGAGCTGGGTTCAATGGATGGCGCCGTTTGAATATTTACTCAGTGGACTGGTGTGGGCAGGGTTTCTTTTGGCGCAGACTAAGATTCTTTTCAGACTGAGCCCCTCGTCTCACGCCAGTGCTACTTATTTTTCAGTTTATGCAACGCTCTCGGGTCTGAGTGGGGGAGTTTTTACATTTTTAGGGGGAATGCTGATTCATTTTTTTGAGTTGCATCACCAGTTTCCGCTTTTTTGGGTCTTGGCCACGGTTTTAAGACTTCTCGTGCTGGCTCTGTTTTATCCCCTTTTATCAAATCCGCCGTAAAACTCGCCCGTTCAGGG
>JBMSSC010000190.1:0-2383 GCA_049424145.1 Bdellovibrionia bacterium
AAGGGAATCCCCCCGCGCAAGCGGCTTGGCCCTTTAGGGCGGGGAGGACGTCAATGACTTGAACTCGTCTCAAAGGGGTTTCTTTTCGCTTCCCAAGGGAAAAAATCGAGCATATCGAAAAAATAGCTGAGCTTGGGAACTTCCAGAGTCAGAGGTTCAGGATGAGATGCAAGGATTTTTTGCGTGATTCGTTGGAGTTCTTGTTCGATCTCTTGCTTGGTATCGGATTCTAAATCTTGGTAGAGGTACCCCATGGTGATATGAAATGGATTTGGGATTTTCGGCTCTTGATTGAATTCTTTTGCAATTTTTCGAACCGTATTTTCCTGTTCTTCATTTAAAAATCGGACCACAATTTTGATTGTACCTGCGACGGCTAATTTCTCCATGTGGACTTGAGGTTCAAACTGTGCTGATTCAAGTCTTTTATAAAGACTTGCAAATACGGGAAGATGAGACGAAATGAAGTCATTCCAACTGCCAGCGTAGCGATCTTTCTCGGTATATAAATTCGTTGTCGTCATATGGAAGCTTGATACCGGAAGTAGTGCGAAGTAGCGCGAAATGACAGGGCTTTTCTTAAGTTCCTGATGAAGCTCCTCAAAAAAGGGCCGATTTTCTTTTTTCACTTTAGCTACGACAGTAACCCCAGCAAAGGGCAGATAAGTTCCTTGAGCACTCAGTTTACCACTCGTGGGGTAAATCACCTGACTTTTTTTTGTGGGGACTCCTGAGCATGCGGTCTGAGCGACTAAAAACGCAAACCAAATCAACTTTTTCACTGACACTCCTTTTCAAGGTAATCAAGTAGTTCTTGTCTAGCTTTATTTTTGACTTTCAAAAAGCTGGAGTGACGAATAAATCGAAAAAAACTATTTTCGTAAAGACCAAACTTTTTATTTTCGTCCGACCCATTGACCGACAAGTCATGAGTGATGGCAACGAGGCTTCGAAGTGAGCGTTTGGAGAAAGATCGATGGGACTTTTGGGTCTCCATTTGATTTTTGCCTGGGTCAAGATAAAGCGCATTGAGCTTAAAGGCGCTTAAAACTTCTTGAAGGGAGTGTCCTCCATCGATGCAAAGAGAAGCCCAAAAAGAAAGGAGCAGTAGTCGCATTTCATCTTCATTGAGATCCTTTAGGCCCCTGATATTCCTTGGACAGTCAAAATACGTAGATTGTGCTATAAGGAAAGGCAAGAAGGATGACTGTAGACGTGAATCGACATTCCAAGGAGCTGCGTGAGCAGGTCCTAAAAGAGGTAAAAGAGACTGGGAACATGGCTTTGGTTGGACGAAACCGAGGCATCTCTTACACGACCATTGTAAGCTGGGTTAACTCTGAGAGAAATGCTCCAAAACGAGCCTCCAAGAGGGCCCTCAAAAACCTAGAGTCTCGGTTGAAAGATGCGGAGCTTGAGAACCGCATTCTCAAGGAGCTTTTAAAAAAAACAAACCAACTCTGGCTGACAGACGAGCCATCTGCGCAGAATTCATAGCGGAGGGGTTTCCGGTGGAGAAAGTTTGTCGAATGGCTGGTCTGTCGAGATCCAGCTGGTATTTCAAGCAGAAGGCTCCCGATGAGGATAAGCGCCATCAAAACTCTGGCCGTCCTATCCCCGGATTCACGCGAAATCGGGATGGTTCACTGGTGTTGGATCAAGCGGTCTCTCTCCTGCTGAAGGGGTACCGTGATCGTCCAGAGTACTCAAATGGGGCAGGATACAGGAAATTGACCAAGATGCTGAGACGGGATCATGGCATCTATGTGAACAAGAAGAAAATCTACCGACTTTGCCTGGAAAATGAGCTTCTTTTAGAACAGCGCTCGAGGAGCTCTTTGCCGGTGAGAAGGATTGCTCGGAACCGAATTGTGACCGGCCCGAATCAAGTTTGGGAGTTTGACTTGAAGTACGGGTACATCGATGGTGAGAGGAGATTCTTTTTTATCCTTTCCTTTATTGATGTCTTCCTTCGCAACGTCGTTGGAACGCATGTTGGACTCCGCTGCCAAGCGGGAGATCTCTGTAACACGCTAGCCCGATCACTCTTGGCTGAGGGAATTACCGCTGACCATGGCTTGATCATACGGTCTGACAACGGGCCACAAATGAAGGCAAATGAACTCAGTCGGTGGCTTGCTCAACTGGAGGAGAAATTGTCCCATGAATTTATTCCGGTTCAAACGCCGAACAAGAATGCCCATATTGAGTCATTCTTTTCGATTCTTGAGCTGGAGTTCCTGAGTGTGACTTATTTTAACAGTTTTGAAGAGGCCTATGAGAAGACCCATAACTTTATCCGCTTTTACAACCAGGAGCGGCTACACGGCTCCCTCGGCGACATTCCCCCTGCTGAGGCTTCCGAGATGTATAAACGGGGAGA
>JBMSSC010000191.1:0-2358 GCA_049424145.1 Bdellovibrionia bacterium
ACTGAACGGAATTTGAAATCAAGGCCCGGATCTTTGGTCAGATTGCCCTCCAACAGAGTCTCGAGCGATGGATTCGAGCGGCCCGCGCAGCCCAGGAACAAAAAGAACCCAAGAGACTCGGGCTGGAGGATGAACTAGCGCTCAATCGAGTTGAAAAGCACCTCATTCGATCCCACTCCTTGCTGCAGCTGGGAGTGCAGTTTGCTCGCCTTGCACTTAATCCTGCACTTCAAACGCCTGACTACGAGCATCTGATCACCCCGGAGGATCTCTCATGCCCACTGCCCGACTCCTCAACTCAGAGTCAACGAATCTCCGATGCCATTCGGACCCCCCGGAGCACTCAGATCTGGTCAAAGGGCAAGTTTAAGAACTCCATCCGAAACGCAATTGATCACTGGCGACGGCATCGAAAAGAATTTCCTAGGCTCAAAAATGCCATTGAGTACATCGTGCAGACCCACCTATTTATCACGTGCCCACCCCAAGGGACTTTAAAAAGAATCCGTGCACGGGATCGATCCACGCTTTATTACCATCCCCCCTCCAATACATTTGCCATTACGGATCCATCGGGAAATCCCCAGACCATGTACCGCCCCAAAGAGGGAGAGACCTATTTTCGCCAGCAAAAAGCCATCGAGGAGACTTCATCATCTGAATCTGACAATCCTTAGCTTTTAAGTCAGCTAAAGAACTCAAACAATGGGGCCTCTCCTTTAAATTTTTGTTATTTTACATTTTTTTTGTTAAAATTAAAAAGAGGCGTTCACTGTTTTAAAAACGAGGTTCGCTCTGAAAACAAAACTCAGGCTTCAATCAAAACACTCCTTTCTTCCTCATGCCCAAACGCAAAAGGGACAAAGCCTCATTGAGTTTCTTCTGATCCTTCCGGTCTTTTTAGGCATGTCCACTTTACTCACTCGCATCAACACAGCCATTCAGATGAGCATTGTGAATCAGAAATATGCCAGAGCCCAAGCCCTGAACCTCACAGCCAATAGCCCCTACTACCCTGCCATTAAAAACCCCACATCCCTCAATGCAGATGATGGGCCTCGAGGTCGACTCTTGTCGCAGAGAGCCAACCAGATGATCTTGGGGGTCTCTGACAACATCGCAGGTGCGAGTACGCGTGAGTACGTTCCCATTGCAACCGAGCAAATGATCGTCAGAAAAGCCTCTTTAGCCAAGCGAAACCCGCCAGGCGAGGAGGGAAACTTAAGGCTGGACTGGGTACGAATTCGAAACTCGGTCACCCTCTGTACGGCGACTTTTAGCCTCAGTAACTCGGCCTTGATTACTGAAAACACGCGTTTTGACAATATTTGTAAGGGACCCTCAACTTATATTCCTTAAAAATTTCTTTAAAATTTAACTCCCTCATAGCCCAATCCGAGAAGAACCAAAGCTGGGGTGTGAGGGATCAATCCTGTACGGCCTGCCTAACGGCCCAGGCAAAACGACATGCGTTTTGCCTGGGCTGATGGATCCCTTGGGCCCCCAAAAAAAGCCCCGTGGTACCGTCGCTTTCGATTGAGTCTTTCTCACGGAGCAGTTTTCTGCCTTGCCCAAACGGCCGTTAGAAAACTTGCGTAGCTCCAGCTAAGATCCCTGGCCCCTTGCATCAATCCGGTATTTCGATTGATTTGTTCTGAGAAACTCCCATCAGCACCCGTATGAAAACGCACCCGCAAAAGCAGACGATTCCCCTCGAGCTGAGCCTGGTGAAGAAGGGTTTAAAACGCATGCGTGGAGCGATCCAAACTCTGAGGCAATCCAGAGAGCTCCCATCGCTTCCCACTTGCAACGGTGAGATCCTCCAAGAAGGCTCGGTTCCGAGCAGTCACTTGGATTACGCCTACCTGCTGCCAATGTTCAGCCAAGCAGTAACACAGCTCAGCATATCCCAGAGTGGCTAAGATCCAAGGATTGCCCTGAGTCTGTCTCGCCTCGTATCCATCGTAAATGTCCTCAGGATACCTACCCATGGCTACCCCCAAGGAGGTATTGGAGTTAATGGGATAAATGAGCCTGTCAGAATGCAACTGAGCTTGTCCAAAAGCACTGACCACGGTGTCCATCACCAACGCAGCATCTCGAATCCAGTGATAAAAATAATCAGGATGAGTTCGAGATGGAGAGGCCACAACGGATCCCGGCAACTCCCCGTCGTAGGAGACATTCATGAACATCTGAGAAAGTGACTTTACAAACTGAGTTTGAATCCAGCTTTCTAAAGAGGAAGAAGAATACTGGGAAGAATCAGAGGAAGACTGGGAAGCTAAAACTGGCTGCCTGAGGTGATTTTCAGGCGAGGTCATCTTCTTGAGAAAAAGCTGAAAAATCAAAAAAAAG
>JBMSSC010000192.1:0-2175 GCA_049424145.1 Bdellovibrionia bacterium
GTTTGCAACCTATCAGACGGCCGTTCAGTATCAGCTCATTCATGCCTTGGCCTTGATTGCCGTGGGAATTTGGGCCGCTCAGATGCCAGGCCTGCCTCTGCGGTGGGTGATCTGGGCTTTTAGTTTAGGGATCCTGATTTTCTCAGGCAGTTTAGTTGTGGTGTCAGTGGCCGAGCTTCGTTTCTTCGGAGTCCTCACGCCACTGGGTGGGGTCTGCTTTTTGATCGGATGGATGATCCTTGCCATCGTTGCAGCAAGGTCTTAGAAAAAGCACGAGAGCCCGAGTCTTGGTGACTCAGTGATCTTGGGTCGATTCGTGCCGACCCGGTTTGCGGTTGGATTCCCTTTGCGTTTCCGATGGGGAGGGTTTAGAAGTACAGGTCTCATGAGTCCTCAGAGTCCAGATTCCTCAAGTGAGCTGATTTCCCCCTCTTTGCCCCCTTCTAGAACTCCGCTGGGTGTGATTGCGAATGTCTCTCAAGTCGTCTCCTCGGTGGTGGACCGAATTTCGGGAGACCGCGTGGAGTGTCCCCTTTTGGTGGCCGTGGCTTGTGTGGAAGCGCTGAAGCAGTTTCAGATTGAATCTCAAGTCATGTACGGACAAGTGGCTTGGCTTGAAGTCCTTGAGGATCATTCTGTGATTTGGGCCGGTTGTTGGGGAGAGCACTTTCACTTCTGGGTTGCAACCCAATTTGGAGAGGTGGTCGATTTGAACACCAGTGTGGCCACCCGAAAAAGAGGTCATCAGCAACCGAGTCTGAAGTCCATTTACTCACCTCCAATGCTCTGGTCTAATGAGGTTCCTCAGTTTTATCGCTACTTGCCTGAGGGAGTGGCTGAGTTGGATTTGACCGATTCCAGGGATCAGCGGCAATTGACGCTCGTTTTAGAGGAAGTTCAATCCAAGTGTGGCCCTCAGCACGTGCCCCAGGATGAAGCCAGCTTCAATTTTGCGAACGAGCCGATTCTTTGTCCAGGTCGAGTGCTTTTGGATGACTCCAGAAACACGTTCCGGCTCTTTGAGCGAGCCATTGCCGTATCCGGGATCCCCCAATCTCCTTTTTAGTGACGCGGTTCCTCGGTTTTTTGAGGAGGAGAGGATTCAGTGGTCAGGGGAGTTCCCATGTTTTTAGGCCGAATCACTGGCCCCGAAGGGGGTGACACTGCGGTTTTAGGTTGGATCACCACCCGGTTTGTCTGAGAAGGAGCACTGGGCTTGGGTCCTCGAGAAAACCGGGGTCTTCTCCGAGCAGGGCGTTCCTGAGCACTGTCTGAGCCTGAGGCAGTGTCTTTTGAGTGAGGTGTGGCAAGTGGTCCTCCCTCGGCTCTCCTTGGCTTTCGGCCCTTGCGTTTTTTAGAGCCCCGGCCTTTTTTGGAAGAGTCCATTCGTCCTTTGGGCGGCGACGCGGGGATTAAAGGAGGAAAGTACTCCACTTTAAAAAAATAAGTCTCCTTTTGATCCCAGCCCGAAGTGGGGGTCTTCTCCCCCTCTTGGAGTTGGGCTACGATCCCGCGCTTTAAGTCCTCCACCCGGTTTTGGGGTCGGGCTTCGATCAGCTCTAAAAGGGAGAGTAAGAACTGAATGCGGTTTTCATCGAGTTGGAGGGTTTCTCGAAGTGAGGCCTGCCATTGTTCGGGGGCTTGCCCCCCTTCGATGAGCGCTTTCTTGAGTTTTTGAGCTTCTTTGAGTGCAATTCCTGAAAATTCGGTGATGGTTCTCATCTTAAGGCTGATTTTTAGCATTAACCCCTGCGGGTGAAAAGGTGAAAGAATTCAGTTTCAGAGACTTAAGTTTTTCGGGCAAAACGAACGATAGAGCTTGACCTTCTGAGTCGGATGAGCTGAAATTCGAGGATCAGATATGCAACTCTTCACTCGTTTAAAACGGATTTTTTTAGGTGAACCGCTCACAAGTCAGATGGTGTCTCATCAGAAAATCCCCAAGTGGAAGGCTCTTGCCGTCCTCTCCTCCGACGCACTTTCTTCCGTCTCCTATGCGACGGAGGAAATTTTAATTCCCCTGGCCGCCTTCAGTAGTTTGGCCATCAGTTGGTCAATTCCCATCTCCCTGGGAATTGTGATTCTCCTGGGCGGCATCACGGTTTCGTATCGGCAGACCATTTATGCTTATCCGGGAGTGGGAGGCGCCTACATTGTGGCTAAGGAAAACTTAGG
>JBMSSC010000193.1:0-2028 GCA_049424145.1 Bdellovibrionia bacterium
GTAGGCCAAGCCGTGGATTACGACCGTGAACTTCGTATTTTGAGTCGAGTAGAAGATGTTCATTAATTAATCAAGATTGCTGTCTCAAATTCATTGACACGTTCCGCGTAGCGAAGGTGTTCTCAAGCGATCGGAACTAGATGGCGGGCTCAATTAGGCAATGGCTCAGTTACAGGGGGTCAATCCTTCCCAGTTGTCAGTCCCTAATGCAATGAGCTAAAACCTTGGGTCTGATGATCAGCCAAGCGCCAATCATGCCTTATTTCGTGGCGTGACCCGTTGTATCCGAGCTGTGTTGCTTGATCCTCTAATTGTACATCGATTGCCAGGGCTCATAGCCGGGTTTTTGTTTATTTTTTGTCTTGGGCTTCTTCCACGTTAATTTGACCTCTGCTCCGGGCTCAAACTCGGATTCAATCAGCGCATCGGCAATTCCTTCCTCAACTGAGAATAGGGAGTGTTTTGCGTCACGATAGTCTAAACCTGAGGAGTAACCAGAGAAGACATAATCAAAAAACTCAGCCTCATTCGTTAGGTGGAATTGAAGGTGGTGCTTTTGACTCTCTCGATCAAGCGTTTGTTTGAGGTAAAATCGAACGGCGCTTTGGAACTCGCGCTCCGAAGGTCGAGTCATGGGAACGATATGGAGGATGCGTGAGAGGATCGCTTTTGAGATTCCTCCTGCTTCGAGTTCTTTTTTGAGTTCCGCAAAAGAGAGGCCCTCTGCTCTTTTGCTTTGGTTTTCGATCCAATCACTGGCTGCGTTGGAGGTTAGGATAAAAAGGGCCTTCTTTGCATTGACCTCTTGGGTGAGAATTCCCCCGTGGGAGAGTCTTTCTGTGACCGTGAATGCGCCGTCCTGAAGCATTTTTAAGGCGGATTCTTGAACGGTGATGTGAGCCTTCTCGATTTCATCAAAGATCAGGACTTGAAAAGGACTCTTCAGTAAGGCGTTGTAAACTTCCCGTCTAAACTCCTCAATGTCTCCCCGTTCAAACTTATTCATCTCAATGATGTGTCTCTTGTAGCCCATTCGATCGGCTGAGAGCGCAGCCAAGTGAGACTTACCCACTCCTGGGGCTCCCACCAGGAGTACGCTATTGACGTGATTCGGATCGCCTACTCCCGAGATTTTTCGCTTCCAAACCGACATTAAAGCCGTCTTGGCCTCCTCCTGGGATACAATTTCAAGGTCCATTCCCTCTTTCAGCTGGCTCAGGTTTCTCCTTCTCTCCTTGTAGTCAAACTGATCCGATCTTAAGTGGTATCGATCAGAGGCTGCTTGCCTTAAAGTTGCAGGGCTCAGGACCTCTCTTTCGCCGTCTCCGTCCTCAATACTCGAGAGAGCTCCGCGAAGGAGGTTGACGGCCGCTCTGGGTTGAGAAGAAGTGAGGTCGTACTCGGTGGACAAGTCAATGGCAGTGCGAATGATCTCTTGCGTTAATGGAAATGAAAATTCCCTCATCATTCGGGTGCGGATCACCTCTTCAAGGGTTTCTCCTTCGAGTGCGGGAAGTTGAATCTGATCAAAGCGCTCCAAAAAAGCGGGATCTTTTCCAAAGGCTTGGTAAAATTCAGCATACGTGTCTGTCCCGATTAAAGCCAGTTCACCTGCTTCAATCGGTCCTTTTAAATACTGAGTGATGTCGTTTTCCTGGGTCGAGGAAGTCCCAATGCCAGACATGGAGTGGAGTTCATCGATGAAAAAAAAGCAGCCCAGCTCTCGAGCAGCGGCAATCATTGTGGCAATTCGCTTTTCGATCATTCCAGTGAATTTCGTGCCACTGGCAAAACTGGACATCTTCACTTCAAAAATTTGAGTCGTACGGGGGATTCCTCGAATTAGGCCCAGACCAATGTCTCGTGCAAATGCCCGAACCGCACTGGACTTCCCTGTTCCTGACTTACCCAAGATCACCAGGCTTCGTTTGGCACGCAGAGATTGCGCTATTTTCCGTCGAGTCTCTTCGTGGGTCTTTTCTCCAAAACTCTGGGGATAGAGTCGCGATTCAGCAACAAGGTCAATGA